>NZ_CP037899.1:1258304-1572880 GCF_007475525.1 Methylacidiphilum kamchatkense Kam1 | reverse complement strand
TGAAGCCTGTAAAAACCCTAGAATAGTATAGACCACCGCACACAAAAAGGAACTTTTAGCCGAAGCACCTTGTTCAAGGCATTGCTGAATCGGAATACCTCCTGGAGCCCCGTTATTGGTAAGAATGGATTGGAGAAAGACTTGTAAGAGGCTTGAAAAGCCGCCTCCGCTGCCTCCAAAAAGGTTGGAAAGGCTAAGTCCGTTAATCGGCCAGCCGATAGTCGCTTCAATGATCATAGGAACCATCGCTCCTAGAGTTGTGGCACCAGCTACAAAGCCCATGTCTCCGCTGACACTAATGCCAAAGAGGGTATTAAAAATAATGTCAGCCATCATATACCCAAGTCCGGCTAGGATACAGTAGAGGGGCGGAACGATTGATACGGCGACTAGGCCTATAAGCATTGGCCTCCAGAGACCCCGGAAGGAAGCAAAAAAAGTCAGTGGTACCAGAGCAATCCCAAACCCAGTCAAGGCTTGATAGGCTGCCTCACTACCCCCAAGCAATATGATCTGACTAAAAATGATAGTGAATATCGCTCCAATGCAAAGGAGAGCGGCTGTTAAAACAAGAGCAAAAACCCAGCCGATAGAAGTCATAAGGGGTATCGCCCAGATCTGCATGGCAGTTACGGTTTGAGAAGCAACTGGACTGATATCATTTGGCATCATAGCCATCCATGAAAGAAGTCCCTGAAAGGCTTGATTGAGATATTTGTATACCACTGGATTAAAGATCGCCAAGTTATTGGCCAGTCCAAACATGCGGCTTACAAAGATCGGTCCAAATTTAAAATCGGCTATATTGCCCGGACACACTCCTCCTGGTGAAGCCACAGCTCCAACTCCACTGGACGGAGGCACATGGATCCAACATATCCACCATTGGGTTGGGGTACTCCCTGCAGGTGGATCAAAGGCAAGGTTAGCGATTTGTTTTCCCCAGTTGAGTCCTCCTTGAATCAAGGCTTGCCTGGCGGCATCAATAAGGTGCTGAGGAAATTGTGCATACACAACGATCCAAATCACGACTGCATGAATGGTATAATCGATGAGTTCATCGATAATGGGTCTTCCGAAGGCCACTCGAAACCCTCCGACGGCTGCTGCCATGAAAAATAAAAAAGGGGCGATGCTTACTGCAATCTGTTCGCCTTCTTCTCTAGCTTGCTGACCAAACTGAAAAACTTTTTGGATAAGAGGACCAAGACTTGGATCGATCCCTGATAGAGACCCATTGGGTTGATAGCCACCTGGTTGTTGAGAGTAGGCAGGGATGGTAAAAAAAAGAAAAATAAAAAAAGAAAAAATAAAAAGCCTCTTTCTGCTCATTTCTTTTTCTCTTGCACTATTATTAATAGAAAAAAGAAAAGTTTTTGAGGCTTGCTTAGAAAAGAAAAGTCTGAAGAACTTTTTGCATGAAGACTCCAAAATGCATGCGCCAACGAACGCATGGTTTTGTTTCAGTTTTCGTTAACATGAATGTTGGATAGAAAGGTAAAAGAAAATGAGTTTAGATCACCAATTATATACGTTATTGGAAACGCTTCGTTCTTATGAAGCAGAAGAGCCTTATATTGTATTCAATCCACCTGCTTCTCCGCAAGCGATAGAAGAAGCCGATAAAATAAGCCAAAAGGAATTTGGAGTGGCAATTCCAGAGGTATACAAGGATCTTTTGGCTTATGCCAATGGGTTTAGTTTTGGATTGGGTTATTTTTATCCAGTAATTGACAGTCAATCTTCTCTTCCGTGGTTAAGGGAAGAAGATCCAAAGGAAAGTAACTTTTTTTATTTTGTTACACGTAATCAGTATGTAAGAACGCATTATAAAGGGCTTTATGACCATAAGCTACTTTTAGGCGAATCTTTAAGTCTAGCTCGGAGATATCTCTACGATAGTTCTTCGGGCCTTTACTATACGGTCTACAATAAAGGAGGACTGTGTAATTTCATCAATCCAACAAAGGATAGGGAGAGTTATGAAGATTTGTATTCGTTAATAAAAGCAGAGGTAGAATTCATTTTTTATAATTTAAAACACGCACAAAAAAGTTTGGATCCGAAGCTCATAGCTTGTTTACATGCGCATAGGAAAAGCAGATATGCTTTAGAAGGCTGTTTTCTGCCACCAGCAAGCCCTTCGGCAATAGAAAAAGCTGATAGAAATTTTTACGGAGAATTCGGAGTCTCTATCCCTCAATTTTACAAGGATTTTTTAGCGTATAGCAATGGTTTTTGGAGCAAGCTCATCATTTTAGCATCAATTCCTGATGAGACTTCTCCAATCGAGTGGTTGCGTACTGAGAAGGATGAATCATTCAACAAAGTGACTCCATTTTATTTTATTTCTTCCTTAAATCGTTATATTAGGGAAAAAGCGAAAAGAGAACTAGCAGGTAGATTGAAGGATGAGGTAGAGAGAAAAGCAATCGTTAGAGTTGATGAGTTAATAGATGTTTTTTTTGGGATATGTAGTAGAAAGTGTCACATTGAATATATGTATAGTGATCATAGAGATCAAACATTTTATGGAGGTAGTTTTTTTCTTTGTATAGAAGAAGGTATCAAAGGTTGTATAAGTAGGAATGATCCAATAATAAGAGCACACTACTTTAATGATTATCCAAGTTTACGTTCTCTTTTATTAACAGCCATGGATCCTACAAAAAATATATTACATGTTGAGAAAAATAAACCTGAAGAATGATTGTGAAAGGGGCTAGTACATAGGATCTTTTAGTTGTGGGCTTACAGCGATCTACTGGGGGGGGGAGGGGGGGAGAGTCAATCAGTTTTTTATTCCAAGGAGGCTTGTCCCCTTTAAAAGGGGGGATAGCAAAGGGCTTGTTCTTCATCTTTTTCTATTTGATTGAATAGTTGAGCAGGGTTATAGACAGGAAAAGTTGGTGGGGATCTGAATCTCTTAGTTAGCATGCACAAGAGGTTGGGGTCAGTTAAAGGCCTGTAGGGATGGATCCTTCCAGATTGGATGGCAAGAGGTGGAAAAGACTCTGCAAGGCGATCGATTATTTTTTTTTTAGTTCAACGTTGTATCTGGCTATTAGAATTGTATTTTAAAGCTGTGAAAGAACCATTAGAAGATAGAGCAAAAAAGGCAGCAAGGATTATTGCCTCTCCACAAGAATTTAAAGTGTGTGAAAGTTGTGGCTCAATTGTGGCGAAGAAAGCTGTATTTTGCCCCAATTGTAATGGATACCGGTTCGATGGTTCGAAGGAAATGGTGATCGCGCAAGCAGAAATTTTGGGCAAAAGGGAGTCGACGTCGATTTCCCAAGAAGATTATCTTTAAAAAAAATTGGCCCATATTCTGCTTTAATAGAGAAAAAAAACCGCATTATGCACAAGGGGTTATTCTTTCTATTTTTTTTGTATTTTCTATCCTCTACCATTGGACAAAGTACTATAGTTCAAACCTCTAAAGGAGAAAGGCTAACTATTCTTAACAGTTATGAAGAAGCTAAAGCCATTCCGCCTGGGAAGACCTTTGCTATGATTTGTGGGAAATGCAAAGGGGTTTGGATGACAATAGTTAGAAAAGCTAGCAAGGAGCATCTTTCATGGTTTGATTCTAGTCAATGGCAGAATTGCCCGGGATTATGCAAAGGTTTGATCCATTCAAAAGAGACAAAAACCCACAAGCAGCTTTTTCTATGCAGTCATTGTGGAGAACATTCGGCCTTTGCCTGTTGCGGCTCTTGAAGGTAAAGATAATCCTGGACATTGCGGGATAGCAGCAGTTCTACAACCAACGGCAAAAAATGTCTCTTGGTTCTGAATGGAAGGAATATAGGCCTAAAGTATAGAGCTTGTGTGTGGGTATACCAAAGTAGGCAGGGATGTCGGAGTTGGAGTTCGTGATCAACTTTGCCATTGGAGTCTGAAACTACTCTATGCTTATTTGAATCGAAATGCTTTAGGCTGGTAAAATCCTAAGAGGCGTACCACTTTTCTTGGGTGAAACCTCCTTCTTTCTTCTTTGGCTTATCCCCTTGCTTTTCTTTTTGTAAGACTTCTGGGTGTTTCTGCTATTAAAAACATTCGCAATCGTGCGCACAGTTTGCTTCCTGCTCCGATGCGTCTTGCTCTGAGCGCCTTCGTGTCTGACAGGCCTGACTTTCCCGACTACAGCAGAGCCTCTCTCTGCCGCAGCGCCAACGTTACCGGGTGGACTTGTCACGGGGTAGGGCAGTTACGGTTGCCAGCCGTTTGAGGTTGAGCGCTGCGTTCGGGTCGCAGTCGTGGACTGCCGCCACGTTGCGGGCAGTTCTTTTTCCAGATCTTTCAGCCTCAACGCTTCGTTCTTCCAACCACAGACCGAAGACAGTCTGCTGCTCGGATACGATGACAAGCTGCCTACTATAGCGCCTGGGCTTTGCCGCTATGCCTGTCCTAATAGGGCTTTCCAGGTAGTCAATAATCCCTATTATGGTTGGATAATAAGCGCAATTTAAGCAAACGAGGTCCTTGGACTGTTGGATGTTCTAGGAGAATATCCTGAGCGGAGGCGATAATCCCATGGAGATTCCCAAAGATATAGGCTATTGCTAAAGATGAAGTCTTCGGAACAGCCAAACTTTAAAAAAATCTAGCATGAAGAAATAGAGGAAAGTGGCTATGACAATAGCCATGAGCGAAGCAAATCCAATGCTTTCCATGCCAATTCCCTTTGTAGCCTGGAACGTTAGGCCTAAGAGCACCATGGTCGAGGTAACTATCATCCAGGGGCTTGGAAGGGAATGCCACCAGTTGCGTCGTTCTCTGACCAGGTAGAGGGTAGCTTGCCCTTCCAATACGAGAAGGATGAAACTAAGGGATTGGAGATGAGATGGATCCAGCTTTAAAGTATATTTAGCTACCAAAAAAAGGCTGAAAGAAAAGAATAGCAGCATACTACCGATCGTTGTCCCTGCAATAACGATCGATCGGATTGGCCATTTTCGGATCCGATTGGATGGTTTTACTCTATCTGTCACTAGGGAAAGCGTGAGCACATCATTATAAAGGACAAGAAGAACACCAAGAAATGGATTCAATACAAAAGTATTTCCAACGATTAGTCCTAGCGTCATAAAGAACGCTACTTCTACCGTTTTGACCATTTTGTTGAGGATATAAGTAAGGATCCTTTCGAAAATAGCACGGCTGAGCAGGATTGCCGGAATGATATCCATCAGGCCTGGATTGGTAAGAATAAGGCTAGCAGCGGATTTTGCGATATCGACAGCGTTAGCAACGGCTATTCCTACTTGGGCTTGTCGCAGCGCTGGGGCATCATTGACGCCATCGCCTGTCATTCCTGTCACATGGTTTTTCTTTTGAAATGCCTGAACAATTCTATATTTATCCTCAGGGAAGACCCCAGCTATAATGTCGTAGTTCTCAATTTGTTGCGGATCAATAGCTGAGGAATCGGATAAGGTAATCGAATGTTCTCCAATACCCACTTGTTTTCCTATGGATTTCGCAGTGTATTCCTGATCTCCAGTGACCATAACCACTTTGATACCGAGCCATTGAATCTTTGCGATTAATTCTTTTGCATCCGTCCTCAGTGGATCCGAAAAACCGATAAGCCCTAGCAGCGTATGGGCAGCAGGAGAACCATAGGCAACGGCAAGGATGCGTGAGCCATCGGCCTCAAGTGTTTTTGCTTGATCCAGTACTTCTGTAGCATTGATCCCTATCGTTTTTAGTACGGTAGGAACAGATCCTTTGAGGACTATGCACTGCCTTCCTTCTTTATCTTTGTATATAGCCTTAGCCATTTTAGTCTTAGGATCTGCGGGAATATAGTGTAGAAAGTCCAGACCAAGTTCTTTGGTAGACAAATGAAGTTCGTCTACTTTTTCAAGGATAGCTTTATCGATAGGATTTTCTCCCAGCGGATCGGAACAAAGCGCAGCAAAAAGCAGGAGATTTTGCTCTGAACAGGGAGCAAAGGGCTTTAAAATCTGAAGCTTGAGTTCATTACACGTCAACGTTCCGGTTTTGTCTACAAGCAAAACGTCCATAGTTGAGGCGTCTTCTAGAGCAGAAAGTTTGGTACAGAGCACGCCTTTTTCTGCAAGCTCTTTTGAGCCTAGGGCTGTAGCCAGAGTGAAAACAGAAGGCAAAGTAACAGGAACAGAGGCAATAAGAATAACAAGGGCATAAGGTAAGAGAAAGGATAGGGGAGCCATCTTTATAATTCCATAAAGAAAAATTAATGCGATGAGCAGACTATCTACATAGACCAATGCTTTAACGATATTGAATATGACTTTTTGTGCTTCACTTGGGGGAGAGGCAATTTCAATCAACTGAGTGGTTTTCCCAAAGTGGGTTTTTGCTCCTGTTGCAATGACAATGCCACGCGCTTGTCCTGCTTCCACAAAAGAACCGCTTAAAAGCCTTTCTTCTGGGTGAACGGTACGTGGGAGAGACTCACCAGTTATTGCTGATTCATTGACTTCTATTTCTCCATCGATGAGTTGCAGATCGGCAGGGACAATATCCCCGCTGCGTAAAAGGACAAGATCCCCACGAACCAGTTCTTTTGCAGGGATTGTTGTCCATACGCCATCTCTGAGTACTCGAACGTTAGGAGAAAGTTTATGGAGCAGGGAACGCAGGGCACGTTTCGAACGGTACTCTTGCAAAAAAGAAAGCATAGAGGAACAAACAAGGAATCCAGCAATAGCGATCCCATCATGAATTCGGTGGAGAAGGATTTCTAAAAGAATCGTTATTTCAAGCATCCATGGAACAGGAGCCCAAAATTTCGAAAGAAACAGGAATAAAGGGGATTCTTTCTTTTCAGGGGGAGTATTAGGACCCTCTGCTAACAACCGTTTTTTTGCTTCCGCCCATGATAACCCTAAGTAAAGCTTGTTGCTGTCGTAAGGCACAAAGGTTTTCCTAGCTACGATCAAGGAAACAAAGCGGACAGAGAGGGATTCGAACCCTCGAGTCGGTTTAGCCGACTACACGCTCTCCAGGCGTGCCCGATCAACCACTCCGGCATCTGTCCAGTGCTTATTATTATAAATGGCAAAGTGTAATTAGAAAATGTATTTTCTTAAGACCCCTTGTTACCAATTTGGACCAAAACTGCTTGAAGGAGCGCCATAATAAGCATCTTGCTTTTCAAGATAGGATACAGGAACAAATCCTTTTTTGCCCCGCGTGGTTTCTACCCGAACGAACCCTTCGCCTGTGGAGCCAAGCAGTTTTAACCGTGTCCCTTTTTCTAGATAACTATCGGGCACTTCTTCTCCGGGCCCTTGAGTATAAAAAGGAGTCTTTTCCTTAGTCACTAAATTATATTCATACCCTCCAATGGTCGAGGAACAAGAGAGGAAAGTAAATGCCATAATAGGCAGAAGGATTAGAGGCCAGTTCCATTTTTTTATTTTCGAAATCCACCTTCCCATCCTTTTATTATCTCCTGATTTTCAACAAAAAGAAGTTAGAGAAATTCTCTAGGATCCGTAATTTTTCCTTTAATGGCGGAAGCCGCCACCGTCATTGGAGAAGCCAAATAAACAAGGGAAGCTTTATCTCCCATCCGCCCAGGAAAATTTCTGTTTGTCGAAGAAATACACACCAGCGGCTTATTAACCCTCCCAAAGGTGTCCATTGGTCCCCCAGACAGGCTGCACAGGAGGGATTTTCTGTAATTTTCACTCCTGCCTGAACTAATATTTCCCACAGGCTTTGTCCTTCCATCTCTATTTTGTGGAGTTGATCGACGATTTCTGGGGTAGAAGGTACGGCGAAAGTTTCTACGCTTACCGTATTGTTTTTAAGAATCGAGGCAAAAGCAATAAAATCGGTGAGCTTGCCTCCAGTACAAGAGCCGAGATAGGCGCGATCAATTTTTACGGAAGCCAGTTCTTTAGCCTTAAATCTATTAGCTGGATTAGGTGGGGCTGCCACAGTCGGTTCAATCTTAGAAAGATCGATCGAGTAAGAAGCAAAGAACTTTTGATTTTTTTCTAACTCAACGATTTCGAATTCTTTTTTGGTGCCATTCTTTAAAATCCTCTGATTGACATAGTCGATAGTTTTCTGATCTGCTGGGAATATCCCATTTTTAGCGCCTGCTTCTATGGCCATATTCGCCATCGTCATTCTGTCTTCGATCGAGAGGGAAAAGGCTCCTGGGCCTTCAAACTGCATGGCCATGTAAGTAGCTCCATCAAACCCAATTTCCCCAATGATGTAAAGGATGAGGTCTTTGGCCATGACTCCTTTTGGAAGTTCTCCATCAAGATAGAATTGGATAGTTGGAGGAACTTTGATGAGCAGTTTTCCGGTTCCCATTACAAATCCTGCATCCGTATTTCCGATTCCCGTTGCGAACTGGTTGAAAGCCCCCGCTGTGCATGTATGGCTATCGGTTCCAAAGAGCACTTCTCCAGGTCGGACATGGCCTTTTTCAGGAAGCGCGGTATGGCAAACACCAGCATAATGCCTTCCGTACTGACGTCGTAGGGGCCCTTTAAGAGGATCAAATTTCCAGTTCCCATTGGGATCATCAATGACGTCATAAAAATAGGGAAGGCCCTGTTCTTTTGCAAAAGCTCTTAAAATGTCCACATTTCTATTGGAAAGAGAATCGGAAGTAAAAATGTAGTGATCGGGCATGATCACGATTTTGTAAGGATTCCACACGCGGGCGTTTTTCCCAAATTCCCTTTTAAAGACGCCAATGGTTCCGGGCCCACAAACATCATGTGTAAGGAGAATGTCGGTCTCCACCCAAATATTATCTCCAGGAGAGACTTTCGATCTTTTGCTAGCTTTTGCAAGTATCTTTTCTGTTAACGTCATAAGTAAAAAAAACAATAGATAATGGAATTAATAACAATAAATAATCCTCGTAGGGAGGAATAGTCATCTAATCCATAAGAAAAGAATAAAAGGAAAAAGTAATCTTTCTCAATCGAATTTTAGTTTCTTTTTTTTGCATTTTCTAGAATTTCTAAGGCTTTATCAATCGAAGGAGGGATCTGGTGGTGTGGGAAGGAACTAAAGAAAGATTCAGAGAAAGCTGGGTCTTTGAGGCCATGCCCTGTGAGGGTCATCACCACAGTCGTATTCTTAGCAAGGGTATTTTCTTTACAGATTTTCAAAAAACCAGCAAGCGATACAGCGGAGGCAGGTTCGACAAAAATGCCTTCTTTGGTAGCCAGAAACTTATAGGCTTCAATGATTTCAGAATCCGTGACGGAATCAATTTTTCCAGAGGATTCTCTGGCTGCTGCTACAGCTTTTTTCCAACTTGCTGGATTACCGATTCGTATAGCTGATGCAATCGTCGTTGGATTTTCTATGATTTTGCCTTTCACAATAGGAGCCGCACCTTCTGCTTGAAATCCGAGCATCTGAGGCAGTTTGCTTGAAAGCTTGCTTTCATGATATTCTTTATAGCCTTTCCAATAGGCGGTAATGTTCCCGGCGTTTCCTACAGGCAGAATATGAATGTCTGGAGCATCGCCTAAGGCATCACAAATTTCAAAAGCTGCTGTTTTTTGTCCTTCAATCCGACTTGGATTGACGGAATTAACTAGTTCAATCTCCGGTCTAAGCGCGGCTAGTTTGATAACCATTCGCATGGTATCATCGAAGGATCCATCAATCTCCACGATCTCTGCTCCATGCATAACGGCCTGCGAGAGTTTTCCTAAAGCGATCTTTCCACGTGGAAGAAAGACAAAGCATTTTAAATCAGCTCTTGCCGCATAAGCGGCTGCTGAAGCGGCGGTGTTGCCGGTGCTAGCGCAGATAACCGTTCTTTTATTTTGTTCCAAAGCCTTGGTGATGGCAACCACCATCCCTCGGTCTTTAAAAGAGGCGGTAGGATTGAGGCCTTCATACTTAAAATAGACTTTCAATCCTTTCCCAAAAAGCTGGGGAAGTTTTGTTGAAGGGATTAAGGGGGTATTGCCTTCGAGAAGGGTAATATCTGGGCAATTAGCGCATACGGGAAGGCGATCCCGGTACTGCTTAATTATTCCCTGCCATGATCTTTCATTATTCACTTTGAGCATGAAAATCCTCTACTCTATATATCACTGGGTTTCCCTTAAGAAAAGGAAGTTTAGACATCTCGGCACAAGCCTCTGTAAAGTCTTTTTCTTTGGCATCATGGACCATGATAATAAGAGGTACGCCTTGGGAAAGGTTTGAGACCTCTGGTTGAACGACAGAGGATATGCCAATATTCTTTCGTCCAAGGATTTGAGCGATAGACGCCAGTACCCCTGGTTTATCGACGACATTAAGCCTGACATAATACCTGGAAATAATTTCCGAAATAGGCATAATCTTATATTCGCTCTCAGTGCTGGAAAAGAAAATCCTTGCATGATAGGCATCCGAAGGATATCTTGCAAGTTCTACCAGATCGCTCAGTACGGCGCTGGCTGTGGGATCCCCACCTGCTCCCCTTCCATAGAATAACTGATCGCCCACTATATCTCCTTTCACAATGACGGCATTGAATGCTCCAGAAACCGAACTAAGAATATGATCTTTTTTAAGTAAGGTTGGATGTACCCGAATTTCAACCTTTTTCGAATGGGGATGTTTTTTTATAATGGCCAGCAGTTTTAAAACATATCCCAGATCCGCCGCATACTGGATATCCATGGGATCCACAGATTCAATACCGGCTGTATAAATTTCTTCGACTTTAGGCCAGAACCTATAGGAGAGGGCACAGAGGATAGCTGCTTTATGCGCACTGTCTTCACCGCTCACATCTAGTTTTTCATTTGCTTCCGCATAGCCAAGTTCTTTGGCTTTCTTGAGAGCCTCAGCATAAGAACTTTTCTGGCTTGTCATCTCGGTGAGAATATAATTGCAAGTGCCATTGACGATCCCAGCAATCATCAGAAATCGGTTCGCTACCAGTCCATCTTGAATAGCCTGTAGAAGAGGAATGCCTCCAGCTACACTGGCTTCAAAAAGAATCCTTCTTTTTTGTTCAAAAGCAAGGTTGGCTATCTGCTGCCCATGGTTTGCCAGAAGGGCCTTGTTAGCGGTTACGACATCCTTTCCTTTTTTTAAGGCACTTGTAATAATTTCATAAGAAATATCAATCCCACCGATTAACTCTACTACCGCTTCAATCTCCGGATCGTTGACAATATCTTGCCAATCAGTCGTCAGGATCTCTTTAGGGATGCCTAAGTTATATCCTTTTTGGAGCGAACGGAGGGCAACCCTCTTGATTTCAATAATTTTCCCTGATTTTTCTGCTAATAATTTTTTGTGGGTTAATAGGTTATGCCATACACGAGAGCCAACGTTACCTAGGCCAATCAATCCGACATTAAAAGCTTTCATATTCAAGAAACCTATTCGGTTGAGAGGTCTTGATCAGCCTCAGAGGGCTTGGCTTCCCTCCCCAGTTGTTTTTCCAATTTCTTGAGTCTTTCCCAGATTTCAGGAAGCCGATTATAGAGAACTTCTAGTTTGTGGGTAAGCTGTATTGGTCGCGCATGACGGCCTGAAAGAACAGAATAAGGCGGGACATCTTTGGTTACTCCAGATTGGGCCGTGATGGTGGCTCCCTCGCCAATATGAATATGCCCAGCGATGCCGACTTGGCCAGCCAATGTCACTTGATTGCCGAGAGAAGTACTGCCAGAAATCCCTGTCTGAGCGGCAATAATCGAATGTTTGCCAATCACGACATTATGCGCAATCTGCACAAGATTGTCGATTTTAGAGCCTTCTTGAATCCAGGTTTTCCCAAATCTGCCTCGATCGATCGTAGTATTGGCTCCAATTTCCACATCATCGTCGATTTGGACTATCCCAACTTGTGGAATTTTTTCATGCTTTCCATTTTTTCTTTCATATCCAAATCCATCGGATCCGACAACGACTCCTGAATGCAGAATCACCCTTTTGCCCAGCACCGTTCTTTCTCGTACTGTCACATGAGGATAGAGAAAAGAATCGTCTCCAATAACACTTTCTTTGCCAATAAAAACGAAGGCCCCTATGGTTACCCTATCGCCTATCTTGACGCCATCTTCGATCACAGCATAGGGTTGGATACTTACCTCCTTGCCGATTTCTACCTCCTTGCCTAGAATGGCTGTGGGATGGATGCCAGGTGCATAGGCAACAGGCTTTGGACAGAAAAGGGAAATGATCGCTGAAAAGGCAAGGGAAGGGGATTCTACCCGAATCAATGTTGCAGGGGCTGAACCCTTATAATTTTTTGAAACAACGATGGCCGAAGCTTTCGTTTTTTCAACGGCCGATTCATATCTTGGATTACTTAAAAAGGTGATTTGACCTTTGGTAGCATCAAAAATGTCGGAGACACCTGTAATCTTTAACTCCGGATCTCCTTCAATAATGCCTCCAACAAGCTCGGCTAACTGTCCAACTGAATAAGAGACCACTTTTAGATTCCTTTAAAGTGGATGGGTTCCTCCAGCCTTGAAGCAAAAAAGCCCAACCCTCCCCCCCTACTAAGGGATCATGGAGATGTAGAGGCAGCCTTTGGCTGAGGTTTGGTCGCATTTATTGTTCGAATGACTTCATCGGTAATATCCTTAACGTCTTGACAATACAGTAAGACATTGGTGCCACTAAGGCTTTTACCTGATTTATCAAAAACGAGCGTAAATTTTTCGCGGCTACTGATTTCTAAAATCGCTTTGGTGATATCATCGATAATGTTTTGACGGATCCTTTGGGAACGGTCTTCTAGTTCCTTTGTTCGGACATATTGAAATTCTTGGAATTTCCTTTGCATGGCTTGGAAATCTTGAGCTTTTGCTTCGAAAGCCTTCTGTTTTTCAGCCCGAGCCGCTTCAGAAAGAGTCTTATCCTGAGCTGCATCGTGCATTTTTTTGGCCTCTTCTCCAACCTTGTTTAAGTCATTGGCCATTTCTTGCCGCTCCTTTTCGAAGGCAGCCACTTTGGATTTCATTTCGGCATCGGCTTCTTTGGTTTTATAAAAATCATTGAAAGCTTTTTGAAGATCAACAACGCCAATTTTCAATACCTGTTGAGAATACCCAGATGTAATGGATAAAGCACATAGAATAGTAGTAAGATAGATAAATGGTTTCATAGACTTTTTATTTTTTCTTCATTATGAATGGAAATCCTATAGCTAAGTTAGAAGGTTTTAAGCTTTCTTTCTAAGATCTTTTCCCTTCTAAATTACCCCTTTTTTAATATAGTTTACAGCTAGAAAATATATGGGATTTGTTTCTGCTTACAAGCAATTCCTTTTTCCCATATTGACAATTCTTTTTTTAGTTTTAAGAACCATTATCAAAAATAAAAATTCTTGTTTTGTCAAATCATTTTCTATCCTTTTCGTTTTCGATCCTCAAACCATTGCGATCGCCCTTCTCCTTTAGAGTTTTAGAGAAGATCCCAACGGCTTGCTCCTAAAGGCTGCTTTGCTTCGTTCCTTAAAAGGAATAGCCGACATCAAAATAAAACCTTCCCGTTTTATTCAACCAACTCTGTCTCAAATAAGGAATACCATAGTCCAATCGTAGGGGGCCAATAGGTAAAAACAATCTTAAACCAAAACCATAATCGGCATCGATATTAATTCCTTGGCCAGCAACAAAGGGAGTAGGGACATATTGATTGGGTCCAATCAGGGATCCAGCATTAAAGCCCATATCATTGAAAACCGCAAATCTGACTCGATCGACTACAGGGAAAGTAAACTCTAAGTTCCAAACCGCCATGGTTTGGCCCCCGATGGGGAAATCCAAAGGCAGGTAATTAGGACCGACTAGATTATAATCGAATCCTCGCAATGACCGAGGGCCACCTACAAAATAACTATCAAAAAGGGGCACGAAACTGCTTTTCCCATACTGTTGGACAAATCCTGTAGTGAGATGATTCCACATGATAATATCCCATAGAGGGAAATTTTCAAAATGGGATATATCCAATTGTAGTCTGTAAATGTCTGTTTGGCCTAGGAGTGGCCCCCCAGCGCCTAAGATATTGAAATCCAGGAAGGTACCATGTCTGGTGACAAAGACGCTATCTCTGCTATCGTAAATCAAATCCATGGTGATATCGCTTTGTGTTCTCGATCCTCTGTTCTGAGCAAAAACGGGAATGTTCTCTACCTCTGGGAGGTAGCCCCACAGATCATAGACATTAAAATCGTAGCGGGTCGACAGGGTAAACCATTGATTGAGTCGTTTGGCCAAGCGCAAGTCTAAGCCATACTGGGTTTCGTTAAAGCCGTTATAAAACTGCAGATAGGTAAGTTGGTTGAAAAACAGATCGAAACCAACCATAAGTGGTTGATCCATAAACCACGGCTCAGTGAAAGAAAGCATGGCACTTTCCATAAAAATGCCTAGCTGCAACCGAAACCGGAATTTCTGACCGGCACCCGTAAAGGAAGGGGGATTAGCGATGTCAAAATTCCCTTGGTTTAGCTCGACAAAACCAAGCAGGCTCTCAATGGTGCTGTATCCAAGTCCAAAAGTCACATTTCCTGTTCTTTTTTCCTGGACAGAAATAACCATGTTTTTCCGGTTGGGAACGTTGGTGTCTTGGGGATTTATTTCCACTTTTTCAAAGTAGCCGAGGTTTTCTAATCTTTTCTTGCTTGCCTCCACCCGAACGCTGTCATACACATCTCCTGGAGTGACGGCAAGCTCTCTGCGGATGACCTTGTCTTTGGTCTGATTGTTCCCCTGAATAATAATTTTATCTATGTAGGCCTGGCTTCCTTCAGAGATTTTAAAAAGCAAATCAATCCTACCATTTTCTATATTGGCTAGTCGTTCGGGTTTTATTTCGGCATCAATATATCCTTGCTTGCCATAGAGATCACGAATCGCTTTAATGTCATCATCTAGTCCTTTTGGAGAAAAGACGCTGCCTTCTTTCATTTTGATGCTGTCGAGTAGATCCGAATTAGGATAAATGACATTTCCTTGAAATTGTATGGTTCCCACTTTGTATTGGATGCCTTCAAAAATGCTGATGGTTACCACCATTTTTTCTTTTTCTGGGGTAGAAATTTTGACATCTTTTATTTGCATATCGATATAGCCGTGATCCTGGTAAAATTCTTTGAGCTTTCTTAGGTCTTCCTGTAGTTGGTCTTCTTTAAAAATCCCTGATTTATTAACAAAAGACAGAATGTTCTTTTTTTTCGTTTTGAGCTGTTTTTGTAGTTCGGCATTGCTGAAAGCTTTATTCCCAACAAAATTAACCATAACGATAAACTGCTTTTCTCCTTCGGAAATGGAAAAGCTGACGATGGCACGGCCAAATTCTTCGTTGACATCTATTTTATAAGTCACCTGAGCATTGCCAAATCCATGATTTTGATAATACTCCCGGATTTTTTCAGCATCGGCTGAGACTTGAAACTCACTTAAAGGATCCCCAATCTTTGTTTTAACTTGTTTTCTGATCCTTTCTACTGGGATTTGTTTTGCTCCTTGAATGGTGACTTCTTTCACTAGGGGTTTAGGTTGAACGATAACGATGACCTTGACTCCTTCGGCTACTGTTTCGGTGGTAATCCTCAAATTGGTAAAGAGACCAGTGGCATAAAGATTTCTGACATCTTCTTCGATGGTTGTTGCCGAATAGGGTTGTCCCACCGTTGTGCGCATGTTGGAAAGGATCATAGACCGGTTTACGGACTTGGGGCCGACGTAAACGATCTCTATTTCTTTGACTGTTGGTCCTTTCTTCTGGCTTTCAGCCCCACTAGGAGGACCAACTATTTTTTTTGGTTTTTTTTTGATTGGTATTGCCTGTGGGACAGGCTTTTCAGCCTGCTCTACAGGATGTTCCTCCTCAGGAGGAGGTTGGGGTGGGGTGGGGGGGTAAGGCGAGGAGCCGATGGGAGCAACTGTTCTCTTTGTTCTTGGGCGAGGTTCGATTGGTTTGCAGGATTTGTTGTAGGTGGATTCGATTCAGGAGACAATCCTTTAGGTTGCGGCTGTGAATCGATGGAGGAGGGCAGCGGAGGTAGATTCAGACCATCAGCAGTGGACTGGCTAAAAGATACTTCTATGAGGCCTATCAAATAGAGGAAAAGAATGGGGAATAGCGCTCGAAGGAGAACTTCTTCTCTGGTTTGCTTAAACAAAAAGAGAAAAGCATTGGGTTTCACAGAGCTTTCCTTTCCCTGCTATCCCCGTCAAACTATTCACCATAGCAAAGAGGCAAAGTGGGTTAGTTTTTTTATTAAAACCGTTTTCGGCAGGGCTGCATGTTGCTATGTGGAAGAAGAAGTTTCACCTTTCTTAGTTTGAGTCTTTTTTGTTTGAGCTCCCTTTTTATTTTTCTTTTTTTTGTCGTTTTTTTTCTCTTGGCTAGCAGTTGTTTCCGTTTCGGTTTCTTTCTTTGGGAAGACCAACTCCACCTGAAGTTGAGCTAAAACTTCTTGATGAACATGAACGGGTACAACATGCAATCCAGATTCCTTAAGCGGTCTTTCGAGAGAAATTTTTTTCCGGTCTATCTCGATTCCCTCTTGGGCAAGCTTCTCACAGATGTCTTGAGAAGTGACGGCACCGAAGACTTTCTTGGTTTTTTCTTCGCCAATCAGATTAAAGGTCAGTCGGAGAGAGCCAATTTTTGAAGCTAGTTCCAAAGCCGCTTCTTTTTCCTTCTCTTCTCTTTCAGCTCGAATTTTTTTGAGCCGCTCGACTTGCAATTTTGTGGCCGAGGTGGCCAGGGTAGCCAATCCTTTAGGAATCAAATAATTCCTGGCATATCCAGCTTTGACTGTTACTAGATCTCCTTCAGCACCAACTTTATCAAGTTTTTTATTGAGAATGACCTCTATATTCATAATAAACCCTATGCAATGGAAGGTTTTTTTTCTATTTCCCTGTCCTTGTTGTCAAGAACTAAAAGGGAACATCATCTTCATTAATTTGTTGTTCTTCAGGGGGAGAAATGGTCGTTTCGGCTTTGGAAGGAGAAGATTCTGATCCTGCCGCATTACTTCCCGTTCCTTTAGTCTTTCCCAAAAACTGAATTCTATCGGCTCTGACTCGCATCCGAGTCCTTTTTTCTCCTTCCTTGGTTTCCCACTGCTCCATCTGCAACCTTCCTTCGACAAATACCAAAGAGCCCTTTTGAAGGAATTCTTTACAGGTTTCTGCCTGTCTACCCCATATCACAACTTCTACAAAACAAACTTCATCTTTTACCTGGCCATCTTGGGCCCGATACGAACTGTTAATCGCAAGAGAAATATCCCCTACGGGGGTCCCTTTGGGAGTGTAACGACATTCAGGATCCCTAGTCAAATTTCCCATGAGGTAAACCTTATTTAAATCAGCCATAAGATCTTAAGTCAAGAGCGTCTCTACATCATTCTTTTGAATAGTAATACGACTCGGTTCTCTTTTCACGTAAAATTGTCTGTAAATCGCAGGATTAATTCTTAATTTTGCTTCGAGTTCTTTTAAAGAATGAGGAGGTATTTCAAATCCGAAGTTTACGTAATAACCCGAATCAATTTTTCCAGCGACCCTTTCAAATTTTCTTCTGTCCATTTTTTGGATATTGAGGATCTTTCCTCCTAGAGTCGTTATCGTTTTTTCAATCTGCTCGATAAGTTCTTTGATCGCTTCTTCTTTCCCTTGGATATCGAGAATATATAAAGCATCATATGTTCTATTCATGATACTGTCCCTAGCATTCCATTTTTTTATTAATACATACTTCTACGAACTAAATTTGTTCAAGGCAATTTCAACTCCTTCCTTTTGTAAACAATCAAAAAAATCTATTGCTTTTAGGATCATCTCCTTAACTTTTTCCTTTTCTTCTTCCTTAAAAGGCTTCAAGACATAATGAACCAGTTCTTCCCCTTCAGGTAAGGGCCCTATGCCCAAACGCAGTCTTGGAATCTCTTCAGAATGCAGTTCGTCAATCAAAGACTGCAATCCTTTATGCCCCCCAGAAGAGCCTTTAAACCGAAATCGCAGTTTTCCCAAAGGTAAAGAAATATCGTCGAGAAGAACTAATATTTCTTTTGGATCGCATTTCCATTTTTTTAGAAAAGCTCCAACGGCTTTACCGCTCAAATTCATATAGCTTAGAGGGAGCAGAAAGCAAAGATCTTCTTTTAAAGCTACTTTAGCCAAGCTCTTTTTATCTATAACGAATGAAAGCCGTTCTTTTTTTACCAGCTCCTCTACGACTTTCCACCCTATATTATGCCTGGTATCCTCGTATTCCTTTCCGGGATTTCCAAGCCCTACCACCATGCGAAACACGGCATATTTCCTTTAAGTAGGCCATACAACTGAAGAAGGAGAGCCAGCTTATTCTCCTTTTGATTCTTCAGCTTTTGGCTTCTTTTCCTTAATGACTTCCGGTTCAGCAGCTTCTCCAGCCGGGGCTTCAATTTCTTCTTCTCCTTTAGTTGCCACCAAAGAGAGGACCACTTGATTTTTGGGATTGAGGCACTCCACTCCTGGTGGCAAAGGAATATCCGCCACGTGAAGCGATTCCCCCATTTTCAACTGTTCTATAGAAACCGGGATGGCATTGGGAAGATCTTTAGGAAAACAGCTTATTTTGAGTCTTCGCAGCGAAATATCTAGATTGGCAGTGCCGGATTTTAACGCTTGGGGTTCTCCAACAAAAACAAGGTCAATTTCTGCGTGCAGCTTTTCATCCGAAGATAGCTCGTGGAGATCCAAATGGATGAGTTTATCGGTAATCGGATGGATTTGGATTTCTTGAAGAAATGCCAGAGTCGATTTTTTCTCTTCGGTATCTATGATTTCTAGGTTTAAAAGCACTTTTTCCACTCTTTTGCCATGAAAAAGGTCTCTGAGTTCTGTTGCTGGGATCTCAAGAGGAAGATTGGATTTCTTTCCGTAAAGAATAGCTGGGATCCGTCCATTGGCTCTGAGTTTTTTGACAGCGGACTTGCCGACGGCTTTCCTTATGTTAGCCTTTAATGTAATAGATTGTGCCATAGTGATTGCCCCTTGTTAATTGCTGCTGTATTATAATAGTCGATAAAGATATTTGTCTATCAATAGAAATCAATTGGAGTTACGGTTATATCGGAATGAATTAATTCCATACTTACCTTTATTAACAATTTTATTTTATAGAACCATATACATAACTTCTATTTTGAGTAATGCAAGAGGAAATAGAAAATCGACCCAATCCAGACGCCTTGCTTGAGGTAGTAGAAAAGGAAGAGGGGGAGAAACGTCGGGGAAGCTTGAAAATTTTTTTAGGGATGTGCCCTGGAGTGGGGAAAACCTATGCGATGTTACAAGCTGCGCAGGTGGAATTAAATAACGGCAAAGACGTTGTGATCGGCTTTGTAGAGACCCATGGCCGAAAAGAAACCGAGCAGTTAACCAAGGGGATCCCTATCATTCCTAGGAAAATCGTTCACTATAGGGATATTCTTCTAGAAGAGATGGACTTAGATGCGATTCTCAAAAGAAAACCCCAGCTTGTGCTTGTCGATGAATTAGCTCATACCAATGCGCCGGGAATGAGGCATCTGAAGCGCTATCAAGACGTTCTAGAGATACTCGATGCCGGAATAGATGTTTTTACCACGCTCAATGTGCAGCACATTGAAAGTCGCACAGACATGATCAGTCAGATTACAGGAGCCCCTATTTATGAAAAGGTCCCCGATAGCATTGTAGATATGGCTGAGATCGAACTGGTCGATCTTTCTCCAGAGGATCTCCTGAAACGGTTAGCAGAAGGCAAAGTCTATATTCCCGAACAAGCGAGGGCGGCAGCCTTGAATTTTTTCAAGGAAGGCAACTTAAGGGCGCTTCGAGAAATTGTCTTAAGATTAGCAGCGGAGAAGGCTGGAAAGGACGTCCAGGAATATATGCAGATTATGCATATACTGGGGCCCTGGAAAATATCGCACCGGCTGCTAGTTGCCGTCAGTGCAAGCCCTTCATCAGAAACGCTCATTAGATGGACAAGAAGACATGCAGAAAGTTTAAAATGCCCTTGGTATGCGGTTTATGTAGAGACCAGTAGGGTGCTCTCAGAAGAGGACCAACAAAGACTTTCAAAAAACATTGAATTAGCCAAAGAACTTGGGGCAGAAATCATTACTACGACAGATGAGGATATAGTTCGTGGAATTATTCGCATTGCCAAACAACGAAACATTACGCAGATTGTCTTGGGAAAACCCAGAGGAAGGGGGTTGCTCGAATGGTTTAAAAGCAGATCATTACTGCATAAATTGGTGCGGGAAAGCGGCCAGATCGATATTCATATCGTTGGAGATGATGAAAGTGTAGCAAAAGCGCCGAAAACTTTTCCTCTTATCCCCCAATCCAGTTTTTCTCAATACGGAATAACTTGCTTGGTCATTCTAGCAATTACGCTCCTTTGCTTATGGTTGAACCAATGGATTGGGAGCCGATCCATTGGAATGATTTATCTGTTAGGTATTGTCATCATTGCGCTTTTTGTTGGGAGAGGACCCGTCCTCGTTGCGGCCTTATTAAGTGCCATCATCTGGGATTATGTTTTTCTTTCTCCTCGGTTTGTAACGGGGATTCAGGGTATTGAGAACGGATTTGTTGTGTTTACTTATTTTGTCGTTGCTCTGGTCTTAGGTCAGTTTATTGCTAGATTAAGAGCTCAAGAAAAAGCGGAGAGAAGAAGAGAAGCCAGAATTTCTGCTCTTTATATGCTCAGTCAGGAACTTTCTCAAGCGGCTGGACTCGATGAGATTGTTATAAAAGTGGTCGAGCAGCTAACCCACGTTTTCCAAGCGGAAGTGGCCGTTTTTCTAGTGAATCCTTATAACAATAAGCTTTCTGGTCTTCCCCATTGGGCAAGTACCTTAAAGGTGACAGAAAAGGAAGCAGGAGTCGCCAATTGGGCTTTTGAACATGGCAAAGCGGCAGGCAGGTTTACAGAAAACCTGCCTCTGTCCAAAGCCTATTATGTTCCCCTGACCACGCATAAGGGATGCGTAGGGGTTCTTGGGATAAACATTCCGGGGATCCAATCGCTTTCTTTCGATCAAAAAAGCCTCATTCAAGCTTTTGCTAATCAGATCGCTCTTGTCATTGATCGGCAAAGGCTTGCTGAGTTGGCCGAGCATGCTAGGGTAGTTGCCGAATCTGAAAGACTGAGCCGTACGTTTCTTAATTCCATTTCCCATGAAATGCGAACGCCTCTAGCAGTTATAACAGCCGCGGTCGAATCGTTAAGTAAGGAAGATCGCTTGATCAGCAGCACGGATCAGCGAGTTTTATTGGAAGAAATCAAATCCGCAACATTTCGGCTCAATAGGCTGGTGCGCAATCTACTGGATATGGCAAGAATCGAATCTGGTAGATTTAAATTGAAAAGAGAATGGACTGACATTCATGATTTAATCAACCTTGCCTTAAAAGAAACCGAAAAGGAGTTGGCTGGTAGACCTCTTACAGTCAACATTCAGCAGGGCATTCCCTTAGTCCGGATCGATTTTTCGTTGATGTTAGAAGCTTTAAATAATCTTTTACTCAACGCTGCTATACACACCCCCGCTGGTTCCCCTGTGGAACTAAATGTTTCAGTAAAGAAAAATGCTTTGGTTCTCCAGGTGGCGGATAGAGGACCCGGCATCGATCCTGAAATGTTAACCCGAATTTTTGAAAAGTTTTATCGAGGCACAGGCGCTCCTCCGGGAGGGACAGGATTGGGGCTATCGATCGTTAAAGGCGTAGTCGATGCGCATGGAGGAAAGGTGCAGGTTCAAAATCGTCCGGAAGGAGGTGCTGTCTTTTCCATTATCCTCCCCTTAGAAAATGTGCCAGAAACCTTCCCAATGCCGCAAAAGGATGAAACCTCAAAAGTTTGAACAGTCAGAGGCGATGAATAAAGAAAGACAGATGCCACATGCTGTACTTGTCATTGATGATGAGCCGCAAATGCTCAAATTGTTAAGATTGATTCTTGAAACAAAAGGCTATCGGGTTTATGTGGCTGCCAAAGGGGAAGAAGGAATATTGGAAGCAGCTCAGAGAAGGCCTGATCTCATCATCCTTGATTTATTACTTCCAGATATAAGCGGAATCACTGTTATCCAAAGAATAAGGGAATGGAGCCAAGTTCCTATTCTTGTTCTTTCGGCAGTGGATCAGGAAAAAGAGAAAGTCCAGGCTTTGGATAGTGGGGCTGATGACTATTTAACCAAACCTTTTGGAGATGAAGAACTAATGGCCAGAATGAGAGTGTTGTTCCGAAGGCTACAACCTCAAGAATGCCTGCAAGTTTTTCGGACTGATGGCTTGGAAGTCGATCTTGTCCACAGGCGGGTCTTTTTTAACAAAAAAGAGGTTCATTTGACGGCTACGGAATATAGCATCTTAAGACTACTGATCCGTCATGCCGGCAAGGTGTTGACCCACCGGCAGATTTTGCAGGAAATATGGGGGCCTCATTCAGTTGAGCAGATCCATTATCTGCGAGTGTATATGGCCAGGCTAAGAGAAAAGATAGAGGAAAATTCTGTGCAGCCAAAATTACTCCTCACAGAGCCTGGAATCGGGTATCGGCTGATGATTTTAGATCCAGCGGATACCGCATCAAAATAAGTTGACACTGTTTCTAATTTTGCAGAAAAAAAAAGCGATGAATTTAGCGAAAATTGAACGGGGGCATGGAAAGATATTTCTGGAAGGTGGAGGCAGATTGCTGGGAATTTCTATGCTCAGGGTTGGAGTTTAGAAATTGTTGAATCACGCCTTGATGGCTCTTTTGATTGGTCGAGAAGTTTTCATCGAAACAGCCTTGAGATCTGTATCAATAAGCTTGGCTATGGCATTGTGTATTCGGAGGAGGCACAAGTAGAGTTTCGACCTGGAACGGTAGGTTTTTATGCGCTTACAGATAAGGACCTACGCGCTGAAAGAATCGGCGGGGAATATGCGCAGTTTGTCACAGTGGAATGGTCAAGAAATGCTCTGGCACAGGAACTTAAAGGATTGGAAGAATGGCTTTTGCCATCGGTAAAAGCCTGGCTAGAGGGAAAAAGAGAAGAACCGTTAATCGGCAATCCTCATGAAATTTCCTTTTCTTTGGAATCACGTCTGGAAATTCTTTTGTCTGGGACTCTTTCTCAACCAGCTCTCTCTCTTTATGCTCATGCTATTTCCTTGGAAGCAGCGGCAGAAGTCCTCTTTGAGCCTATGCATACGGAAGAAAAGATCTGTCCGCTTTCTCCAGCTCATAAGTTGATTGTCAGTAAGGCAAAAGAATATCTTAAAGTACACTTCACAAGCGCTATTCGGCTTTCTGATTTAGCTCGGTATCTGGGAGTAAGTCCTTCTTACTTAAGTCGACTTTTTTCTAAGGAAACAGGAATGTCTATTCCTGTGTATGTTAGAAATTTGCGCATAGAAAAAGCTGCCGAGCTATTGAAAAGAGGCGATTATAATGTTACCGAAGCTGCTTTCGCTGTTGGCTATTCAAGCCTGAGTTATTTCAGTAAGGTCTTCTGTCAAGTCATGGGTTGTTGTCCCTGCGTCTATCCTTCCCCAAAGAGGTTAGTGAAAAAATAAGTCCCAAAGTTTGTTGCAAGGCTCTGCCATAAACCACTCTCGATACATTTTTTAAACTTCTTGTTTCTGTAGTGAAAATCGGCTAGTCTCTATTTCAAAAGAAGAATCGGCTCATGGGAATCTTATGTCCATGGAACGATTCGAAAAAGAAAAAAAAGAAAGAAGGAATATTTCATGGAAAAGAGCGAAAATTGTCAAAGCGCAACGAAATCCTGCTGTGAAAAACAGGAAGATCTGATTGAGTATCTTCTAAGCAGATATAAAGAGACAAGCGGTGAAGCTTGGGAAGAGGTTTTTAAGGAAATCCTCAAAGAAAAAATAAGGGCCAAATGGGGAGCTGAACTTGAGAACGGGGCCGAACATTACGTTGAGGCAATGGATAAAAGCTGGCAAGCAAAGGTGGCTGCGGCTAAAGCGCTGTATGAGTTTAAGGAAGGAATGATCAAAGCGATCTTCTATAAGGAATAAACGAAGGTCTAAATGTTGTTTCCTATAGGGGGAAGATCTCAAGGCCGATCAACCCGTGAGAATGACGACGGCAGCACTGGTCGAACGGCAATGAGAAAGGCTGATGTAGGTAGAGCTTACGCCTTTTGAAGAAGAGAGTTTAAGAACTTCCCCATGAAAGAAAAGTTGGGGTGCTCGATTTTTCTTAGCAAGCACTTCAATATCTTTCCAATAAGCGATAGGACTTCCTAGAGCTTTGATCGCGGCCTCTTTTGCTGCAAATCGAACTGAAAGATGAGGAATGGGATTGGCCATTGAAAAGCAATAGGCCAGTTCGGATTCTCTATAAATCTTTTTTAAAAATCGGTCCCCAAAACGGCTTAAAACCGATTCAATCCGACTGTTCTCCACCAAATCGATTCCAACGGCTATGATATCCATGAGTTAAGCGGCTTTTTCGATCAAGCTAAGCATTTTCTTTAGAGCATTTTCAAGACCTAAAAAGAGGGCTGCCGAAATAATCGCATGGCCAATGTTGAGCGTGTGAAGGAAGGGAACGGAACGAATATATCGACTAACATTTTTATAGTTTAGCCCATGGCCTGCATTAACCTGTAGCTGCAATTCATGGGCAAGCAAAGCGCATTGCTTATGTTTTTCAATTTCTTTTTCGATGAATTCTAAATCAGTAGCCATGGCATATTGGCCCGTATGCAGTTCAATACAATGGGCGCCCGTTTGCTTGGCGGCTTTTATCTGGTCGGGATCGGGATCTATAAAAAGGCTGACAATGATGTTGGCTTGAGAAAGTTCCGATACCACCTTCCTGATTGATGGGAGGTGGCTAACCACATCCAGGCCGCCTTCGGTTGTAACTTCTTCTCTTTTTTCTGGAACCAAGCAAACCTCCTCTGGTTTAATCTGCAAGGCTATTTCGACCATTTCGGAGATGGGAGCCATTTCCATATTCAAATGTTTGACCGCAGAGCGGAGAAGTTGCATATCTTCTAGCTGAATATGCCGCCTGTCCTCCCGCAGATGAGCTGTGATAGAGTGGGCTCCTGCATCCTGAGCTATTTTTGCAGCTTCGAGGGGTGATGGCTCAGCATTAAAAGCAAAAGGGTTATGTTTATACCTTGCCTGCCTGAGCGTTGCAACATGATCGATGTTGAGTCCAAGTTGAATCATAATGTTAATTTCTTTCTGTGAGCAGTCTTTGTAAAGAGTATGTCGTTGAGTTATGATAATGGAAAAGTTAAGCGTTGCAAAAGGAAGATGAGTTCATTCGATAAGTCATTAAAGGAAATAGAAAAAGAACTGATCCAAAGCAAGAAAAAGCCAAAGGATCTTGTTTTGTTTTACAAAAATTTTCTTAAAAAAGAATTGCATCATTTGCGAATGGAGGGGGCTTTAGGGACTAGCGGCAAATCGATTGCTAGGAAGCGGGCAGAACTCTTCATGGTCATATTGACCCATATGTGGGAAATGGCTTTAGAACAACTCTTTTCCCCTATGGCCTTTGAAGAGCCATCCGTTGCGCTTGTGGCGGTAGGTGGGTTTGGAAGAAAAGAGCTTTCTCCAGCTAGTGACATCGATTTGCTCTTCTTGTATGATCCTCAAAAAGGGGCAGAGGATGTTATTTATGAATTAATCCACAAGATTCTATATTTTTTGTGGGATATAGGATTGGATGTAGGACATTCGACCCATCAACTAGAAGAAATTATTGCTTGGGCAAATCGAGATTTGCAAACGAAGACGGCTCTCCTTGATGCCGATTTGATTTGCGGTTCACAACAGCTATGGGAAAGATTTCAAAGGATTTTTGAGCCTTCCTGTATCAATGGGAAAGAAAAGGAGTTCATCGAATGGCGTTTGGAAGATCTCAAAGAACAGCATAGGAAATATGGAGCGACGGTATTGGTTCAGGAGCCTAACATCAAATGGGGCTGTGGTGGCCTTCGAGATTACCAAAGTCTTTTTTGGATCGCTAGAGTCAAAGAAAAGATCACCCAAAAAGAACAGATTGTTAGCGAGAAATGGATGGAGCTAAAAGATTGGGAAAAATTAGAAAATGCCTATGATTTTTTGCTTCGGGTTCGGGAAGAACTCCATTTTCGAGAAAAAAGAAAATTTGATCTCTTGACTTTAGGAAGTCAGGGGAAAATTGCCACGGCCTTAGGATATCCGCAAAAAGATATTTTGGCACGGGTCGAAGAGTTCATGCGACACTTTTATGATCATGCGCTTCAAATTTATCTTATTGCCAATACGACTGCTCAGGCAATTGCTGCTCAAAAAAAAGGCTTTCTTTCTAAAGGGAGGACGAGCAAGCCTTTTGGCTCTTTTGCTATAGAAAACCATAGCCTGGAAGTTGTTAATCCAGAAAAATTGACTGAAAATCCCCTACTTATCCTCAAAGCCTTTTCTTTTATCCAACGGTGGGGACTAAAAATAGGACCTACCTTAAAAATCCAGATTAAAAATAGGTTGCATTTAATTCATGCCAATTTTTTGCGTCGTCGAGATGTTCGGAATTTAATTCGGCTCATATTTTCCAGAAAAGGCCAGGTTGGAGAAGTCTGTCGACAAATGCATGAGATTGGATTACTTGGAAAACTTTTTCCAGAATTTGCCCCCTTACGCTGTCTTGTCCAACATGAGTTCTTTCATCGCTATACGGCTGACGAGCATACCCTGAAGGCTATCGAAGTCATCGATTCCCTCCTTGGGGCAAAAGAAGCCCCTTATAAAAACTTTGCCTCTTTGTTTCATCAATTACAGAATCCTTTTATACTCTATTTGGCCATTCTTTTACACGATACAGGCAGGGCAGCCAATCGAAGAAAGCATCATGAAGAACTGAGTGCGGTCAATGCCATGAATGCAGCCAAACGGCTCAGATTGTCTGCTGAAGAGCTTTCCGATCTTGTTTTTTTGGTGGACCAACATCTTTTGATGGGACAGATAGCCGTCAGACGAAATCTGGAGGATGAGGAAACAATTTTAGATTTTGCTCGGCGGGTCGGCTCTCAGCAAAGATTGGATATGCTCCTGTTATTAACGTTTGCGGATCAAGAAGGGACAGGGGAATCCAAAAATTGGACAAGCTGGAAAAATCTGCTTTTGTGGGAGCTTTATCATCAAACCTCACGAGCATTGGCTAACAGAGAAGAGTTTATTATCGAACGGAGAAAATCGATCGAGCAGATAAAAGAAAAAACGAAGGCGAGGCTTTCTTCTCGAATCGACGAGGAAGAAGTAGAAGCGCATTTTAATAATCTGCCTTTACGGTATTTTCAAACTTTTTCCGAAGAAGCCATCTCTATTCATATCGAGCTCATTCACCGTTTCTTTATGAATCAAATTGACTCCAGTTCCAATGTATTAGCCCCGGTGGTGAAGTGGATCGATAAACCCGAATTAGATCATTCTGAAGTGATTATTGTCACATGGGATAGGTTAGGAGTTTTTTCTAGGATCTGTGGCAGTTTTTCTATTCTTGGTCTTTCCATTTTAAGCGCTGATATCCATACGCGCAACGATGGCATTGTCCTCGATGTGTTTAAAGTGTGCACTTCCAACAAGGAGTTTGCTTCTAAAGAGCAGTACAAAAATGCTTTTTGTAAAATCCTTGAAAAAGCCTTTCTTAGCGAATCATTTGATATTACTGAGCAGCTTACTAAAAACAGGACCATTATCAAAGAGGATTTCGAAGGAGAATTTCCTACCTCCATTACTTTCGATCAGGATTCCTCTAAAAAATACACTATCCTGGATATTCAAACCCCTGATAAACCAGCTCTTCTGTACAGAATCTCTAATGCGCTCTTAGCGTTAGGCATAGAAATTGTTTCAGCTCGAATCGCTACCGAAAAAGGAGCCGCTTTAGATACGTTTTATATAGTGAACAAAAATGGGGAAAAAATAGTTAAGGATGAAGAGATAAAGGAAATTTTAAGGAATATTCGAAAGGCTGTCGGAATTTAGTTCTAAAGAATCATGAACATGAAAAGTGCATCTGAGGATAAAAACAACGTCTTGACAGCCAAAAAAGCTAGTCTGTTGTCCATAAACAAAATCAAACGACTGCTTACTGTCCAAGGGGTGATCCGGCATTTTTTAAAAATAGCCATTGACCTCACCCAATCTGACAGTGGCTCCTTTGTCTTATTCAATCCAAATACAGGTTTTCTTGATATCGAAGCAAGCTTTGGGCTCAAGCGAAGAGCTAAAAAGACGAAACTTAGGGTGGGGGAAGGGATTACCGGCTGGGTAGCAACTTCTGGAAAGACCCTGCGAATTGACGACGTTTCAAAGGATTGGCGTTATGTTTCCATTGATCCAAGGATACGTTCCGAGCTGGCGGTGCCGATCGAGTGGCAGTCAACCATCGTAGGGGTGCTGAATGTCGATAGTCATGAAAAATGTCATTATCGGCCACAACACGAAAAGCAATTAGAAACCATTGCTTCTGAAGCAGCACAGTGGCTTTCCTATGCCTGGGAAATAGAGAAATTGCGTCAACAGGCCAAGCAGCTTTCTACCTTGATTGAGATTGGACGAACGATCGTTTCTCAAGAAGACTTAGAAAAAACCTTAGAAGGAGTGGTTCGCAATGCGGTCTTTTTTATGAACGCGAATAAGGGCAAGCTATTTTTGCTGAATCGGGAAAAGTCAGAGCTCCTTCTCATTGCTTCCTATGATAGCAATAAGGAAGACATAAAAAAAGAGAAGATGGTCATTTCGTTAAGCGAATCGATTTTTGGAGTCGTCGTTAAAAAATGCAAGCCCTTAGCCATTCAAGATATTCATGAAGAATCTTTGATGCATTGTCCGGAGTTTGCTTTGGAAAATGAAATGGTCTCATTCTTAGCAGTCCCTTTGGTATTCGGCAAAGAGTGTCAAGGGCTTCTTGCCATTTTTACCGCTACTCCGCATCGATTTTCAAACAGTCAAATTCAACTTCTCCAAACCCTAGCTGATCTTTCCGCAGTGGCCCTAGCCAAGGCTAGGCTTTTAGAAAGAATTGTTCAAACCGAAGAGAACCTGAGGGAAGGAGAAAGATTGCTTTCCTTGGGACTGCTTGCGGCGGAAATCGCTCATGAAATCAGAAATCCTCTGACCGTCATCCATATGCTTCTCCATAGTCTTAAGATGAGAATCAAGGAAGATCCAGTTTCTCAGAGGGATTTAGAGGTCCTCGAAAAAAAGATGAGTCAACTCAATCGGATTGTAGACCAAGTCCTTGTTATTGGAAGGTCCACCGAGCCTGCTTTGGAAGTAATGAAAGTGGAAGAGATCATCGATGACGTCCTCCTTCTTTCACGCCATAAACTGGCGGGGCAGAGGATTGAGGTGCAGACCAAAATATCTCCCTTGCTCCCTAACCTAAAAGCGGATAGAGCGCAAGTTGAGCAGGCTGTGCTCAATCTTATTCTCAATGCAATTCAAGCTATGGGAGAAGGAGGCAGGTTGGAAATTATAGCTGAAATTCAACACAATGATGCCGAGCCTTACTTAGCCATCCGAGTAAAGGATACAGGTTCTGGAATGACCCAAGCAGAAATTGAAGACATTTTCGTTCCTTTTCTCACACGGAAAAAGGAAGGAACCGGACTGGGGCTGGCGATTGTCCAAAAAATTATGGAAAATCACAGAGGCAAAGTCGAGGTCCATTCCACCTTAGGGCAAGGAAGCACTTTTTCCCTACTTTTCCCTCTCCTTGATTAGTTGGTTAGGAAAAAATAGCCCCAACGGGATTCGAACCCGTCCACCGGCCTTGAGAGGGCCGTATCCTAACCGACTAGATGATGGGGCCTGAAGATCGATGATAGAAAAACTTTATCGATGTTTCTGTCAATACTCAACAATACTCAATGTTAAGAAAAAATCTATCGAAGCTAACCGATTTTATAATGTTTTTTTACTTTTTTTACTATTTCCCACTGACAAGAGAGTCCTTTAGGAAAAACGACCAGATCGCCTTGAACAATTCGAATGGGCTTATTATTGGCACTAGAAATGATTGCTTCTCCTTCCAGTAGATAACAAGTTTCTTCTTCTGGATAATGCCAGTCGAATTTAGAAACCTCTTTTTCCCATATCGGCCAATGACTGATTCCAAGTTCCTTTAGCCGTTGCTGGGTAGGATTTTTTTCTATTCGAATTTCCATGGATTGATTATTCATAGGATTTGATAAATGGCTTCGAAAACAGAAGAATAATCGCAATTTTCAAAACCTTGATCGATAGCCTTGCGGATAAGCTTTTCGTAGGCTTTTAAAGGCTCCGATTGGATCGAAAGCTTTTCTGTTTCCTTCAAGCATAATGTTAAGTCTTTTAAGAGTAGCTTTAAAGTAAAATTAGCTGAAGAATAATCTTTGTTTAGAATTCGAGGCAGTTTTTTATCGAAAGTCGCACAATAAAGACTACTTTTTCGGAGGATTTCCATAAATAGCTCAGGATCGATCCTTTCTTTTAAGACCATGGAGAAGCTTGTAGAAAAGGCAATAATAGAAGAAATAATAAGTTGATTCAAGGCGAGTTTCAAAACAGCAGCTTTTCTTGGATCCCCTGTAAAAAAAACTTTACCCAGCGCTGATAAAAGCGGATACCAACGGTGGTATTCTTCTTCACTGCCTCCAAACATTAACAGAAGGGTTCCACTCTTTGCTTCGTTTTTGCTCCCTAATACAGGTAGTTCGACAAAAGACCCTCCTTTTTCTTGGATTTTGAGCGCTAGCTCTTCGGATTCCTCAGGGCTAATGGTTCCCATTTGAAAGAAAGTTTTTCCATGGAAAGCACTTGGCACGTTAGACTCAAAAAGGAGATTTTTAGTAACGGTGGCATCAGAAAGGACAAGGAAAATAGCATTGGCAGCTTCTATGGCTTCAGAGACAGAGCTGCACAACTTTGCTCCAAGAGCGATAAGATCCATTGCTTTTGAAGCGGTACGGTTGTAAACCAAAAGAGAGTGGCTAGTAAGGAGCCATCTTTCAGCTATGCTATGCCCAAGTAGACCCGTCCCTATGAGAGCAATTTTATGAACGCTCACGTAAAAATTAAAACAAAGGAAAGAATAAAAAAAAATAGATTTTTATTTTTTTTGCATCCGTTAATGTATGACCATGATCAGAACAGGAATTGGATATGATGTGCATAAGCTGGTTAAAGGAAGAAAACTGGTTATTGGTGGAGTAGAAATACCTTTTGAATTTGGTCTTTTGGGACACTCAGATGGCGACGTGTTGATTCATGCAATGGCGGATGCTATCCTTGGAGCTATTGGCAAAAGAGATATTGGCTTCTTTTTCCCTAATTCGGAGCAAAGATGGAAAGACGTTTCTAGTTTAGTTTTTTTAAATGAAATTAGCCAGCTGCTTTCGAAAGAAAATTGGAAAGTTGAAAATATAGACTCTGTCGTTATTTGTGAACAGCCAAAACTGTCCCCTTTTATCGATGAAATGAAAATAAAAATTAGTTTGTCCTTAGGAATCGATCCTTCCCAAATTGGGATTAAAGCAACAACCAACGAAAAACTTGGGTTTCTTGGAAGAGCTGAGGGAATCGCTGCTTTTGCTAGCTGCCTTCTCTCTAGTGCTCCTGTTCCTTCCTATGCTTCCCCTTGAGTGGATCTAAGATCAAAGGGTCATTAAGCAATGAGTCAGCGTCTTTGGGACAAAATTTCCTGGATCTGATCTAATTCAATAAGAACAAGCCGGTCAAGGAGTTGCAGCTCTGTACCTGTTGCTTGGGAAAGAGCAATAAGGTAGTGGTGCAAATAACTTTCGGCAGTCAATGCTTGGGCTGTTGCCGCCAGCCGGTGCAAGACTTCGGTAGCGCTTAGAAATTCATTGTAGGAAAGATAATTTGAAATTTCTTTCCCAATGAAATTCAATATCCAGCCCCACATCCCTATCATCATTGGATTTTTGACTTTTCTCCGAATGTGAATAATTCCGACCGCTGCTTGCCAGGTCCAGTATTGTAGATCAAAGGGACCATCTAAGGTTCGTCTCCACCAATTTCTAAGCGTCCATTCCCTTTTTTCTCTTTCCGTTGGATCAAAAATAGAAGCCGTTGGAGGATGACTATACAGAAGGTCATAAAATCCTTTGACAAGTTTGTCTTCTAGAGGATAAAGGTAAGGCCTTAATGAGAGCAGTTTTTCTCCATCTTCCGGGTCGAAACGGCAACTTTCTGGCATCTGCTCAAGAATGAATTGAGTGACAGCAACTATGTTGGCATGCATAAAGTGCAAAGCTTAGCAATTGGCATGAAAATGGAAAATAAGGAAAGCTACTTGCTCCTTTTCTAGGTAAAATTCATATCATAACCCTTCCAAAATCGGATAGCTCTTAGGATATTGTCTGTAGTCTCATCACATTTTTGAATACTCTTTGCCAGATTATAAAAGCTGGGAGTAATAAATATAGAAAGGGCACAGGCTCTGCTAGGAGTGAGGGTCGGCATAGGTTCTTTGCATCCTGTCTAGGTTGCCAAAGAAAAGTGTCGGTATACCCTCTTTGTTGTACCACTGTAGGCTTTAGGAATCGCCATGTGGTATAAGCTACCTCCCTGTATCGTTTGCAGCGCTAGTGAAGTTTAGCTCGTATTGCCTACAGCTTCCAAGAGCGCTTGGAGCCGATGGGGTAGGAGGAGAGAATTTTCTAGATTTTACCAAACTGCTTACTAAGCAACCGACTCGAAGATGGGATCTTTCTGTGCGACTATAAAAGCTAAGAGACTATATAGGAATAATCTTTGCCCGTTTGTTGAATTTTACGATGGTACCTCTGGGAAGAATCGCTCGAGTAAATTGTACATCCATGCCATTTCTTCCATCATTCTTTATTACCTTACCAAAGGCTCTGGTGCCTTCAGGGATAGTATAAGATAGCACTCTTATGGTTCTTGTAATGCGAATGGTCACATCTGAGCCTATTTTTCTATACACAGCGGCTGCCCGAAAGAAGGCAACTTTGACAAAGCACGGCTCAAATTTAGCATAGGGGTGTTCTTTACTAGTTTTGATTTTTTCCTTTGTTGCATTTTCTGTCGTTGCAACCATTTCGTGTTTTGGAGAAAGAGGTGGTTGTTTCTTTTTCTCTTCAGCAAACCTCCTCAAAGCTTCCTGTTTTTCTTTTGGATGTTGTTCTAACTCTAAATACTTACGCCAAATTTGTTCCCATACTAAGATTTCATCCCTCCTATCGTTGGCCATCTGCAAAGCCGTTTTTAGATAAGTTCCTGGAGTTTTAATACCCCATGGAGCATCTTCTATTTCAGCTTCAAGGGTCCATCCCCCTAGCGAATTTTCCGATGCTCTAACAGCTGCTTTTAACTGCAGCTCTTCTCCTTGCCTAAAAGCTATTTGTTGATGGGTGTAATCGTAAGTCATTCCAGAGGGAAGCGAAGGAATAAAGACCGTATTTTCTATTTCTTTGATTGCCATCTCTCTAAGATCTTTTGGAATTAGATCAATAGACTTTAATTCCTCTGGGTTTTGAAGGACAGGGGTGGAAGCAACTTTGTAGATATCCATGTCGATTGAAACCCTAAAGGAACAGTCAATACGCAAACCGATGGGGGTTTGTTCTATCTGCTCTATATTGATTTCTATGATGCTCAGATATTCTGGAATGGCTTGTTCGACAGCCGCCTCAATTTGATCGATGGTAGGCCTATTTTTCTCTAGGGTCTGATATGCCTTATGAATATCGAGAAGGAACCCAAGATGAAACTTAAAAAGATAGAAGGAGACAAATACAATAAGAATGATAAGGGTAGTGCCAATAGCTATTATTTTTTTCATGATGAGATCCTTGAGTAATTTAAATCCATTGACCCTTTTTCGTCTTGCTGAGAGAAAAAGAAAATAATGATGATCCATCCAGCTTGTTGCACTGGAACCAGTTGGGGAAAAATTAATCGCAATGGGTTTCAATACTGCCTTATGGAGCTGGCGAAAAAGTGCAGAAAGAATAGAGAGGGCTCCAAGAATAGATGCTCTAAGGTCTTTTGAAGGCTAAAGTCAGAAGATTCGGGTGTCTCTTAAGGCTCGAAGGGGCCTTTTTTTGAAATGCCAATTAGGCTTTTTTTGGTGGGTTCTCATCTATTGGGGGAAAAAACTTAAAGCAGCTACCAAAGCAATTTTAGCAGGAAGAAGAGCCGGCTGAGGGATTCGAACCCTCGACCCACGGTTTACAAAACCGTTGCTCTACCTCTGAGCTAAGCCGGCAATGTGGCACTACTGTAACCCTCTAGGGATGGGCTTCTTGACAAGCTCCCCAAACTCTGTGCTCATCCCATAGGGAACATACCCCATTTCAGGTACTGGGCTTGAGGTGTGACTGAAGCTAGACAACTTTCTTGCTCAGTCTCCTGCTATGCAGGAGATTTTCTGATGCTTTTTAGAAACTCACATCATTGCACTCATGCCAATGCCATCCAGGTTTAGCCAGCTAATAACCATCCACTGGTCCTAAAAGCTAAATTTTGTCCATTCCCCGCCTGCAGAGCTTGTGGCAGGTACCACATTCCAGACACAAACTAAACAAGCTTGGCCTGTTTCTGATCAGGCACTTAAACCGGTATCTGCTTCAAAGGAGTCTATGCTTCTGCTGAGGCAGATCCACCATTATACCATTCCTGTTATTCTAGCTTTATCAGGGATAGATTCAAGCCAAAAAACAAGATGGAGCCAGCCTAAGCAATTTCATCCAATCCTCTCGATCGGATAGCTATTCTCGCACATCTCCTTTTATGAGCAATCATTGCAAAAGAAAAATCCTATGCTTTTCTATTTTTTCTATCCTTCCATCCAATAAAGAGATATGGTAAAAAAAGATAAAAACCGTTGTTAGGAAAAATTCCTACAATCTTCAAAGTATAATGAGGTAAAATGCTTGCAATTTTTGCTTGATTAACAAACATATTGTTAAAAAAATTTTTTATGAAAAAAAGTTTATTCCCGATAAAAGTATTTTTATTTTTCAGTTTTCTTCCCATAGTTTGTTATGCGGCCGAAATCACATCGATTAAAGGAGGAGATCAGAATAGCGTGGTTACCACCTATGGGATACCGGTCCAAGCAGGTAGTTCTATTCAAGTAGGCCAAGTGATAAAAACGGACTACTTTTCCGTTTGTACGATCGGATGGAAAGATAAAGGGGAAGAAGCGACCGTCGATAGCCTTACCGTCGTTACATTAAAAAATGAAAATCCTATTGTCTTTGAGCTAGATAGAGGCAAGATTGAGTTTAGTTCAAAGGATTTTAAGGTGATTACAAAAGGAGGGACCTTTACTTCTCAGACATCGGGAAAATTTTATGCTTCTTATGCTTCTGGCGAACAACAGTACGCAGCAGAACAGGGAGAGGCAACCCTCTTGTTAAATGCAAAAAATGAAACATATCAGCTTCATTCAGGGGAGATGGTCTATGTAAGAGCAGATGGCACCGCCGAAAAAAGACCAATCTCTCAAGATAAGAATCAAGATAAAAAGTAACGGTCTTTCTTTCTCTGTTCCTTGTTTTCCTCCATAAGGCGTTTCAGAAATTATAAAAAAGATTGCTTAAGCTAACTATTTTGATTATCAGAGAATTAACCTTATGAATTCAACACGTTCTCTTTTTTTTAATAGATTCCTGGTTGCGTTTATCCTTTCGTTTTTTGGTCTGATGGGGCCACTCCATGCCTCTTGGAATTTAAAAGAAATAGTCCACGATGCCTCTGCGGTCATTCATCAGTTTAAACAGGAAGGGAAGATTCCAAAATCAGTATGGGATAAAGCAAAAGGGGTAGCTTATCTGGAAGTAACTAAAGGGGGTTTTGTCATTAGTGGAGAATACGGCAAAGGCCTTGTTGTTGTTCGACTTCCTATTGGAGGTTGGTCAGGACCATCAGCAATTTCAATGAGTGGCATTGGGGTGGGGTTACAAGTGGGTGGAACCAAAACTGACTATGTGATTATTCTTAATTCAGACAAAGCTGTCAGACAATTTTCTCGTGGGGGTAAAGTCCACTTAACAGGCGAAATGAGTGGGGTTGCTGGGCCTGAAAGCGAAAGACAGGCTTTGATAAAGCCTAAAAGTAATATCTATACTTATCGATCTACGGAAGGGCTCTTTGGTGGCATTGCTCTGCAAGGGGTAGAAATTCGTGAAGAACCAGAAGTCAATGAACGTTATTATCATAGAGCTGTTAGTCCCTCTGAAATCTTCTCTGGACAGGTACAACCGCCTAAAAGTGCCCAGAGCCTTATCGATACATTGAATGAGCCTTACCCTAAAGAATAACTATCATTTTCCCTGATGATTTCTCTATAGAAATAGGGAAAATATTATGGAATATATACCTATTTCCTTCTTTAGCTAAAAATTGTAATTATTCTTTTGTTATTATTTTTTGAGGGCTATGATATTGCCTGTAAAAAAGAGTAAAAAAAAACAGTAAAAGTGATTTTCATGAAAAAAAGAGAAAAAAAGAAAAAAAGATTCTACCCAAAGATCCTGTGGTGGAAGCAATGGATAAATTAATAAAGAATTCGGATGTTTCTCGTGACGAAAAATTTAATAAGCTTATGCAGCATAATCTTTTTTTACAACGACGTCATGAATAAAACTTTAAAAAAAATGGCATAGAATAAAGAAAGGTTTTATATTTTCTTTTTTATTTTACATTTTCTTTTTTTTCAGATTTTTATACTAAATGGCTATTACTACGTCTTATTCTTTAAAACAGGTTCAAAGGAGGCTTTTAAAATCTAAAGTGATGGGTTGCTTGAGGGAGGAGGATCGAAAAAAAGCTTCCATTGAGATCACACATCGGTTGTGCAGTCATCCGGTCTGGCAAGATGCTCGTGTGGTCACCCTTTATTCTTCTCTCCCCTCTGAACCGGACACCTCTGATACTTTCCGATTAGCCAAAGCCAGCAAAAAGAAAGTTTTGTTCCCAAAAGTGGTAGAGAAGCAACTTTTGTTTTTCGAAGTAGAAAAAAAGGAAGATCTAGAAAAAAATTTCATGGGGATCATGGAACCGAAGTCTTCCTGCATTGAAGTTCCAAGCCAAGAGATGGATCTGATTCTTGTTCCAGGAGTTGGCTTTGATCGTCAAGGTCAAAGGCTTGGCAGAGGCCTTGGATTGTATGATCGCTGTCTTTCCACACTTCCATCAAAAGTATGTCGAATTGGCCTTTTTTTCTCTTTCCAGGAAATTCATAAAATCTATACCGAACCTCATGATCAACGGCTGGACCTTATAATTACTGAAAAGGAATTGATTCGAGTCGTTTTGCGATCTTAATATTTTTTGATTTTTTCCAAGAGCTTTTAGGAGCTTGCTGCCTGAGTAGGTTCTGGGCATAAGGTAGTCTATGGAAGCTAATTTTTTAAATGGAAAGATCGCCATAGTAACAGGTGCCAACAGTGGAATAGGCAAAGAAATTGCCTATGCTCTGTCTGCTTCTGGAGCTAGCGTTGTGATCGCTTCTCGAAGAATGGAGTTAAATCAACAAGTCGCTTTAGAAATTGAGGCCAAAACATTTGCTAAAATTCTACCCTTGGAAATCGACGTTTCTAAAGAAGAAAGTTGTATCCGGCTTATTACTGAGACCGTCAATTGTTTTGGGCGCTTAGATATTCTTGTGAACAATGCCGGCATTGGGATTTATGCTCCATTAGATGAGTTGTCCACCTTAAGTTTTGATCGGATGCTCAAAACCAATCTTTATGGAACCTTTTGGTGTTCAAGGGAAGCTTTTAAGCAGATGAAAAAGCAGCAGACAGGAGGGTATATTATCAATATCTCCTCTCTGGCAGGAGTGGATGCTTGGGCGAATACGGCAGGTTATAGCGCTTCGAAGTTTGGTGTAATGGGCCTGACGAAAGCCATGGCCGATGAAGGAAAAAGGTATAATATAAAAGCGACTGCCATTTGCCCCGGGATGGTGGCTACTCCGATGACTGGGGTGGAAGGAGTGTTCTATATACAGCCCGAAGATATCGCTCAAACGGTTCTTTATCTATTAAGTTTATCAGAGGCGTGTTGGCTGACCGAAATTGTGATTCCACGGAAAGGGGCGGAATGAAAAATCTGTAGCGGGTGGTGTGTTCTTTCTGTTTTACTCTTTATGAAGGGCAAAGAACCTCTAAAGCAGTCTTTTTTTCTTTTTTCTTTTTATGCCCTTTGTCTTAGTTTTTTTTCTTCAGGCCTTCTTGCCTTAAGTAGCGAGCAACAAGTAGCAGAGCAACGGTTAAATATACTCTACCGGAGTGGCCTTTTTGAAGAAGCTTCTAGAATGGCAAGGGCTCTTTTGCAAAAGAATCCTTCCTGTTTTTCTTGCTGGATGATTATAGGTGAGACTGCTCTTTGCAGGGGGAATCTTGAGCTGGCAAGAGAGGCTTTTCATAGAGCCTTAAAAATTCAGCCTGGAGAGAGACGGCCAAAGGCTCTTTTAAAAGAAATATACATACGGCAGGATCGTTATTCCCTTGCCGCTCCACTCGCTTATGAACTGGGTGAATTAGGACTAGGTGATCTTTTAAAAAGCTTTAAAGACCAAAAGCCTTTTGCGGTAGACTCAACCAGAGAACAAGCAGTTGTTCGGTTCAAAGACTTTGTTCCTTATCCAATTATTGAAACTGAATTATCGGGAGGGATTAAAGCCCGATTTATGATCGATACGGGATCAACCTACGTTATTTTGAGTCCGCGCCTTGCCAATAAGGCTCAAATAGTACTGTTCAGAAAAGAAAAAGAAACGAGTACGATGGGAAGCTATTGGATTCAGTTTGGTAAAATCCATTCTATGAACATTGGAGGGGCAACTATCAGGAACATTCCGGCCGTGGTCCATTCTTTGTTAGCCATCCCTAGGACAGGATTGGAAATTGATGGGATCCTTGGAGAAAATTTTTTGTCTCATTTTCTTCCAACATTCGATCTTCGCGGCAGATGGAAAAGTGTTCCTAAATTCTTTTTCTTAAGATTTTCGAAGGACGATCCTCTATCCAGCTTCAAAAGCTTGAATTTAAGTGACGGAAAAATAAGAGTCATTCCCTTTCTCATAGGACCAGCACAGACGCTTGTGGTACAAGGGAAAATCAACAATAGTGTGCCACTTTTATTCCTATTAGATACAGGAACTCCTGGATATTTTATGTGTTCTCCACTAGTGGCTAAGCTCTCAAAGGTTTGGCTACAGCAAAATTTTTTTTCGGATCAAAGCGGACCTTTCATTCATCATGAGAGTGGTCAATCGATTGACATGCACTGGGGGTTGGGCACGAGCCAAAGCCCATTGGAACTTGGACTTGCTAATCAGCTTGAAATCATGGGTGAAAGAATCCGAGGGATCTTGCAAGGGGGTGTTGGATCCTTGCCAATGGACATGAGCTGGAATTTAGGATTTTGGACAGGGGGGATGATCGGTTTTGGCTTTTTTTATGATAAAGTCTCGACGATCGACTACAAGAACCAAAAAATCTATTTTTTTATACCCGAACAAAAGGCTTCTCAACACAAATAAAATCCTTTGCCATTTAAGAGCCATCTAAAAAATAGAGGGAGGGATCTCCTAAAGCAGCCGTATTAATGGTAGAGACTCTTTCATAAACGAAGCGCAAAAGATAATTTGGTCCTCCGGCTTTTGGCCCTGTTCCTGAAAGACCTTCTCCACCGAAAGGTTGGGATTCAACGGTTGCTCCTATCATGGAGCGATTGACATAAAAATTACCAACAGGAGCTTCAGAAGATAGCCTTTCTATTTCACTATCCAGCCTTGTTTGAAGTCCCATAGTCAGACCGTAACCTTTTTGGTAAAGCTTTGAAAGGAGCCTACGAAGTTCGTCTTTAGAAAATGATATAACGGGAAGGATAGGACCAAATATCTCCCGATCGATAAGATCTATCGAAGGAATTTCGAATAGCTGAGGAGCAAAGTAATAACCATAGGCTGAGGCGGTTTTCCCAATAGGTGCTTGAGTCAATAGATGCCCATGCGTTCGAAAAAGATGAGAAAATTGATTGAGTGTCTCCAGCTGAGAGGGACTGATAATTGGTCCAACATCAGTTTCTGAATAACGCGGATCGCCAACAAACATGTCTTCCAAAGCATCTGATAGCATCGAGAGCAACTGTTTGGAAATCTCTTTTTGGACAAGCAGCACTCTTAATGAGGAACACCTTTGGCCAGCATGATTGAAGGCTGAATGGATAATGTCTTTGACTGCTCTTTCTATTGCCGCCGTAGCATCTACCACCATGCCATTGATCCCACCTGTTTCTGCGATCAGAGGGACAATGGGGCCTTCTTTTTGACTTAGGCATCGAGCGATAATTTTGGCTGTTTCAAAAGAACCCGTAAAGGCAACACCCCGCACGGAGGGATGTAGGATGAGCTTTTGTCCAATCTGTCCATCCCCAGCGACGACAGAAAGAGCTTCTTTAGGAATGCCTGCTTTGTAGGCAAGCTCTGTGGCTAACAAGGCGATAAGAGGGGTTTCTTCAGCTGGTTTAGCCACAACCACATTGCCAGTTAATAAAGCGGCTACCAGCTGGCCTAAAAAAATAGAAAGCGGGAAATTCCAAGGACTGATACATACCCACAGGCTCCTTCCATGATAGTGTAGTTTGTTTTCTTCTCCCATTGGGCCAGGAAGCAGGATGGGCTTAGAAAAAAGCCTAAGCGCTTCTTTGGAGTAGTAATGACAAAAATCTATTGCTTCTCTTATTTCAGCAAGGGCGTTTGGAATCGTTTTCCCTGCCTCCGCGCACAAAAGATAGAGAAAATCATGCCTGTATTCCCAAATTTCCTTGGCAAGCCTTTGGACCATTTCTACCCTTTGTTCGACCGGTAGTCGGTCCCATTCCAAGGCAAAAGAGGCAGTATTAGAAAGAACCTTTTCCATTTCAGCATCTGAAGGTAGCGGGACTTCCCCAACTACTTCTTTGCTATTGGCAGGGGATAAGACCCGTAATCGGCTAGTGGTAGCGTTCTTAGAAAAGACCTGGAGAGGTGAGAAAAAAGGTGGTTTCCTCCTTCCAAATTCCTCCCAAACCTCCGGATTGGATAGATCGCAACCAGGAGCATTTTCTCTATCTCTATAAAGGAAAGGCGGTAAAGGAATTTTCGTATTTTCTAAATGCTCTCTTTTTTGTAGTTTCTGCAGCGGATTCCAGTACAATTTGTCAAAATCAAAAGGCGCCACGAAGGCATCCAATCCTGCTCCGTTTTCTATGAGTCTTCTTGCCAAATAGCCAAACAGTTCTTTGCCTGTTCCAATTGGAATATACACTCTGGTGGAAAATCCTTGCGTTTTCAGATAGTTTTCTACAGCTTCTCCTAAACCATAAAGTCTTTGAAATTCAATCCTGTTTTCTTTTCGGGAACTATAAAACTCAAGGACAGCTGCAATTGTTGCAGGATTGTGCGTAGCAATGCGAGTGGATAATAGTTCTCTATGTTCGTACAGCTTGCTTACACAAGCCATATAGGAAAGTTCGGTTAGCTCTTTTAAGGTATAAACGGGATATTGAGCAAGACCTAATGATTGGGAGCGGATGATCTCATGATCCCAGTAGGCCCCTTTGACGAGGCGAATGGAGAGTTTTCTTTTTTTCTCTTTGCACAGTTCTCCCAAATAGTCGATTAGAGATTCACTATTTTTTAAATAGGACTGAACAACAAATCCTAATCTATTATAGCCCTCAAGATCCCGATCTGATAAAAGGCTTTCAAGGAGTTCCAGTGAAAATTCAAAGCGAAAATATTGTTCGGCATCGATACAGAGACTGATGTCTTTTTCATAGGCACTCAAACAGAGAGATTTTAGTTTAGAGTATATTCTCTCAAAAGAAATGCGGCCGTAAGGAAGCTCGTATTTCGAATCTAATGCGGACAATTTCACGGAGATTTCTGGATCTGACCGTGGGAAGGAAGCTTTGATCATCCCTAGTAACTCAATTACTTTATGACAGTTTTCCCAGTGCCTTGTGCCATCTCTACTGCCTAATGCATCTTCTCCGAGAAGATCCAAAGATATAGGTATTCCTTTGGCTACTAGACCAAGGAGCTTTTTCTGGCTGCTTTCAATATCTGGAGCAAAAACGAATATGTTAACCAATACCTTTGTTACGATGCGCAGAAAAGTTTTGAGGACTGCATCAGTTAGGAAGGAGGGTAGGGGAAGAGAGGGGCAGTGAGTAAGCAAAAATTTTAACTTGCTCAATAGATAAGAAGTCCATTGGTTGCTGTCTGTATTATGCCAATTTCCTCTTCGAATTGCTTCTTTAAACAGAAGAAGAGCTGTTTCATCGTTAGGCATTCTGGGTAAGGCCTCAGCTAGCCTAAGAAGCAGGAGACCTTCGGTTCTATTCAATGGATAGGCTTTTGTCAAGGCTTCGGCTAGAGATCTTTTCTGGTGCAGACCTATAGACTTGAGCATCGAGTTGAGCCTATTGTTTATTTCTGGAACAGAAAGATCGAGCTTTTGAAAAGAGGAGATCAATTCTGTTGCTCTCTTGGCTTCAGGCAAGGCAGCCAACTGTCTCATTTTTTTTCGGCTAGCTCTTGAGACATAAGCGGAAGTATAAAACTGAAAATAGGCGTTCATGAGGAAAGGGGATTAGAAAAAATTTTTCTATTTTGAGAGGATTGCCAAAGGAAAGTTTATGGCGTGTCTACAAAATCTTTCCAGGCGACCAGGAGCGCCGCGATGATCGTTGGCCCTGCAAAAAGACCCAGCAAGCCAAAAGTACTAAGCCCTCCAAGCGTTCCTAGCAGGACCCAATAAAAAGGAAGGTTTACTGCTCCACCAATTAAAACGGGTCTTATAAAATGATCGGCTATAAACAGAACGCTAAAACCGAAAATGACTATCCCAATGGCTTGAATGATCATTCCTTGGGCGATAAGAAAAAGCGCCGCGGTGCAAAAGACTGGTGGAGCCGCAAAAGGAATCATCGCCAGAATCCCCGTAATTCCTCCAAGGGTAACGGGATCTGGTAAGCCCACAATGGCATAGGCGATTCCTAAAAGAATGCCTTCGCCTAAGCTCACTAAAATCAAGCCATTGACAGTTCCTCGAATGACCGAAACAAGGTGTAAAGCGTACCTTTCTCCAGCAGTGCCCAGAAGCTTGCGGATAAGACATAGTGATTTTTTCCCAAGTATTCTGCCATCCCGGTAGAGAAAGAACAGAGTAAGCAGAGTGAAAGCTAGGACTTCCATCCTATGGATAACTTGAAACCCAATAGTTTTACCCCATCGGAATAAAAACGCTGAATCGATATGAGCCAAAGTCTTCGAGGCAGCTTCCGGCGTTGCCAGATTGCTATTCCAGCGTATGGTTAACCAATTGCCAATAAAAGGAATATGTTGTAACCACTCGGGAGCAGGAGCCCCTTCTCTTTGTGCATGTGCGATAAATTGACCGAGGACCATGGCTTCCTGTCCTGCTTTAAACACCCCATAGATTAAGGGACCAAAAAGTAAAGCGCCAACTAATAGGGTAAAAAGTAAGGAGCTAACCCAACTAGGGGTTTTGCGCGGCAGTTTGAGTCTTGCCCAACTATAGAAAGGCCAGGTGGCAATAGCGATAAGGAATGCCCAAGCCATAGCGACAAGAAAGCCGTGAAGAATCCAAAAACCCAATAAGACAAAGAGGACCGAAGCGATGATCCTAGCGGTTTTTTGGTAGGTAGTTGGTGTCATGGATGTCATTGTATTGCTAGGAAGCAAAGATTGTCCAAGATTACACAATGGTATGTTGAGGAGGTCTTTTCCACTTTTTTTGGATGCTCAAAGATGTAATTTTCCACATAAAGCAAAGGAAAATCAGCCAAAAATAAATCAAAAATCCTTTTTTCTAAAATACTTTTTCTCTGATCAATCGTAAACCGTAAGCTTTACGGGCTTCTATTGGTGATAAAAATGTTCCCTTCTGTAAGATTTCCTAAATATTTTTTTTATTCAAAAAGGAAGCAAAATTAATGATTATTAGTAGAGTCCCTTTGCTATTTTTCTTTTTTTTACCTAGCGGAGCTTATCTCTTCTTTTTGGTCAAAGGCTGGTTGATCCTCGAAGCCAGAAAGTATCGGAATACCATAGAAGGTATGACCTGTAGTTTGTAAAATTTTTACTGGTAGCAGTTCTCCTCTCCATCGCTCGTTTTTAGGTATAATGACAAGATGATTGGTCCTTGTCCGTCCCTGAAATCTTTCAGCTTTCTTTTTGCTTTCTCCTTCAACTAAAATTTCTACCGTCTGCCCCACAAGTCTTTGCGATTTTTTTAAGGTGATGGCGTTTTGGATCTCTAACAATCGGTAATTGCGCTCAAATTTTACGTCTTCGCTCAGCTGCTCGTTCAGATTGGCTGCAGTGGTTCCTTCCCGAGGAGAATATCGAAAAATAAAAGCGTTGTCAAATTGTACTTCTTCAAGTAATGAGCAAGTCTGAAGAAAATCTTCTTCCTTTTCTCCAGGATACCCCACAATCACATCCGTAGAAAGAGCTATGTCAGGAATCTCTTTCCTTAACTTTTCGATAAGCTGTAGAAACTTTGAACGGGTATATCCTCGGCGCATAGCTTTTAATATTCTGTCGCTCCCTGATTGTACAGGAATATGCACATGCTCACACAGTTGAGGAATTTCTTTAAGAGCTTGGATAAGATCTTCTTTAAAACCAATGGGATGTGGAGAGGTAAACCGCAGTCGTTCTAAAGTTTTTAGGGTACTTAATTGTTCGAGAAGTTGTACAAAAGGAGATTTTCCGTTTTTCCAAGAAAATTCTTTGGCTCCGTAGCGATTAACAATTTGGCCAAGCAAAACAATTTCTTTTACCCCGTTTGCTGTAAGGTTTTGTGCTTCTTCGAAGATTTCGGAAATTGGTCTAGAGCGCTCTTCACCGCGGGTTGAAGGGACAATGCAAAAGGCACAATGCATGCTGCAGCCTTGCATGATAGAAACATAGGCTACCGCTTGTCTTTTCTTTGCTAAATGCTTGGTGATCGCATTTTGAGAGTTTGCTTCTTCAGAAAGATCTACATAGCATTGCTGCCTTCTTGGATTTCTATAAATTTGATCAGCAATTTCTGCAACTTTATGGAATTTTTGTGTGCCCAGGATAAGATCAATAAAAGGATATTTTTTGGCTATTTCTTCCCCACGGTTTTGTGCCATACAGCCAATAATTCCTAATACAACCGAAGGATTTTTATCTTTAAGCCCCTTCAGAGAAAGCATCTTATCGATGGCTTTATCTTCAGCCATAGCTCTTACAGAACAGGTATTAATGAGAATGATGTCCGAAAGCTTTTCAGAGGGAGCAATTGTATAGCCCTTCTCAATAAAATCCTGGAGGACCTGCTCCGAATCCCTGACATTCATCTGACATCCAAACGTTTTAAGAAAAACCAATGGCATAATCTTTTCTGTTTTTGTTCGAAAAAATCATTTTGTTTTAAAATAACAAAATAACCTATTTTATAAGAACCATATCAAGACTGTATAGAAGGACATATAAAAAAAGAAGCTTTCCTTTATCTTTCTTTATTTTTATTGACCGTAAAAATACAATTACTCAAGGAACTTCCTAAATCTTATTGGAGCCTTCAAAACAGAGCCATGAAGATTGAAGCAAGAGATTATCGTAGCGGACTGCCCCTGTCAATCAGTATCGAGAAGGGTGTATACAAAAAAATCGACAGGATACCAAACAGTCCCGATTCTTTTTGGCTTCCCTGGATAGCCCCAGGACTTGTTGATCTTCAAATCAACGGTTTTGGAGGTGTTGATTTAAACAGCGAAGGACTTTCTAGCGAGCGGTTTGAAATACTTTGTCGGAAACTTTTTGAAAATGGCTGTACCCATTTTTTAGCTACCATTATTACTCGTCCTAGGAATAGCTACCAAAAACATCTTCAAGAACTTCACCAGCTCGTTCGCGCTTTGCCGCTCAACTGTATTGGCTTTCATTTAGAGGGACCTTTCCTTTCCTCTACGGAAGGCTGTCGAGGAGTCCATCGAATAGAATGGATGATGAAGCCTGATCTATCCTGGTTAGACGAAGTTATGAAGGCCTCTGGGGGAAAGGTCAAGTTAATCACGATTGCCCCTGAAATAGATAGGGAGCTTTCGTTACAATTTATAAAAAACGCGGTTGCTTTGGGATCGGAAGTAGCTATTGGGCATTCAGAAGCTTCATGGGAAATTATAGAATCCGCTATCATTGCAGGAGCTAAGCTTTGGACGCATTTAGGCAATGCCCTTTCTCCTGTTGTTCCTAAATTTCAGAATGTGCTGCTCAATGTTATTGCCTCGGATCTTCCCTATGCTTCTTTGATTCCTGATGGTAAACATGTGCCTATGGTAGCCTTTCGGGCATTAGCCAAAGCTTTGGGTTCAAGAGTCATCCTCGTTTCTGATGCGATGGCTGGAGCGGCTGCTTCTCCTGGAATTTATCACCTAGGGCATATAGAAGTAGTAGTTGATCCTCAAGGTAAAGCCATTGAGAAGCAAAGTGGTCGACTCGGGGGCTCTACCTTACGACCTTTTGATGGAGTCTTTCTTGCTCATAAAATGACAGGAATACCCTGGTGGGAGTGGTGGGATGCCTATTCGGTCCGTCCTGCCGAAATCCTGGGCATACCTCATGGTTTAACAGAGGGCAATGAAGCCAGTTTTTGTCTGTTGGATCTTTCTCCTCGGCCGATCTTGAGAGAGCTTTACCACAAAGGAAAAAAAGTATATCCTTCTAGCCAATAATAGACATGAAAACATCTAATGAGGGGTTAAGTACTGAAAATGGTGATGTACTTGAAGAACTGAAATCCTTTGGGCTGTCCATTGACGAATACCAAAGGCTTGTCCAGCTACTGGGTAGAGCCCCTACGCGGGCTGAAATGGCCCTGATCGGTGTCATGTGGAGTGAACACTGTTGTTATAAAAGTTCGAAGAGTGAACTAAAAAGTTACCCACAACAGGCAAAAGGGTCTTAGTTAAAGCGGGAGAAGAAAATGCAGGCGTAGTCGATCTGGGTAACGGATGGGCTGTTGTATTTAAAATTGAATCTCATAATCATCCCAGTGCCGTAGAGCCCTTTCAGGGAGCAGCAACAGGAGTTGGAGGCATATTCAGGGACATTTTTACGATGGGGGCTAGACCAGTCTGCTTTATGAATTCTTTGAGATTTGGAGAGATTCGAGCTGAAAAAAGTACTCAAGCCGCTCACAATGCTTTTCTGCTTCGGCATGTCGTAGGAGGCATTGCACATTACGGGAATTGTGTGGGAGTGCCTACTGTGGGCGGGGAACTAGCCTTTGATAGCAGTTATGAGGGCAATCCATTAGTCAACGTCTTTTGTCTTGGAGTGGTCAGGGTAGATCAGATCCAGCGGGGTAAGGCCGAGGGGATTGGGAATCCGGTTTTTATAGCTGGATCAAAGACAGGAAGAGATGGACTTAAAGGGGCAGCTTTTGCGTCGCGGAAACTGGAAGAACATAAAACCGAAGATCGATATTCTGTTCAGATTGCCGATCCTTTTATGGGAAGGATCTTAATGTCGGCTTGTCTTGAGCTGTTTGAGGAACCAGGAGTAGTAGTTGGGATACAGGACATGGGAGCGGCAGGATTGATCTGTTCGACTTCTGAAACGGCCGCGAGAGCAAAGAGGGGCATGGAAATAAATTTGGATGATGTTCCCGTACGGGAAGCAGATATGCTAGCTGAAGAAATCTTGCTTTCTGAGTCACAAGAACGAATGCTTCTAATCATCCATAAAGACAAAGTAGACCGAGCTAAAGCGGTCTTCGCTAAATGGGGGGTGCCTTTTACTCAAATTGGACAAGTAATTAAAGAAGAAAAACTTTGTTTTTATCATCGGGGCAAAAAAGCCATCGAGATTTCTCCAGAATTGATCGTCCATCAAGCTCCAGTTTATGAATTGCCTGCCACAGAGCCATTGATAACAAATACGTCTGTTCTGCCTTTAGAGAAAATACCGCAACCTCTAGATTACAAAGCTTTCCTGTTGGCATTTGCTGCCCTTCCTCAAAATTCCTCTCGAGAATGGATTTATAGGCAGTTTGATTATCTTGTAGGATTGCATGCCATTGAAGGCCCAGGCGCAGATGCTGCTGTATTGAGAGTGTTTTTAGGAAATGAGCCGGTCCGCTTAGCAGCTACTTTAGATGGGAATGGACGCTATTGTGGTATAGATCCCTATAATGGAGCAAAAATAGCCGTGGCTGAAGCAATAAGAAATTTGTCAGTGGTAGGAGCTTTTCCTCTAGGGATAACCGATAATCTAAATTTTGCTGATCCTAATGATTCTTTTGTTTATTGGCAGTTTAAAGAGACGATTAGAGGCATTGCTGATGCGTGTCGGTTCTTTGATATCCCTGTGACAGGCGGCAACGTAAGCTTTTATAATTATTCTAAACTTGGAGCCATTCTCCCCACCCCGGTCATTGGAGCCGTAGGGTTGATTGAAACCGATATGCCTATCCCCAAACTATCCTTTCAACACCCCGGAGAGACGATTGTTCTTCTGGGTGGTTGGGGCGAAGGTCTCCAAGGCTCCTTATATCTTCAAGAACGATTGGGAATAACTGGAAATCAACTTCCATGGTTCCAGTTAGAAGCAGAAAAGAAACACAACGAAGTTTTACTTCTTTTGATTTCAGAAGGATTGGTTTCGTCTGCCCATGATCTATCAGAAGGGGGACTGGCTTTGGCCTTAATCGAAAGTGTGGTAAGTGGAAGAAAAAAACTGGGCTGTTCGATTGTTTTCCCCACGAATCGTAGGCTTGATGAGCTACTGTTTAACGAAGCCGGAGCTAGAACAATAGTTTCGGTCCCCAAAAACAAACTGTCTGCAGTTCTTTGGAATTGCCAACAGAAGGGACTAGAAGCAGTCATTATAGGAGAAGTCCTTGAGGATTATGTCCTGAAGTTACAGCAGGGAGAAGAAAGCATCGAACTAAAGGGAACAGAGATCGAAGAGTCTTGGAAAAATGGGCTTGAGGCCATCCTCTCAACAACCTGAGACGATAGTGTGAGTTTTGCGCTCCAATAGAAGGGCTCCATTAGCCGATGGATAACTAAAGTTTTAACTCTTTCCCTATACACCCAGTAACTGACCCCGACTGCAAAATTTTTCTTCTTTCCACCCAAACTGGAGGCACACGGCAACTTAGAAATGGATCAGAGTGAATCGAAGACAAGGAAAAGGAGAAAAGCGATAAAAAATAAGATAAAATTTTTCCTAGATGAATCCCTATTAACCATCCAATCAATTTCGTGAAGCAAGAAAGGAGAAGATTTTTTCAGCAAGTTTTTTCCCAATTCCTTTGACAGCTGCGATTTCTTCAATAGTAGCCTTTCTCAGTCTATCTACAGAGCCAAAAGATTGAATGAGTAGTTTTTTTCTGTTTTCACTTACCCCAGGACATTCATCGAGAATGCTTTCTTTCATTCTTTTTTTCAAAAGCAGTTGATGATAGGCATTAGCAACCCGATGAGCTTCGTCTCTGATTCTTTGGAGTAAGCGTAAAGCCCCGCTGCTTTTATCAAGGATAAGGGGCTCAGAGCATCCAACCCGGTAGATTTCTTCATTTTCTTTAGCAAGTCCAATCAAAGAAAGGTTGCTTAATCCAAGGGAATGTAACGCTTTCAGGGCGCTCGAAAGCTGACCTTTGCCTCCATCGACAATGATCAGATCGGCTAGTTTTCCTCCCTCCTCAAGGATCCTTTTATACCTTCTTCGAATGACTTCTTCCATGCAGGCAAAATCATCTTGTCCAACAACGGTCTTAATTCGGTATCGCCTGTAGGAAGAACGGTCGGCTTTTCCCTCTCGGAACAAAACCATCGAAGCCACTTTGTGCAGTGAAGAAATGTTAGATATGTCGAAGCATTCGATTATCACTGGAAGTTTAGGAAGTGAGAGGACAGTTTTTAGTTCCTCTAAATCTTCGAGTGGAGAAAGGGCTTTTGGAAGTTGTTTAGCAAAACGTCTGGTCGGCTTTGTGGTTTGTTCTAAGGCTTCCAATAAATCTCTTAGTTCTGCGGCTTTTTCAAACTCTTGGGCCCGAGCGGCTTCCTCCATTTTTTGGCGTATTTCCTGAATCATTTCTTTGGACCTGCCTTCAAGAAATTCACAGGCTTTTTGAACCCTTTGATAGTATTCAGCCTGACTTACTTTGCCTATGCAGGGTGCCGAACAATTTTTTATGATATGGTCCAGGCAGTGTTTGTAGTCTTTTTCGGTAGGAATCACAGCTGAACAGGAACGCAGGCCAAAGTTTTTTTTCATTAAGTTGAGGGTGGTTCTCAGTGCACCAGCACTAGCGAATGGACCAAAATATCTCGCATTGTCTTGTTTTTTTAACCGCGTAATTTGAAATCTTGGGAATGGAGTGTTTAAATCGACTTTGACCAACAAGAACCGTTTATCATCTCTAAAGCTTATGTTATACCGAGGTCTAAATTCTTTAATCAGTCTTCCTTCTAAGAGTACTGCTTCGGCTTCCGAATGAACGCAGTAAAATTCAAGATCGGCTACTGCCTCGACCAGTGCCTTTAATTTTCTATCCCCACTAAATTTTTTCGACGGATGGAAATACTGGCTAACCCTTTTGTGAAGATCCACGGCTTTGCCGACATAAATAATCCGGTTGAGCTTGTCTTTAAAAAGATATACCCCTGGTTTATGAGGAAGCATTCTGATTTTTTCTTGCACCGACATAGCCTATTGTTTACAACCTCCCGTAACATATTAAAAAGCGTTTTTGTTTTATTCCCATATAATGTAAGCCACTTTTAAAAAGAGAAAGGTCATTATTTTTTTTCCCTGTTAGCAGCGAATATGATTAGTTCTTTATAAAAGAATGGTTAAACTTACTTATCACAAATTTTATGCCTTAGATGAAAGCTTGTTATTGTAGATTGTCGTGCCTTTTTTTTCTCCTTATTTTTTATTTTTCTTCCACTGCTTTAGCGGCAACATCGAATGTGGCTAAAAGCAAGCATGTAGAGGCTAGTCTTTTATCTGAACTTGATGCTATTGCTCCGGGTAGTCATTTCTATGTGGCCGTTCGGCTGAAAATGGATGAGGGCTGGCATACTTATTGGTTGAATCCAGGAGATGCTGGTTCGGCTACTAAAATCGATTGGACTCTTCCTGCTGGATTGCATGCAGGGCCGATTCAATGGCCAAGTCCAACTGTTATCTCACTGCCTCCTCTTACTAGCTATGGATATGAAGGAGAATGCTGGCTGTTGATACCTATGGATCTGTCTCAAGAGCAGCAGGTGGGTTCTACCGTAACGCTGAAGGCTGATGTCCAATGGGTTGAATGCGCACAAAGTTGTCTTCCTGGAAGTGCAGCTCTTACATTGACCTTGCCAGTTGAAAATAGTCCAAGAGTTGATGAATCTTTGAAAGAAAGTTTTCAAAAGGCTAAATATGAAATCCCCCGTAGTCCTCCCTCTTCTATAGAAATAAGCTTTTTAGCCTCGGAAAAAAATCTTACCCTCTTTTTTCAAAATAAAACCGGCAAAGTCCTTAATTTCGAATCGGCTCATTTTTTCCCTTATCAGAATGGAATTATTCAATATTCTGCTCCACAGCAGATTCGATTACGAAAAGAAGGGATCTCGCTGGAAATTGCGCGTCCCAGTAACGCGGGGGCAGTTACGGAGCCTCTAAGTGGGGTATTCACAGCAAAACTTTCGGATTGGAAAGGTATTGAAAAGATTAATTGGGATATTCGAGCTAAAAAATTCATTTCCCCCAAAACGGAACCGCAAAAAAAAGAGGTTCCATTTTATTTCAACAAAAAATTTTTTTCTTATTTAGGCCTTGGTTTTATTGGTGGACTAATTCTCAATCTGATGCCCTGTGTGTTGCCGGTGATTTCATTGAAAGTCTTAAATTTGGTAGGTGCGGCTAAGGAAGAGGGCAGTTCTTCCATAATCCATGGGCTTTTGTTTGTATTGGGCGTGCTGAGTTCTTTTTGGATTGTGGTAGGGTTGTTAATTTTTTTAAGAGAAAAAGGATTAGAATTAGGGTGGGGTTTTCAACTGCAATCGCCACCGTTCGTTGCTTTTATGGCTCTTTTCTTTTTCCTTATTGCTTTGAACTTACTGGGAGTCTATGAGATTGGCCTCTCTTTGATATCTGCTCAGTCTTTAGTTGAAAAGGCAAAGGGATATTTAGGCTCATTCTTAAATGGGGTTTTAGCAACCTTAGTAGCCTCTCCTTGTACGGCTCCATTCATGGGATCGGCCATTGGTTTTGCCCTTGCACAACCACCGGTTGTCATTTTCCTGGTCTTTACTTCGCTTGGCTTGGGGATGGCTTTCCCTGTCTTTTTGTTGTCAGTATTTCCAAGCCTCTTGAGATTGCTGCCAAAACCTGGGCCATGGATGGTTGCTTTTAAACAGTTCCTTGCCTTTCCAATTCTTGGTGCGGTGATTTGGCTGATTTGGGTTTATGGAAAACTCCGAGGAATTGATGGAGCATTGGATATTCTAGTGGCGTTGCTTTTTATCGGCTTTGGCTCTTGGATTTATGGTAAATTTAGTACTCCCTTTCATCCGCTTGGAGTGCGAGTGGTATCATCCCTCCTTGCCTTGGCTATCCTTTCAAGTAGTTTTTATTATGCGGTGGTCGAAACGGAGCGGCTTTTTGCACTGAAAACGGCTAAAAAAGAGGAATGGATTCCCTTTTCGGAAGCTAAATTAGAAGAATATAGACAGCAGGGAATTCCTGTTTTTGTTGATTTTACCGCTTCTTGGTGCCTTACCTGTCAGGTGAATAAAAAGATAGCATTGCAAAACCCGGCGGTGAAAAAAAAGTTTGAAGAAGTCGGTGTTGTGAAAATGGAAGCGGATTGGACCAATCGGGATCCAAAAATTACTCAAGCGTTGGAAAGCTTGGGAAGAAGTGGAGTACCAACCTATGTATTTTATGGTGTCGATTCCTCCTCGCCTATCCTTTTGCCAGAAGTCATTACTCCAAACATGCTTTTGGATGTGTTAAACAAAATCGAAAAAGCCAAAAAACAGAAAGAAGCACAAACGAAGAGCGAGGAATTTTTTCAATAAGCTTATTCTACCTACTTATGGAGCTGCCTATCACCTTTTCTCCTGGTTTTGGAGTTTTTGAAACCCTTAGAGTAGAAAATGGAACGGCATTTTTTGTTGAAGAACATTGGAGAAGTCTATTGGAAAGTGCAAAAACACTAGGGCTTTACCCTAAAAAAGATTTCCGCAATGAGAGCCTTCATTTACCTAAAGAAGCAAGTGGGAAATGGCGGTGGATTGTTGGACCTAGAGAAGAAAAAGAATTTTTTGAGCCCCTTCCTGTTGAAACCAAAGAGGGCTTTTCCTTGGAGATTTCTGAGGTTAGGGTTGGTTCCCGAAATTGGGACAGTAGGTTAAAAACATTAAGTTATCTTTCCCACTTTCAAGCGAGGCTTTCAGTCAATGCTGATGAAGCGATGCTATTAAATGAGCAGGGGCAAGTGGTTTCTGGAGCAATGAGCAATATTTTTTTTGTGAAAAAAGACAAGGTTTTTACTCCCTCTCTGCAGACAGGATGCCGCAACGGAGTAATCAGGCAGTGGGTGATGTCGCAGATCGAGGTGGCAGAAGAACATTTTGGTCCAGAAACTCTCCAGGCTGCTGATGAAATTTTCCTAACCAACAGTTGGATAGGCATCAAGCCGGTTGTGCGATTCGAAAGCAAGATTCTCAAAAAAGGAAAGATCACCACTGAGCTGGAGGGACTATTGGCCAATGCTTACAGCTTATTTAAGAAACTCTCTTCGGAATCGGGGATCCGTTCCCAATCCTTTAACCAGGGGAGAGAAGAACTATCCGATGGGGCTCGGTAGTCACTTCTTGGGCTCAGGGAGCCTCCAGAACCAACTTTAGGAGCGTTAGCTATGCAGCTTCTTTTGAATTGGCTCATTCGGAAAAAGCGGTCAAGGAAGACTTTTAACCAGTGTTTTATTTGATCTATCCTATAGGCTTCCTTATTTCCTTCAATTTCTGGCCAATGGCCCCTATTCGGATCATGCCATGCAGTCCATGCTAAAAAGGCGGTCTTTGTAGGTAAATACCCATATCTTAGCGTGTAGTATAAATGGAAGTCTTGGAGGTTATAAGGCCCAATTTCTTTTTCGGAACTTTGCAGAAATTCCTGACCATCTTCTCCAGGAATAAGTTCAGGACTGACAATCGTATCAAGGACTTCGTTGAGAACAATACTCACTTGTTGGCCTAGCTCCTCCTTTTTGGAAACCCAACGAACAAGAAATTTGATAAGCGTCTTAGGGACACTGGCATTAACATGATAATGAGCCATGTGATCGCCAACGCCATAGGTAGACCAACCTAACGCAAGTTCGCTTAAATCACTCGTGCCAACGACCAATCCCTTTACTAGATTAGCAAGCCTGAACAGATGATTGGTTCGTTCTCCCGCCTGAACATTCTCAAAGGTAATGTCGTAAAGCTTTTGTCCTTGGGCAAACGGATGGCCAATGTCTTTAAAAAGCTGTAGGCAGCTAGGTCGAATGTCTATGAAATATTCTTGAGCACCAATGGCTTCAATAAGTTTGCGAGCTTGCTCAAGTGTTTTTTTGGTCGTTGCAAAACCAGGCATCGTGCAGGCCACAATGTTTTTTCGTGGTAATCTCAATATGTCCATTGCTTTTGCGCAAATAATGAGAGCATGGGCAGAATCGAGTCCTCCGGATACTCCAATTACCACTTTAGAAATCCCCGTAGCTCTTAATCGCTGGACCAGTCCTTGAGTCTGGATGGAAAAAACTTCCTGGCAGCGTTGATCCCGTGTCAATGGATCAGTTGGAACATAGGGAAAGCGTTCCAGTTCTCTTTCTAAACAAAGAAAGCTATCTTTTTCTCTGCCTAGAGAAAAAGATAAGGTTTTGAATGCTTCAATCTCGTTACGAAACTCTAATTTCGTTTGTCCAAAACTATTTTGACGCATCCTATCTGCTTGGAGTCTATCCAGATCAATCTCAGCAAAGATAATCTGTGATTCATAAGAAAATCTTTGAGTTTCTGCTAGCTTCGTCCCATTTTCGTAAATCAGCCCTTCCCCATCCCAAGCAAGATCCGTAGTGGATTCCCCAAATCCAGCTGCACTGTAAAGGTAGGCGGCTATGCACCTTCCAGACTGACTGGCAACAAGAAGTTTTCTGTAGTCACTTTTGCCAATTGTCACATTGGAAGCCGAAAGATTGACTAGGATGGTAGCCCCGGCAAGAGCTGCAAAAGAAGAAGGGGGTAGTGGTACCCAGAGATCTTCGCAGATTTCCACTGCCATTTTAAATAGAGGCTGTTCCTCCCACTGGAAAATCAAATTAGTACCAAAGGGAATCTCAGATTGGCCTAATAAATCAATGGATTTTTCGGTTGCAAAAGAAGCTTGAGAAAACTGCCTTGGCTCGTAAAACTCCCGATAGTTGGGAAGATAGCTTTTGGGGATGATGCCCAGTATTTTTCCTTGACAAAGCAGAGCGGCACAATTGAAAAGGAGCTGATTGACTTGTAAAGGAAGCCCCACAAGCAAAAGCAGAGGAAAGGAAACCGAGGCTTCGAGAAGTTTTGCTAAGGCTTTTAGAGAACTATCAAGCAGTGCTGATTGATGAAACAGGTCTTCACAGGAATAGGAAGAAATGCTTAGTTCTGGAAAAACGACGAGCATCGATTTGTTTTGAACCGCTTTTTTGCTCAGCTCAATGATCTGTTCAATATTGTAAAAAGGATCTGCTACTTTGCCTACAGGAATAGCTATAGCTACTCTTACAAAATTGTGATTATAAAAATTAAAAAAATTATATCTTTCCATTATTAAAATATTTTTTGATTATCTAGGAGAAGAAAGAGAAAAGAAAAGAAAAATTCGTCCATTCAGGCCTCTTTTTCTCTTTGCTCAAGAAGCTAGCAAAGGGAAATCCTCTTAAGACCTACTGGAGATGCTCCTCAAGAGTGTGGAGCGAAAAGTAGCGTTTAGTTTCTCAGCCGAATTTTTGCTTTAAGCATTCTCTGTTTAACAGTATAATATAGAATGAATCTATGATTCGACAATTCCAGAAATATTATTGCCTTTTCTTTCCCTTTTGTTTATGGTTTTGTACGATGCTTGTGCTAGCCTCTTCAGCTATAGCCATAGAAGATCTAGTGCAGGTTTTTCATCAGGCTTTGGAGTCTGATCCCATTCTTTCAAGGGAAAGCTATCTTTTTAATGGGTCTCAGGCTGGAGTATCCCTGGCTAAGGCGGCGCTAGGCCCCACCCTTTCGCTAAACTCCGCTGCCGGAGTGGGCAGTTTGATTGATGTGAATATCAATTCCTTTTCTCTTGCGACAGGAACCTCTTTTGAATTTTACACCGTGCTTTTAACGCAGCCTCTGTTCGATGGCCAAAAGCTATCCGCTTTGAAAGCTGCTAAATATCAAAAAGAAGCTCAAAGTTCTGCGGTCCAATATCAAAGACAGCAGCTCATCTTCCGTGTTATTCAAGCCTATTTTGGAGTTTTACAAGCCCAAGCCAACGAGCGGGTTTCGGAAACCGAATTGGCTCTTTATGAGGAGATTCTTAAGCAAACCGAGGCTTTCTTGAAAATAGGAAAAGGAGATATTGTCGCTGTCAAAGAAGCAAAAGCTAGGTATGATTTGTCACAGTCCAGCCTTATTACAGCAAAAAATGCACTGAATATTTCAAAGGCGATTCTAGAAAGAATCACTCATAAACCCGTAGGAGAACTTGCCGAGGTCAAGGAAATTTCTCCAATGAGTCCAACCCCTAATGAACTGGGGCCATGGGTTCAAACGGCCATGGCAAATCAGCCGTTGATCAAGCAAGCAAAAGCTTTAGTTGACGTTTCCTATGCTCAGCTTGAGCAGAATAAAAGGGGGCATTGGCCAGTTTTATCTCTCGTGGGTTCTTCCAGCCAGTTGGCTGTCAATGCAATTCCAGTCAATTTGCAGGTAGCTGCGGGTTTTTTGACTCTTTCTGTTCCACTGTATGATGGGCAGATTGATCAACGAATTAAACAGTCCCAAGCTCAAGCCAAAGCCACCTCAGAATTTTTAAGAAATACTTCAGATCAGACAAAATTAGATACAGAAGAAGCATTCCTAAATTTGCAAAGTAGCGTCCTTCAGCTCAAAAGCGCTAAAACAGCTTTAGAGTCCGCTAAAACTTCTTACGCAGCTACTAAAAAAGGCTATGAGTTGGGGACAAGATCGGTCATCGATTTGTTGACAGTGATTTCTGATTTGTCGAATGCAACAAGAAATTATTATAATGCACTCTATAATCATCTTGTATCTCGGGCTCAGCTAAAAGCCGCTGCCGGTATCTTAAATCAAGAGGATATTCTAGCTTTCAATAGCATTCTTAAAAGGTAAGAAGAGCCATGACAGCGAAGAAGAAAAAAATCATGCTTGTGCTTTTTGGCACCTTGATCATTCTGTGCTTTGGCCTTTTCTATTATATTCGACTTCGGCTCTCTGCCTCTGAGACCTTGACTATTTATGGTAATGTCGATATCCGCGAAGTTCAGCTGGCTTTTTACGATACGGGTAGAATTTTGAAAATCTATGTGCAGGAGGGGCAGCGGGTAAAAAAGGGCGAGTTATTAGCTGAATTGGATCCAGTTCGTTTTGAAGATGCAGTAAGACAAGCCGAACATGCGGTGGCGGTCGATAAGGCGGCTTTAGAAAATGCAGAAATTACCTACAAAAGAGACGAAGCACTTGCCAAGGAGCAATACATTTCTCTCCAAGAAAGAGACAATGCCTTAGCAGCATTGAAAGAAGCTAAAAACAAACTCAAGGCTGATGAAGCTGCTCTTTCTCTTGCGAAAAGAGAATTGCAGGATGCCAAACTCTATGCTCCACAAGACGGAGTGATTGAAGATAGGATTCTAGAGCCAGGAGATATGGTTACCCCTCAAACGCCAGTTTTCACAATGGCGCTTGACCGTCCTGTTTGGGTAAGAGCCTATGTTCCTGAAACCTATCTTGGAAAAATATTTTTAGGCATGAAAGCCGAAATTCTCACTGATAGCTATCCAGGCAGTGTTTTTCAGGGCTGGATCGGTTTCATTTCTCCAGTTTCTGAATTTACTCCTAAAAATGTCGAAACGCCAGAGTTAAGAACGAAGCTTGTTTATCAAGTCAGAGTCTACAGTGAAAATGCTGATTATAGGTTGAGATTAGGGATGCCCGCAACAGTACGGATACCATTAAATCAACCGTATCCACCCGAAAAACCTCCCTTAACTATGGATTAAGCCCTTATGGATGGAAAATCCTACTGTGTTCGATTACAGAATGTAAGTAAATCCTTTCAAACAGTGAGAGGAAAGCATTTTGCAATCAAGGAGCTTTCTTCTACAATTGGCTCTGGAATAATAACCGGGATTGTCGGCCCTGATGGCTCAGGCAAAAGTACCCTATTGCGTCTTCTCTCTGGAATGTATGTACCGGACTGTGGGCAGATCGAAGTTCTTGGGCTTAGTCCCATAGAAAATAAAGAGGCTTTGTCAGCTCAGCTAGGCTATATGCCTCAGAATTTTGGGCTCTATGAAGATTTGACTGTAGAAGAAAATCTCCGGTTGTATGCTGATCTCTACTGTCTGCCAAAAAATGAAAGAGAAGAGAGGTTTAGGGAACTGCTGGCTATGTCTGGGCTTAGCCAGTTTATGAAAAGACTTGCCGGAAGCCTTTCTGGCGGAATGAAACAAAAACTAGCCTTATCCTCAGTGCTACTTTCTTCCCCAAAGCTGTTGTTGCTGGATGAACCGACCGTTGGCGTAGACCCTTTGTCCAGAAGAGAACTTTGGAAAATCTTGTTTGATCTAGTCAAAGATCGTGGACTTTCTGTGGTGATCAGTACTTCTTATTTAGGGGAAGCCCGGTATTGCCAGGATATCCTCCTTTTGGACAAAGGACAAAAACTTGTCCAAGGAAGTCCTTCGTATTTAGAAGAAAATGCAAGGGGTATCGTTTTATTGATTCATTCGGAGAAAATGGATTCAAAAGAACTTTTATTGGAAATTTCGTCAGATCCTTCCGTGATCGATCATTCTTTCGAAGGAAAATATATAAGAGTTCTGCTTCAAAAGGACAAAATAGATACATTCTTAAAGGAAAATGAAAAATTTGGGATTGTTGCTATTCCTGCAGAAAGAAAAATTGCTGATTGTGTATTGTCTTTTTATCCTCAAAGACAACAACCCTCTCTCTTATCCTCCAAAGAAGAGACAGCTTTGAAAGAGAAAAGAAAAGAGCGATCCATGGAAAAAGTAATTGTTGTAGAGAGGCTCTCCCGGTTTTTTGGAAAATTTGAAGCTGTAAAAAAATAAGCTTTTCGGTTAATCTAGGAGAAATTTTTGGAATCTTGGGACCAAATGGAGCAGGTAAATCGACCACATTTCGAATGCTCTGTGGCCTGTTGCCTCCCTCAGAAGGAAAGGTATCTGTAAGTGGTTTCGATTTGAGGACTTCTCCAGCATCCGCTCGTTCTCGAATCGGCTATGTCTCCCAAAAGTTCTCCCTTTATACCAATTTAAGCGTTTTTCAAAATCTCCTATTTTTTTCCCGGGCTTATGATCTCTCAGGTGAAAAACAAAAAAAGCGGATTGCTTCGGTAATTGAAGAGTATGAGCTTGGATCGGTTCTGGATAGTGACGCTGGGCGGATTCCTTTAGGATTTCAGAAAAGGTTGGCTATCGCTTGTGCTACTTTGCATGATCCGGATATTCTTTTTCTTGACGAACCGACTTCTGGAATGGATCCTCAAAGTCGAAGAGAATTTTGGATAAGAATGATCCGTTTCTCAAGGCGGAATACTACTTTACTTATCACCACCCATTATTTGGAAGAAGCCGAGTATTGTGACCGGCTAGTGATCATTTCAAGGGGGAAAATTTTGATCGAAGGTAGTCCTCAAGAGATTAAAAAACCTTTTCAAACTGTGGACAATCCTACCCCTACTATAGAGGATGCGTTCATAGGATTGATAGAACAGAGTAAAGAGGAAAATTGAATTTTTTTTTTAATCAACGACTCTTTGGATTTATTCAAAAGGAATGGATCGAAATTCTACGAGATCCATCAAGCTTTGGTATTGCTTTTGTGCTCCCTTCGATCTTACTTTTTTTGTTTGGATATGGCATTTCTCTAGATGCGATCCACCTACCAATTGGAGTGGTTGTGGAGCGTCCCACAAGCCTTTCGTCTAGTTTTGAATCTAGTCTTAAAAATTCCATCTACTTTTCTCCAATATCCTATGAGACAATCCAAAAGGCAGAGTTTGATTTTGAGGAAGGTCGACTTTTGGGCATCGTCTGGTTAAGGGGTAATTGGAATAGAGAATCTTTGGCTTTTGATAAAGGAAGGATCCAGACAATAGTCAATGGAACGGATGCCAACACCGCTCGGCTAATCGAAGGCTATCTATTGGGAGTATGGATGGATTGGCTCAAACGGGAAAAAATTGATCGGAACCTACAAGTAAACTTGCCCGTTAGCCAAGAAATCCGAGTTTGGTTTAATCCTGCTCTGATTACAAAGAATTATCTAGTTCCAGGCATCATTGTCATTAACATGACGGTGGTTGGAGCTTTGCTTACTGCTTTAGTTGTTGCCAGAGAGTGGGAAAGAGGAACCATGGAAGCCATGCTTGCCACCCCTCTGACGAAGTTAGAACATTTCATTGGCAAACTCCTGCCCTATTTTGCACTTGGAATGGGAGGGATGTTATTTTCTTTTTTGCTGGCTGTCTTTCTTTTTAAAGTACCTTTTAGAGGATCTTTTTGGGTTCTTTTTCTTTCCTCGATCTTTTTCCTGCTTGCGGTACTGGGAATTGGCGTATTGATTTCAAATCTTTCGAAAAACTCTTTTGTTGCAAGCATGGTCGCAATCGTTACTAGTTTTTTGCCGGCCTTCATGCTTTCTGGTTTTATTTTCGATATTAACTCCATGCCCGTTGGTATCCAGTTTTTTACTCTTCTGTTCCCAGCTAGATATTTTGTTTCAATTCTTCAAACCCTTTTCCTGGCTGGGAATGTCTGGAGTGTATTGGTTGGAAACCTCTCGGTGCTGGTCCTTTTTGCTATTGCTATCAATGGGGTTTCTTATTTGTTGTGGAAAAGACGATTGGAATAAAGGCAGAGGGCAGAGAAGAGTAGAGAGAAGAAGTAAAAAAAATATGTGGAACCGGGTTGTTGGATTGATTATTAAAGAAATCCTTGTGTTTATACGGGATCCACGGAGTCGGTTTGTTCTCATCGTTCCCCCAGTCATTCAAATGTTTGTCTTTGGCTACGCCGCAACCTTTGATCTTTTTAAAGTTTCCTTTGCTCTGTATGACGAAAATAGAACGTACCATTCCAGAGAATTGATTTCGAAATTTAAAGGCTCTCCAGTCTTTATCTTAAAAAAGGAAATTTTTAATGAATCCCAGCTTACCGATGAAATTCAAAAAAGAAATGTCCTTTTCGTGCTCCATATCGATCAGCGATTTGATCGTGATCTACTTTCTGGAAGGAGTGGAAAAGTCCAGTTGATCATAGATGGAAGAAATTCTAATACGGCAGCTATTCTCTCTGGCTATGCTAATCAAATCATTGCTGATTACAATGCCGATTGGCTGAAACGCAATGGAGGGAATGCTCCTGTTTCCCAAATTTCTTTTCGTGCCTTGCACAACCCAAATCTTCTTTCCCAATGGTTTATTGTTCCAGGATTGATTGCTATTTTGACTTTTGTCGTTTCGGCCATGACCATTGGACTTTCCATTGCCCGAGAAAAAGAAATGGGCACTTTTGATCAGTTGCTTGTTACTCCCCTTAGGCCAATAGAAATTCTGATAGGTAAAACCATTCCAGGTTTGATTTTTGCTTTACTCGAGGCTACCCTTATTTTGCTTGCTGCTCTTCTTTGGTTTAGAATTCCTTTTAATGGAGATATATTGGTTCTTTATTTAGGGCTTCTTTTTTTTCTCTTTGCCATCATTGGGATAGAGCTTGCCATTTCTTCCATTGCGTCCACTCAACAACAGGCTCTCCTTGGAGTGTTTTTCTTTTTGGTTCCCTCTATCATATTATCTGGTTTTTCTACTCCTATTCGCAATATGCCTGAGTCGATCCAAATGCTGACCTATCTTAATCCTATGCGGTATTTTCTCATCATTGTTCGAGGTGTTTTCCTAGAAGGTAGGGGATTGGATACTTTGTGGACTCAATATTTTCCTCTTTTGATTATTGGCTTTATAAGCATGAGTTTTAGCTGGTTTTTGTTTAAAAAAAGGCTTTATTAAAAATAATAAAAAATTTTATATGCAATTACTAATAATAGAAAATTGCTACCGTTCATAGTATAGTTTATAGTAAGACTATATGCTGAGGGAGAATATATGATTCAGAATGAGAAAATACACAAAGTTTTAATAGTCGATGATCACACGATATTGAGAGAAGGGCTCTGTCAGCTGATTAATTCTACACCTGGAATGAGTGTGTGTGGAACAGCAAAAAACGCTCATGAGGGTTTTGAACTAATAGAAAAAACACAGCCTGACCTTGTGCTGGTAGACATTTCTCTTCCTGGAAAGAGCGGTCTGGAACTTATTAAAGATATCCATGCGGTCTATCCGGATATTGCCATTTTCGTTTTGTCTATGCATGAAGAGTCATTATATGCGGAAAGAGTTTTGCGAGCAGGAGCTCGTGGATATCTCATGAAGAGTGAAGGAGGAGAAAAATTGATTGCTGCTCTTCAGAAAGTTATGGCTGGGGGAATTTCTGTAAGTGATCAAGTAGCTAACCGCATCCTCCAAGGGGTTTCTGGCAAAAGAAAAGCGTTGTCGATTAGTCCTATTGAAGCTTTAAGCGACCGGGAATTTGAAGTTTTTCAATTAATAGGCAAGGGGTATGGGAGTAGACAGATTGCTGAGCAATTGAGCTTGAGTGTAAAAACTGTAGAAGCTTACCGAGCGAGCATTAAACAAAAACTCTATCTCAAAAGCGGTCCTCAACTTGTTCATTATGCCATTTCTTGGCAGCAATCTCAAACAAGTGGTGTCGATTCCAATACGCTGCCTACAAAAAGCTAATTTTTTTAAAAGAGTATCTATGGAATCCCATCCCCATTTGAGTGGATAGGTTCAAAGCGCCGATAGGTGCCTTAACAATTATGTTTTATGGCTTGTAAACTAAAGCACTTGAAACGAGGATAACAGAAAGAAAACAAATAGGCATCTTCTCCTAGCAAGGATATTTACTATTTGAAGGAAACAACCAGAAAAGAGCCTATCCAGTGCCTCTCTGCGGGCAAGTCTTTTTTGTCCAGCTGCTCTTTTTTATACAGACAGCGCCATAATCCCTTGAGAAGGGCAATACATCTAAATATCATAAAGGGCTAATAGGGTCTGATTTTTCCTTTTAACAAGTAGGATCCTTTCCAAAATGGCTTCTCTATTCCCTTTCGAAAAACCGCTGATCATAGGAGGTTGCCTTAAAATACAGGTCTCAGGTTTTTATAGCTTCAGTTGGAAGGGGATAGAGGACTGCCCATTTTTAAATGCGAAGATACTGGATCTGCCTAATTTATATTAGGTTATAGTCCTTTTCGTAGGGACTGAATTATTATTAGGGTAAAATAATAAATAGGATGATTATAAATACAATAGCTACGACAAAAAAAACATATAAAAAAATATGATTATATATATAAATATGATATGCATATACAAATACAATGTTTATCAGAAAATCCTCATCATCATTTCCTTTTCAAAGGATTTCGGACATAGCGATACGAACATTCCCTCTTTTAATAGGAGATAACACCTAAGTTATAATCCATCATTTTCCTCCATCTCACTAATTGCCTAAAAAGAATATAGATATTACGGTTGCAAATGAAGTCTGGTTGGCATACCGGCTTCAATTATTGGCTTTCGTTTTCAATATAAAAATGAAAGCCGTTAGGTATGAATAACTAAATAGGAGGAATTCTATGGCACAAGCAACAACTGCTACGACTATTGCGATTCCTGAAAGATCGCTTTTTTCATGGAATCGAATGTGGTTGGGTATTGGTCTACTTAGCGGTTGGTATATTCTGGTCAATCTATATGAAAGAGCATTTGCTTTTACAAAAGGGCTGGATTATACCTCCCCTGAGTATCAGACCTATTGGATGAATCTGCTTATAGCAGAACTGGCTTTGGAGGCGTTGGCTTTCATTGCCGTATGCACCTGGCTATGGGTGACTAGGGATAGAAATTTAGAAAATATTTCTCCTGTCGAAGAACTCAGAAGGTACTGGAATCTTGGACTGTTTATTGTGGTCTATACGGTAGGACTTTACTGGGGAGCCAGTTACTTTACTGAGCAAGATGGGACATGGCATCAAACGGTGATTCGTGATACGGATTTTACTCCAAGTCATATCATCGAGTTCTATCAAAGCTATCCTATATATATAATACTAGGAGTAGGGTCCTTCATGTATGCCATAACCAGGCTGCCCATGTTTGCTAGGTCTTTTTCTATTCCCTACGCGGTACTTGTTGGATCCCCGCTGATGATCTTTCCTAATGTGGGATTGAACGAATTCGGTCATACCCGTTGGTTTATGGAGGAACTTTTTGTGGCTCCACTCCACTGGGGTTTTGTGGCCTTTGGATGGGGCGCATTAGCGATCATGGGGGTTTGGCTCCAGGCATGTCCTAGGGTCTATGAGTTGATCAAGCAGGTCTATTTAGGGAAAACAGCTACTTCGCCATTAAAAGTAATGGAAGAACCCGAAAAATCGGTTGATCCAGCTTACTGCGAAGTCTGAAAGGGGAATCGAAAAGAAAAATCAAAATCAAAAAATGATTCCATTAGGGGCGGTTCACACTCAATTACCGCCCCTAAAAAAACAGATTGGAGGATACATGCAACTTGCACAAGCGAATGCAGAAGCAAGGATTCTTGAAAGAAAATTTGACATTGTTGTTATTGTTTCCATGTTTTTTGCCTTTATTGGAGGCTATCATATTCATCAGATGCTATTGGCTGGGGATTGGTCATTTTGGATCGACTGGAAAGATCGGATGTGGTGGCCAGTGGTTGCGCCAATTGCAGATATAGCTTTTCCAGCGGCTGTTCAATCCATTCTTTGGACAAAATTCAAGATGCCTATTGGAGCAACCTTTTGCACTGTTGGCCTTTTCTTTGGCCAGTGGATGAATAGGTACTGGAATTTCTGGGGTTGGGGTACTTATCCTCTGAACTTCGTTTTTCCAGAGACATTGATTCCTCAAGCGGTTGTTCTCGATGGGGTATTAATGATTTCAAATAATTTTGTCATTACTGCGCTTGTAGGCGGAGAACTTTGGGGATGGCTTTTTTATCCAACTAATTGGCCCATGATCGCTCCTTATCATGTGCCGGTGGAATACTATGGACAGCTTATGAGTATGGCTGATCTCATCCAGTATCAATACATCCGGACTTCTACCCCTGAGTACATACGCATGGTGGAAACCGGAACGATGAGAAGTTTTGCAGGGGGAGTGCTTGGCGTTTCTGCATTCTTCTCTGGTTTTGTGTCAGCCTGTATGTACTTTTTGTGGTGGTTCTTTGGGAAGTTTTTTGGTTCGACAAAGTTTGTCAGGCATTCGACCGTCTAAGGGTTTAAATAAATGAAGACAAGGAGAAAAGCTGTGAATCAAATGGTAGAACATGTAGCGACTAAGACAAAAAAAATTCTGCTTTCTTTTCTATCCCTAGGCCTTGTAATGAGTTGGTTTCACTCGCCGAGCTATGCGGTACAGGGGATGGGAGCAAAATCTCAGGAGGCATTCTTACGGATGCGAACAGTTGTGTTTTATGACACTCTTTCGTTTGCTCCTACTAATAGGGTAAAAGTCGGCGAAGAGTTTAGTTGTACTGGCAAAGTCATGTTGATGCCAACATGGCCAGAAGAAATTCCTTTTACAGGAATTTCCTTTTTTAACTTCTTTGTTCCTGGCCCTCAGGTTTTACGGAAAGCAATCTGGGTAAACGAAAAGTATTTTCAGTTTAATTCGGTGGTGCTTGAAAAAGGAGGTACATACGCTTACAAAATGGTGTTGCAAGCAAGAAATCCTGGAATCTTTCCGATGGGTCCAATGCTGAGCATGGAAGGGGCTGGCCCTTTTATTGGTCCAGAAGAATTCTTGACCATCGAGGGAACAAAAGGAAGTTTTACTAATCCTGTAAAGACCTTGTTAGGAAATACAGTTGATCTAGAAAATTATGGCACGGCCCGAATGATTACCTGGACAATATTCACAACGCTAATCGGGGTAGTATGGTTAGGATACTGGCTTGCAAAGCCATTTACAAGAAGGTTGGGACTAGTTGCTGCTGGTAGAAAGGAAGAATTGTTTAATCCTTTGGATAAACAGGTTTGCTTCCTTTTTACCGTTGGAACAATTGTAATAGTCGCTGCCGCAGCCTTAATAACAAAGGCACAATATCCAGTAACCATCCCTATCCAGGAGACGAAGTATTATATAAAACCCCTTCCTCCTGAGCCGACACTCATTCAGGCAGAAGTTACGGATGCGACTTACGACGTTCCTGGCAGAACCCTTTCCTTTCATATCCAGGTCAAAAATGTTGGGGATAAGCCCGTGGTGTTGAAAGAATTTCTGACGGCGAATGTCCGGTTCTTGAATCCAGATATCCCTGGGAATACATGGAATCCATCCTTTCCTGAAGTGAATGGTGGACCAATGAAAGTAAGTCCTTCAGAGCCGATTAATCCAGGAGAGACCAAAACGATAGAAGTTTCCATGCAAAGCGCTGAATGGGAAAACCAAAGATTAACCATGTATAACGAGACGACAAATCGCTTTGGGGGGCTGCTTTTCTTTACCGATCCGAGTGGTACCAGGCAGATTTATGCCATAGCTGATCAGATTGTCATTCCTAAATTTGGAGTGGCAATAGGTGGAGGCATGTAAGGCAAGAGGCTTCATCAAAAAACTAGAAATTAAAAACCCTTTCTCGCCATGGACGAGAAAGGGTTTTCTGTGAAAAGAATTAGTTATAAAACTCCATAATATCGAAGGGGTTATCTTTCCTTTTCGGTGATATTCATTCTTATAAGCCACTTTTATCCCCTACATAATAATATATTAAATAGAATGATGAGAAAAATAACATACATGATTCTACCTATTTAAATTCTGTATCATTTTTATTAATTCTTTTATTTTTATATGTCTGTAAGATCCTAAGGTGTAATCTTATGTCATATACGGGTTATACCTTAGATAGAATACAGAGTATGATCTAATTGTCATGGGCAAGAAGGATGAGTTACGGTTGCCATGAACATTCGAGTTAGCGAACCATAACTTGTAATGTTATAAGGATGGGGAAAAGAATAGCCTAAAGGGATAAAGGGAAGGCTATGCTATAAGAGTAAAAATCCTCATCTTCTATTCAATAAAAAACAGAGACTAATCGGTAAAAGGAGGTTGATACATGGCACAAGCGACAACGCAAACGGTCTCGATATCGATACCGGACAAGTCAGCCTTCTCTTGGAAAAACCTCTGGATTGCTCTAGCCATCATCACAGCCTTTGAAATTGCTGTGAATGTCTATGAGCGAGCCTTTGCGTTTGCCAAGGGATTGGACTACTTCACTCCGGACTATCAGACCTATTGGATGAGTATCCTCTACACCGAGCTGATTCTTGAGCCGACGACACTCATCGCGCTCTGCTCCTGGTTGTGGGTGACCAGGGATCGTGCGATGGAAAACCTTGCCCCTGCAGAGGAGTTAAGGCGGTATTGGAACCTTGGATTATTTGTCGTGGTTTATACCGTTCTACTCTACTGGGGAGCAAGCTACTATACGGAGCAAGACGGCACATGGCATCAGACGGTGATTAGGGATACGGACTTCACACCAAGCCACATCATCGAGTTCTATCAGAGCTATCCTATCTATATTGTGGCTGGGGTAGGATCGATGGTGTATGCAATGACAAGATTGCCTCAATATGCGAAAGCATTTTCAGTACCCTATGCGGTGCTGGTTGGCTCTCCCTTGATGATCTTCCCCAACGTCGGTTTGAACGAATTTGGTCATACCCGTTGGTTTATGGAAGAGCTGTTTGTGGCCCCATTGCACTGGGGATTCGTCATGTTTGGGTGGGGAGCTCTGGCAATTCTTGGCACATGGCTCCAGATATGCCCAAGAGTGGTAGAACTGATCAAACAGGTCTACTATGGCAAGCCGGCTACGCCACCTGCGGTTGTGTTGAACGACCCTGAAAAAGCTACGGATCCGGCTCTATGTGAAGTTTGATACTAAGAAATAAAGGATTCGATGGAATGGCGGGTTGATTCAACTCGCCATTCCAAAAGAAAAGGAGGAAAAATATGCAACAAGTAGCTGCAGAAGCCGAAGCAAGGGCACTCGAAAGAAAGTTCGACATTGTCGTTCTTGTATCGATGTTTCTTGCTATCCTTTCTGGCTTTCACATCCATCAGATGCTGACAGCCGGGGACTGGTCTTTCTGGATCGACTGGAAAGATAGAATGTGGTGGCCAGTGGTTGCGCCTATCATGGACATAACTTTCCCAGCAGCTTGTCAGGCTATCCTGTGGACAAAGTTTAAAGCGCCTATAGGAGCAACCTTTAGCTGTGCCGGATTGTTTTTTGGTCAGTGGATGAACAGGTACTGGAATTTCTGGGGTTGGGCACATTACCCTTTGAATTTCGTTTTCCCTGAAACGCTTCTTCCGCAAGCGATTGTCCTCGATGGCGTTTTAATGATCACCAATAACTTTGTGGTGACAGCGCTCATCGGAGGAGAGCTGTGGGGATGGCTCTTCTATCCTTCGAATTGGCCCATGATTGCTCCATACCATGTTCCTGTGGAATACTATGGACAGCTCATGAGTGTTGCTGACCTAATTCAATATCAGTACATCCGAACCTCCACTCCTGAGTACATCCGTATGGTCGAAACAGGAACAATGAGAAGCTTTGCTGGAGGCGTGCTTGGAGTCTCGGCATTTTTCTCAGGGTTCTGTTCGGTCATTATGTACTTTATATGGTGGTACTTCGGATATTTCTTCGGGTGGACCAAATTTATAAAACATTCGAAGGTGTAAAGTATAGAAGGAAGAGGGGAGGATGGGAGAATCTTCCCCTCAAACACAAAAGGAGAAAACGAAGTGAAAATATTCAACTGCGAAACTGGGATGAAAAAATTAGTCAGAGTAGGAGGAGCAATTTTGCTCTCCGGGCTAATGCTGGCTCCTATGTCATCTCTTTTTGCTGTGCAGGGAATGGGAGCAAAATCTCAAGAGGCATTCTTGAGAATGCGTACCGTTACCTTTTTCGATACCCGATTTTCATTTACTCCTAGCAATAGGGTGAAAGTCGGAGACGAATTCACCTGCACGGGTAAAGTGATGCTCATGCCAACATGGCCTCAAGAAATTCCTTTTTCAGGAATATCCTTCTTTAACTTCTTCGTTCCTGGACCACAGGTGTTGCGGAAGGCTATTTTTGTCAATGAAAAGTACTTCCAATTTAATTCTGTGGTGTTGGAAAAAGGAGGAGTTTACGAATATAAGATGATTAATCAAGCCAGAACACCCGGAATATGGCCTGTTGGTCCTATGGTTAGTATGGAAGAAGCTGGACCGTTCATCGGACCGGAAGAATTCTTGACGATTGAAGGCTCTGGTGCTGGTTTTACCAATCCAGTAAAGACCTTGTTAGGGAATACAATCGATCTAGAAAATTATGGGGAAGGCCGAATGATAGCTTGGACGCTGCTAACTTCTGCCATTGCGGTAGTCTGGCTTGTATATTGGTGCTCTAAGCCCTTCACAAGAAGGCTTGGATTAGTGGCAGCTGGAAGAAAAGAGGATCTATTCAGCCCCATGGATAGACAGGTCTGTTTCCTGTTTACCATCGGAACGATCGTATTGGTTGCTGCTGCAGCAATGATAACCAAAGCTCAGTATCCAATAACGATCCCGATTCAGGAAACAAAATACTATATCAAACCTCTGCCTCCGGAACCAGCTTTAATTCAAGCTGAAGTCACAGATGCGACTTACGATGTTCCAGGCCGCACCCTGTCATTCCATTTGCAGGTTAAAAACATCGGTGATAAACCTGTCGTGTTAAAAGAGTTTTTAACTGCTAACGTCAGGTTTTTAAATCCCGATGTCCCTGGAAATACTTGGAATGAAAACTATCCTGAAGTAAATGGTGGTCCTATGAGGGTAACCCCATCGGAACCAATCAATCCAGGAGAAACAAAGACATTAGAAGTCTCCATGCAGAGTGCAGAATGGGAAAATCAAAGACTCACAATGTATCATGAGTCAACGAACCGATTTGGTGGACTTCTGTTCTTTACGGATACTTCTGGAACACGTCAAGTCTTTGCTATTGCCGACCAAATCGTCATTCCAAAATTCGGCGCTACCATGGGCGGCGGTATGTAATTATATATAACAATTCGTACTTAATTAGACAAAAGCCCTCTTCTAGGATTCTGGAAGGGGGCCTTTTGTTAATGGGGATAATCCCAATTCGTTTTCCTTTAAGGCTCATATCCTGGAATGTTATTTTAACGGATCAACAGGTTTTTCCTTGTGCATCCTGCCTTGCGATTAAATCTGGCTAACCATACCGAAGTTGATCGAATACCTATTGGTCGTTTTGAAAGAGCAGAACAAAATGGGCAGTTCTAGTGGTTTCAGAAAATTTAGTTTTGTTGATCTATGGTTTGTTTTTCACCTCTCTATAGCAAAAATGAATATTTTTACTCAGCCTCTAAGCTCAGATAGATTTTCCTCATCCTTTCTCTAGTGGAAATGATAGCCTGCAATCGCCTAGGAATTCCCTTAAGAGATTAGGAGTGTATCCGCAACCTTTCTCCTTTGTTTTTCGATTTACATGAATAAAAAAATGCACTGACAGCACCAACCCAATAGCCAGCTATGTTATAGCTATAGATCTCAGAAATATTGATCCAAAAGGTTAACTGGCTGGTAGAGTGCATCACAAAGATACATAATTCAAAATATTTAATTCAACTCGAATGGAACTTCTTAGCACTAGAAAAGGATATCAATCATAGGCTTTGTTTCCAGTCCATTCTACTCAGGAAGAACCATAAAACACCACTATGGAACTGCTCTAGGGATAGGCATGGCAAAAATTGCCAGAAGAATTTCCAAGAATAAAAAGGGAGTGGTAAATGTATAAGTAGCATTCAAAGTAAAGCCTACAATGTTGGAATAGCAGGAAGTGTTTATCGGCAGGAGGTTCTGTGTCACACTACCTACAGGAATGATAAGAAAAACATTGCATTTACTTAAATTTTTAGAAGGGAATGGATAGTTATTTTCAGTTTTTATCTACTCCAAATTTTTTCTATTCGAGGATAAAGAGAGATGAATAATCAATAGTCTAACGGTCCGTCCTATCCGCGGCATGATACAACCCTGGATGCAACGTTGACGAATCGAAACGTTGGGCAATCAACCTGTCTTCTATTTTCCCATCGTATCAGAAGTGAAATGGATAGACTTAACACTATTGGTGCACCCTTTCTGCTCCTTAACTGCTCCATTTTAGAAAGAAAAGCAATAGAGTCGTGTGATCATCAATCAAACAATTGATTCCAGAGTTAGAGAATTTACATGAACTATTTCTGAAGATCTGAAGAAAAAATCAAGGCACCTAGCTAATGGATTATGATTCAATGAAATAAAGACAATAGGAGTCATAACTTGTTATTAATTAGGTAAAAGAGAAAATATTTTTTATAGATTAGCCTAAAAATAAACTATTTCTATAAGATATATTAATAATATGATTTATTATTTATTATAATATATATTTAAGAATCTTTTAAATAGATGAGAAAAGCAATCAAATAAAAATAGAAGAATTATAAACCTTGTGATGATACCAGGAATATCCTAATATCAAATACAAGAAATGTCTGTTTGAATCCTTAAAAAAGATTAATTGATTATAGTTAGTCTCCATTAGAGATGGAGACGATAATGGATTAAAGGAGGTTGATATATGGCACAAGCGACAACGCAAACGGTCTCGATATCGATACCGGACAAGTCAGCCTTCTCTTGGAAAAACCTCTGGATTGCTCTAGCCATCATCACAGCCTTTGAAATTGCTGTGAATGCCTATGAGCGAGCCTTTGCGTTTTCCAAGGGATTGGATTACTTCACTCCGGAGTATCAGACCTATTGGATGAGTATCCTTTACACCGAGCTGATTCTTGAGCCGCTGACACTCATCGCGCTCTGCTCCTGGTTGTGGGTGACCAGGGATCGTGCGATGGAAAACCTTGCCCCTGCAGAAGAGTTAAGGCGGTATTGGAACCTTGGATTATTTGTCGTGGTTTATACCGTTCTACTCTACTGGGGAGCAAGCTACTATACGGAGCAAGACGGCACATGGCATCAGACGGTGATTAGGGATACGGACTTCACACCAAGCCACATCATCGAGTTCTATCAGAGCTATCCTATTTACATCATAGCTGGGGTAGGATCGATGGTGTATGCCATGACAAGACTTCCCGCCTATGCGAGAGCTTTCTCTGTACCCTATGCGGTGCTGGTTGGCTCTCCCTTGATGATCTTCCCCAACGTCGGTTTGAACGAATTTGGTCATACCCGTTGGTTTATGGAAGAGCTGTTTGTGGCCCCATTGCACTGGGGATTCGTCATGTTTGGGTGGGGAGCTCTGGCAATTCTTGGCACATGGCTTCAAGCTTGCCCAAGAGTCCTGGAGCTGATCAAGCAGGTCTACTATGGCAAGCCAGCTACGCCACCTGCGGTGGTGTTAGAGGACCCAGAGAGAACAACAAAAATGGAATTGTGCGAAATATAAGTTGAAAAAAAAGGGCGGGAAACCTATAATTATTGGCAAGGTTTCCCGCTCGAGCCTATAAAAGAATGATTATTGGGAGTATTCAAATGAAAAAATCTCCGAAAAGCAATAAGAAAATGCAAATAAAAATATTGGCTATCTTGTGTGTGCTCCTTTTTTCCCCATTTTTCTCTCTTTCTTCGCTCTTTGCGCACGGCCGATTAGTTCCTGCTAAACCTTTATGCCCCATTCAGCAAAAAGGCGATTTTGCGATTCATATGGATGTTTTCCCACATTCTAAACTTTCTGATCTAGAAAAATGTGGAACTGTTTATTGTCATGAAGTGCCTTTTACTGGCAATATGACACTTGTATTTGATCTTTACAGTGTTCAAAATGTTCTTAATCATACCCCTGTTCGCATTGAAGTGATTGAAGAGCCTTTACATCGGTCCATAGCTTCTATTCCTCCAACCATTTATTCTAATGGTATTGCAAAAATTCCTGTGAATTTTAATCATCCTGGCCATTATAAGATTGTGTTGCATGTGCCAAAATCCGCCTCTGAAGAGTTGCTGAATAAGGTTGATTCGATTAGCCAAGATCAGGTTGCTCAGGATGTTGACTTTATATTTCCTCTTGCTGTGGGTATGCAGAAATATACTTTAGGATGGGTTGCTACATGGGCGATGGGGATTCTTTTGGCTACTTTTGTTCTGAGCTTCATTCTCTATGATGAACGGTCTTTTTACGTTAAATGGAAAATGAGAAAAATGGCTGAAGAAGAAGAGTCAGAATAAAAAAATAACACAGTATTTTTAACCTTAAGAAAACAACTTTTGTTTTTTCTCTAAGGTTCGGCAGACATCCTTATTATATATAAACCTTAGGATCTTTTGTTATTGAATTGATTTTTTTTAACAACCTCTCAATCAAAAGAGTTTTTAAGTATTTACTATTTTCATCAAAAAATAGTCTTCCAGTAAAAGGGGTTTTTTCATGCAAAGCCATAAAGCTCATCGGTCCACCATCTCTGGTTATCCCACAAAAATTGATCCGACAGCGGTTGTTATTTTTGGAGCGACTGGTGATTTGACCCAAAGGAAGATTATTCCTGCTTTTTATCACCTTCGCAAGCATGGGCGACTACCAGATCATTTTGTCATTGTAGGTTTTGCACGCAGACCGTATGGAGAAAAAGAATTTAGGGCGCTTTTAAAACAATCCCTAGAGGATTATTCCCATACGCATCCTATAGATCCAGAGGTTTGGCAATGGCTTGAGGAAAGAATCTTTTATTTGCAAGGGGATTTAGCAAATCCTGAAGATTATGTGAAACTTGCCCATCTCCTCAACTCTTTGCCTGAATCCAAGTATTATAAGGATAACCATCTTTTTTACTTAGCAACCGCTCCAAAGTATTTTCCTATTGTATCGGAAAATTTGGCAAAAGCTGGCTTAAATCCTCAGCCTGGAATCTCTGGACAAAGACGGCTCATTGTAGAAAAGCCTTTTGGTACAGATTTAAAATCAGCCAGAGAGCTAAATTCTATTCTGCAAAAATATTTTCCTGAAAAAAGTATCTTTAGAATCGATCATTATCTGGGTAAAGAAACAGTTCAAAATCTCCTTTATTTTCGGTTTGGTAATTCGATATTTGAGCCTCTCTGGGACAGAAAATATATCGATCATGTACAAATTACCGTTGCTGAGACGCAAACCATCGGGAGTCGTGGAGAATACTATGATGCCACTGGAGCTTCACGGGACATGCTACAAAACCATTTGATGCAGCTTTTCAGTCTGATTGCCATGGAGCCTCCAGCTTCCCTTGAAGCCGAGTCAATTAGAGATGAAAAAGTGAAAGTTTTAAAGTCTGTACCTATTCCATCTTCCGAAGAATGGCTGCACAATAGCGTCCGTGCGCAGTATGGACCTGGGATTCTGGGAGGAAAAACAATTAAAGCTTATAGGGAAGAAGAAAAGGTCTCTAAGAATTCTCTTACAGAAACCTATGTGTGCGTGAAACTTGAAATCGATAACTGGAGGTGGAGTGGGGTACCTTTTTATTTAAGAACTGGAAAAGCGTTGGCTAAACAATTCAGCGAAATTTGTATTGTTTTCAATCGGCCTCCCTGCGTCCTGTTTGCAAACAGCACCAAAAAAGTGGCAAGAAACTGGTTGAAAATTCGTATTCAACCCAACGAAGGGATTCATCTTCTTTTTAATACCAAAGTGCCCAATCTACCTGCTCTGCAGGAGGCAAAGATGGATTTTTATTACAGGAGATATGGAGATCATTATTTTCCAGAAGCCTATGAAAGATTACTGTTGGATGCCCTGAATGGAGAATCAACCCTTTTTACCCGATCGGATGAAGTAGAATATGCTTGGAGAATTATCGACGCTTTAAGAAACGCATGGAATGAGGAAGAAGTTGATTCTATTCCTCTCTATGCTCCCGGCTCTATGGGACCTGTCGAAGCAGATGAATTGTTGCGAAGAGACGGCCGCTATTGGGGACCTCCTCCAAAGGAAGAAGAAGAAATACAGGAAGCTGAAAGTTAAATGGTATGAAAAACTATGCATCGGATAGATGTGATCTCTTTTGAAAGCTTAGAAGAGTGGCTTGACTACCTTACTTTATCTTTTAAAGAAATAGTAAAAACTGCCTTATATCATAAACCAATATGCCATGTGGCTTTATCGGGAGGCAGCACGCCAGTTCCTTTTTATGCGCGATTGTGCACAGAAACATTACCCTGGGGAAAAATTTGTTTTTGGCTTGGTGACGAGCGCTGGGTTCCAATTGAAGATGCTCAGAGTAACGAAGGAATGATTCGGAGAACTTTAGGAGCTACGAATAAGGAGTTCCAATTTTATGGATGGCATCTCTCTGAAGAGCCTTCTCAAGCAGCTGCACTCTATGAAAAAATGCTGCTTGAAAAAGTAGGGAATCCTCCCATTTTTGACTTGATCTTATTAGGCATTGGAGAAGATGGCCATACCGCCTCACTTTTCCCTAATTCAAAGGCTCTGGATGAAAAAGTACACTATACCGCTCTTTCGCTTCAGCCTACTAGCGGACAAATCCGACTTACCTTTACATTTCCTTTGATAAACATGGCACATCAGATCTGGTTTTTGGTGTCTGGTAATAAAAAACAACCAATCATTGAAAAAGTATTGTCTGCGGCTCCTGAAATTCCTGCTGCTAAGGTCATGGCCAAAAACCAAAAGTTGATTTGGCTGAAGGCTTAATTAACCAGCTCTTCCCCTCCACCGAATGTTGGGCAACTTGCCTTCTTTTTTCATTGCCTCAGAGTAGAGAGGGACAGTCCTATTGCTTTTGAAGCTTTTCCTACGCTGGCTCTCCTCTCCATTTTATAAAAAGTAGAATATTCGTGCAGTCTTTAATCAAGCAGCCTGAGCCTTCTGGTTGTATGGAAGTGGTGTTCGTGAGAAGTTAGGAGTTGTGCTCGGGTTTTTTGGCTTTTAACACTCCATTTTAGTGAATTTGAAAAAGGAGATTGAATAGTTATATGGCATACCGCATACATATAACTACAAAATAATGTAAAAAGTTTTAATTATTCTTTTTTTCTATCTTTGTGAGCAGGGGATTGAATAATAAAAAAAGACCAATTAGACTTTTTAGGATAAAAAGGGAAGAGCTTTTATACGTTTTTTGGGCAACTACCACTATTTTTATTTTATGGAGAGGAACATGGGGATGGAGTGAGGTGTTGGAGAATCAAAAAGAAAAGGATAAGGTTTTTTTTCAAGCCTATCAGGATGCTCTGGTGGCCTTTAAAAGGCTCAAATTGGAGGAAGCGCAAAAAGCTATTTCTAGGGCTATAGAATTAAGGCCAAATGATCCACGTACGATCGTTTTAGCCGCCAGGATCTATTTAAAGCAGAAGGATTATGAAAGGGCAGAAAAAGAGTTGTATAAGGTTTTCAAAATACAACCAGATTATGGTCCCGCCTATCAATATTTAGGAGAGGTTTTCTTTGCAAAAAAAGATTTCAAAGAAGCATTGTATCGGTTCGAACAAGCGGCATTACATGATCCTATGAACAAAGAAATCCTCTTGAAAAGGATCTATTGTGAAATTGGATTAGGAAGGCTTTTAGGTGCAGAGAATTTGCTTTCTAAATTAAGTGCTTTTGATGAAGCTTCTCCTGGCTATTATTTCGCTAGGGCAGCACTGTGTCGGTTCCAAAAAAAATATGAGGATGAAAAAAATTTTCTTGATACCGCTCGCATCATATATGGTAACGATGCTTTTAGTCAGTATCTTGCTGACTATGAATCCTTGTTTGCCAAAAAACAAACATTGAATTAATTTGTTGGCTGAATCAAGGGATGTTATAAAAAGGAGAGCAAGGGCGGGGTAGCCAAGTGGTAAGGCCGGGCTCTGCAAAAGCCCTATGCGTGGGTTCGATTCCCACCCCCGCCTCATTTTAGAAAGCCATTGGAAGGGGGGCTTATCTCCAGATGGTGGAATAGCCTTAAGCAAGAGGTTGTATATTAAAAAAAAGAACTGAAGAGCATATTATGGTGTATTTTAAGATATTCTTTTGGCTGCTTTCTGCTTCTTTTTCTTATATGCTTAAAAAAGAGCTTCCTCTTTTTTTTTATTCCATGGCAATCGGAGCGTTGCTAGGGGCTGTGTGCTGGATAATTGCCAGTACCTATACTCTCCTATGGAATAAAAAATTTAGGGCCAATCCGATCCATCATTTTTTTTGTGGTTTAGCGGCCCTTGCAACGACTCTTTTTGTGATCTGCTTTTTTTCTTTGAAATATTCTAAGGAGGTTGGCAAACTGATAGTTTTTAATTGGGCTTCCAAAATTTTAAAGGATTCTCGTTGGGAAGATTGGACTCTAGCTCAATCTTATGAAGCGATTCGAGTCAGTGGAAGAGAAAAGTTTCTTCCTCCCCCCCAAGCTCAATTCGTTCCATTGATAGATCCCTATTCCAGAGCGATTGTAGCCAATATCTATGCAAGGAATGCAGCATACGATTTTTCAAAAAATCATCCTGCTCTTTCTTTGATTATCCGCCCAGATGTTTCTGTACCCAGCCGAGCTCTACTCCAAGACATGAACGCTTTTTTCCAAAGTAGCCCTCAAGTATATCCTGTGGATAGGGCTCTCAAAATCGTTACCTACTACCTCATTTCAATTCTCGATTCTCAAATGGGAAGGCTCGTTGTTTTATCCCGGTCGATTCTTGCATTGCTTTTTGTTGTCTTTCAGCTTATCCCTTTTAGCTTGATTGGATGGGCAGCTTATCAGGACATTCGAGTCAGGACTTAGTTTTTTAACTGCAAAAAAAATACAAGTTCTGTATTTACAAAAGTGGTGATTTTAACACAATACAGTAAGACAGAAAGGATCTTTGCTTGTGTGTAGGGGAAAGGCCAGGTCGGATTTGAAGCGATTAAAAACATCTCGAACTTTGGGGAGAAGCATTGAACCTTAAAAAATGAATGCAAATCATCTCATTATCGGTTTGGGTGGAACGGGAGGAAAAATTATACGAGCGTTCCGAAAGACCATCTTTCAAGAATTCAGGAAAATCGATCCTCCCAATGTCCGGCTCTCTTACCTTTATGTTGATTCCAGCGATGAACTGATGCGTCTTGATGATCCTAGTTGGAAAGTTCTTGGACAGAGTGTTCAAATTCCACCAACTAGTCAACTTTTGATAAAATCTTCCAATTTGGCTTCAATCCTTGAGGACCTGCCTAGTTATCCTGGTATTCAGCCTTGGATTGGAGACAAAACCATTTGGAGAGACATCCTCAATAGTATTATTGGGGATGCCATCGGAGGGCAGAAAAGGAGGCTGGGAAGATTTCTTTTTGCTAGCCATGCCGACGAATTTTGTCGCAGACTTACCCATCTTGTAAACGAAATTCAAAAGGGTGGCCAACAGGATGTTACTTTTCATGTTTGTTGTGGCTTGGCGGGTGGAACAGGCAGTGGGACACTAATTGATTGTGTGAGTCAAATAAGGAAAAACTATCCAGATACCCTTCAATATCGAATTGTTCTTTATACGTTACTGCCCGAAGAGCATCCGAAACCCAACTGGAATACTGGAAATTATCATGCCAATGGCTATGCCGCTTTGCTTGAACTCAATGCGTTGAGTATTGGCAAGTTTTATCCCTGTGACATTGCCGGGGATGGAAGAAAATTAGAAGAACTGAAAACGCCTTTCAATGGGTGCTATGTTTTTACCAATTTCAACGAAAACGGACTGGCCGTAGATATCTCAGAAGATATACCTAACATTCTGGCTGATTTTCTTTACCAAAAAATTGTGACAGTCAGAAACATTAACTGGGAGTCGCTCGGGCGGGCTGAGAATGCAGAGAATGGGGACGGAAATCCTGAAACGCTGCCCGGGTCAAATGATCCTGTTCGTTCGAAAAGGTTTTTAACTTTTGGTGTCAAAAGGCTTTCTGTACCTGAATCTGAAATTTCTGAGTACATTGCCTTTCAATTTGCTCGGCAAGCAGCCTTGCAGCTTCGCTATAACAACTGGTCAGAGACGGATGGCTTTTTAGCCGATCCACGGAATCTGGATATGGTGAGCTATGTGAGTAGCCCCGAACAGCTCGAGCGATGGATGCTCAGCGATGAACACTTCATTTTGTCTGCTCCGATTCTTGAATCGGATGGGGTAGGCTCAAAATGGCAGCCTGTGAGCCGGTATTGGATGAATGTGACGACGAATTTAAAAGAATATGTGCAAGGAAAGGAAACTGCAGATAAATGGTTAGATCGGTTGAAAAGCTTGTTGGATACAAGGTTTCAAGAGCAATACAGAGGGCAAGGTGTTAAAGCTTTTTATGAGACAGTAAGTCAATCGACTAGAGAAAGAGCCAGAGAAATAAGGCAAAAATTGGAGCGTGAGCTTTTTTCTGATTGGATTAATGGAACAAAATCCGCTCACGAAATCAGCTCTCTTCTGGGAGCTTTAATGCCTCATTTAAAAGCTCGATTCGATCGAATAGAAGAAGAAATCACCAAATTGAGACCACAGGAAGAGGAATTGGCCAAAAAATTGGCGGAACAACAAAAAGAGTGGGCTAAAGTGGGTGTAATTTCAGATATGTTTGGGAAAAGGAAACGACTTTTTGATGCAGCTTCTACTGTATTGCAAGATCTCTATACGGTGCGGACAAAAATAGAAGGTTGGCAATTTGCTAAGAAATTCCTGCCTGTGATCATTGAAGAAATCGTTTTATTAAAGGCCGACGTGGATAAGGCTGCATCGATGATTGCTGAATCTATTAAAGCATTTGAAGATCAAATAGCTGTTCGTTGTTCTGATCAAGGGGCAATGATCGATTTAAGAAAACAGGTGATCCGTTTTTACGACCCGGAGCTTGTTAAAAATGTTACAAAAAGACTGATTAAAGATCAAAAAGAAGCAACCACCCAAACCCAAAGAGTTAGAACGGCTATTGCTGAAAAGCTTGGAGAAAAACTCGATTTTAAGACTCTAAATGAAAGGATTTCTAAGACAGTTTTTCTCGATACTCTAGAAAGACAATGCATGGAAAATGCAAAGATTGCGCATAACAATTTGGTGCAGACCGAAAGCGATCGGCTTATTGGAGTGAGTATTATTGAAAAACTAAAAGAGAGATATGCGGATAGACAGTCTCTTCGACTCTACTTAGACAACGTTGTTAAGGCCGCAGGCAATTATCTTATCTTTAATTCGGATGAGAAAAGAAGAGTGGGACAAGGCATTAATCCTACAGCACAAATAGCTGTATCAAATTTTACAGTCATCCTTCCAAAAGCTCCAGAAATGGAAGATTACATAAAAGTTCTCAAGGAAGTCTTTTTTGAATGTATTCGTAATCCAAGCAAAGAGTTTATTGAAAATGACACTCGGCTCAATGAAATCATCCTTGTGAGCATTACGAACCTGTTCCCTCTGCGCATTGTCCAGCATGTGTCTTTTCTAAAGTCCAAATATTTAGAAAGAATTAATGGCTCTGATTCGAAAAGAGCCCGTATGGAGTTGCATATTGAAGGGGATGGCCAAACCCTTCCTTCGCTTTTTGTTCCTACTCGAACAGAATTGGAAGACAGGTTAGCTCCCATTCTTCTTTTAGGAATGGTCCTGAAGGAAAAAGGAGAAGATGGGACTGAAAAAGAAATTCTTCAAAAAATTGAGACAGAAACTGGAGCGTTGCAGTTAGGCTTTATGCAAAAAGATGAATATGGGTTTGATCAACCTGTTTATCTTGGAGGAGACGATTTTTCTGAAACCCTTTCCAATATTAGGGAAGAAGCAGGGATACTTTTAGAGCAGAAGATTGAGGCATTGCTTAAAAGCTCAGAGATGAAGCTAGAGCCAAAAAGAAGAGAAGTCGAATCTGAGATTGTCAAAAAAGTTAACAGTCTAAGAGGAACAATAAAGCCAACCGATCCAAAATCGAGAAGGTTGGCCGATTGGGGAAAACTGGCAATAAAAAAGGTTCGTGGCGAACTGTGATCTCCCTGTGATCCTATTTTTTTCATTTCAATGACAAAAAAAGGGATTTGCGATAATTTTGGAAATTGCCCTTCCAAGGCTGACCAACATGTAGTCATTGAAATTGAATCAGATAAAGAATTTGTTTGTCCTGATTGTGGCAACCGTCTTATTCCTCTTGATGAATGGGAATCAAGAAAGAAAAAAAGATCGCTTATACCATTTCCTTTTATTTTATTAGTGTTGACGGGAGTAATCCTTGCCGGGATTGCTTTTTCTTTCTTCAAAAACTCTTCTTTTGTAAAGAAAAAAGCGGGCCTTTCTTCATCTTTGCAGCCAAAGCTTCTTTTTAGCATTACCACTGAGGATTGTTTAGCTCAGAGTCTTGTTCGGCCATTGGTTTTAGGATTTTTACATGAGGACCTCAAGGGAAAAGAGATCGGTTGGAGAGAACAAAATCCTCAATCGACTGAGCTTTCTTTTCTGCTGCCAGATAAAACGCAAGCCCTTATTAACATACAAACTCAAAAGACAACAGATGGATTTGACCATTTAGTATCGGCAAAAAACGAACTATTAATTTCCTGTCGGAAAATTCAAGCTGAAGAATTGAAAAGATTTCCTTTTGATATGACTGCTCCAGACCATGAAATCGTTATTGGCCAGAGTGCCATTGCTGTTTTGGTTAATAAGCAGAATCCTCTAAATTCCCTAAGCTTAGAACAATTAGAGAAAATCTTTGCAGGCAATATTACGCATTGGAAGGAACTAAATCTACCTTACCAAGGGAAAATTATTCTCTTTGTCCCTGATCAACGCTCATCCTGTAGCAATCAAACGCTTTCCAGTTTTTTTCGGCACCTGCCTGTTGATGGGGCTCGTATTAAAGCCGTAGGAGTCGAAGAAGTGAAAAAAGCGGTTTTGGAAAATCCAACAAGCTTAGGCATTGCAGATTATCCATCTGTTTCAGAAATCTCTGGAGCTAATGGAAATGTAAAGATCCTTTCTTTGTTTATGAAAGGGGCTGAGGCTTTCAAACCAAACCGCTTTACAATTGGTACTGAGGAGTATCCATTAGCCTTTCGGTTGTATCTTTATGTCACTGATAAAAATAGTTCCTGGATACATAAATTCATTCACTATGTTTTATCCACTCAAGGTCAAAAGTGTGTTTCATCATTGGGCTTTGTCGGCAGTGGTATAGAAGAAGCAAGCAGCGGATCGATTCCTACAAAAGGAGCCGATGAGGGGAATATCATTCCTCTTAATGCATCGGAAAGATATAAAAGTTTAGTAACGGGAGCCAAAAGAGTGCCTTTTGACATTCGGTTTCGTTTTGGCAGTAAGGAATTGGATAACAAAGGGATTGTCGATATCAAAAGGCTTGCGCAATTTCTTTTGGAACCAGCGAATAAAGATAAGGGGGTGCTGTTGATTGGTTTTACGGACAACGTAGGCAACCACACTTATAATCTGGGGCTTTCCTTCGAAAGGGCACAGAGCGTTGCCAACGCTTTGAAGAAAGAGGGAATAACAGTGGTCAATGTTGCTGGGGCAGGAGAGGAAATGCCAGTTGCTTCTAACGATACGGAAGCAGGAAGGGAAAAAAACAGACGAGTGGAAGTTTGGCTTTGTGCGAAAAAATAGTGAGGTTTAGTAAAATATTAAAGTAAAAAATGTGTGATTTATTGGTAATATTTTTAGTGACTTTTATTAAATTTTCAAATAAACTAAATACAAACTAATTTCCTTTATGAGATTTGATTTGAAAAAGGAAAAGATTTCGAAGGATTTAGGAAAAAACGGATTGATAGAAGACAGAGAGGCGGAAGGCCTTTTTGTCGAACAAACGGAAGCTCCAAAGGCAAGAACTACAGGGATAAGGAAAGGCAAATGCATTAATTTTGGAGAATGTGAGGAAGCGGGAAAAATCACTGAAGTCCCTGAGGGAGCTGAATTTGTCTGTAAAGCTTGTAAAAAGCCTCTTGAAGAGGTAACACGATATGCAGCTAGAAGTTCTAGATCTTTGTTCCCATTGATCGGTGGGATTGGGCTGGTGATAGTCGCCGTTTTGGCTCTTCTTTTTGTTATTCCTCTATTTAATGGAATGATAAATGGTCAAAAGGGGATTTTCAAAGTTTTGGAGTCTAAGCCATCGTTACTTCAGGCTGAAGAAGCTATTAAAGCCCAAATCCCTAAGGGATTTGCTTTTGTTGATATCAAAGAAAAGAGCGCTGTTAAAGATCAAAATGGACAGTGGAATTTGGATTATGAGGTTACGGTTCAACCGCAGCTTACGCTTTTTTGGGTACCCGTAGGGCCTGTGCTTCCTGGAAAGGAGCGATTGGAGGGTGTTCCTAAAGATCTTCAACCTTGGGCAAAATCTCATATTAAAGATCTTCTCTTTACCTTGGATCAAGAACCCGGCATGGTCTATTATCAGGATCAGAAACGAACGGCTTTTGAAGCTAATCAGCCTGTTACTTTAGATTGGAAGGTAAAAGCGATAAAACAAGCTGATGGTGGATGGAAATTTTTGAATGAAGAGAATAAGTTTCCTTGGGCTGCGATGCCAGAACAAACTATCCCAGGAACACAAAAAACGGTCCTCTATTCAGCTTATGATCTGGCTACAGCCCTAAGGCAAGAAGATAGTCAATGGGTAGATCTGGCCAATCGGCTTAAAGAAATAGATAAGCAAGCGGCTCAAGTTTATATGGATGCGAAATCCGAGGTTTCTAGTCCTGGCCGAAAACCTAAGTATTTGCAGCCTGGAACCGGTGGACCTACGACTGCTGCTGAGGGAGCGGGAATAGGGGCTGCTGGAGGAGCACTTATCGGAGGGCTTGCTGGAGGAGGAGCTGGAGCCGGATGGGGAGCTCTTGGTGGACTAATACTGGGAGGGTTAGGAGGAGGTTTGTATTCGTATGAAAAGGAGAAAAAAGCTTGGCGTGCAAGAGTAGCAGCCCATAACGCAGCACTTCGAAGGGCTGCTGCCAAAGCAAGGGAAGAAAAAGAAAGATTGTTAGAGCAATATGCACAAGAACTAAGGCAAATGGCAGAGAATAGGAGATTAGCATTATCAGGGGTTAATCCAATTCCCAATCCGTCTTCACAATCCCCTCAAATCCCTGCTTCTCCTGCTCCCTATATGCCTACCACTTCTTCTCAACCTCTTCCTCCTCCTCCTTTTCCATCCAATTCGCCAGCATCTTCTCCTTCCTATCCTCAGTTTCCTGGTTCTGTTCCTCCTGCAGAAGGGTATGGTCCTCCTCCTGGAGCTCCTCCTTTGCCCCCTCCGCCTTATCCTCAAGGATCTTCTTATCCGCCTCCTTTTGCTCCTCCTCCCTCCCCTCCTCCGCTGGTGCCTTAATGGAAGTTTACAACTTTTGTTGTCATTTCGTTCCTTTGGAGGCATAAGGTGATTGCTCTTTAACCCATTTGTTCTAGGGAGAAGAGATAGGTCAGATGAAGAAAAATATTTAAGATTTGGTGTGTCTAAACTTTTTATGATTCCATGGGGTAATCCCAGAATGCGTTCATGATCAAAGATGGATTGAATTTGTTAAAAGAAGCCTTTTTTTGTTTCTCTATCAAAGACCTCTTTATTTTTGGTTAACCTTGTTGTTTTCTTTCTTCCTTGCTGGTTTCTGCTGGTGGCTTGCAAGTCACTATACACAGTTGTGGAATCGGACATTCAAAGTTAAATTGGTCCATCATCTCTTTTGTGGCATAGCCTCTTTGATGACTTTTATTTTTGTTAGCACATTTTTCTGTCTAGGCTTTACAAAGACTGCTGGAAGAGATCAGATAAACAGATGGGGTTATGAATTGGTCCAAAATGGGGAATGGGAAAATCGCACTTTTGAGCAGGCAAGAAGAGCTGTCTGGGACTTAGGAATTGAACCAGCCTATGAATGGACCAGCCCTCATTTTATTCCGACTACAACCTATCAAAGCCGATTAACTGTTGCGACAATTTATGTTACTAATGCCACAAAAAACTTCCTTTCCATACATCCCTTTTTAGGAAAGATCCTTGATTTAAATATTACAAAAGCTGAAACTCTCGCTAAGAAAGATATGGATGCATATTTTGCTATTGGAAGAACAACCTATGATGATCGTAGAGCTATTGGATTAATTTCTTCCTATTTGATATGGTCGTTGGATCAACAAACTCCAAGACTTTCTTTTCTTTTTAGAGTCCTACTGGTTGTTCTTTTCCTTTTTACACAATCTATTCCCTTTACTCTTATTGGAATCGCTGCGTATAAGGATATTAAAATTCAAACGTGAGATCCAATTAGCTCAGGCTCTTCGGGTCAATATCCGCTACCTCAATGGCTACCAGTCTATCGAGAAGGGCCAACTCGGTGCCAGTCGACTGGGCTAATGCAACGATATAATTATGGAGATAGCTTTCGGCAATGAGTGACTGAACCGTAATGGCTAATCTATGCCAAGAATCCATAGCCTCGAAAGTGTCTTGGGGAGAGTAATTCATGGAGAACTCTTTTTGCAGGGTAAGTAGAATCCATCCCCAAATGGAAATCATCATGGGATTTTTGACCTTCCTTTTGATATGAATGACTCCGACTGCTGACTGCCAAGCCCAGTAGTTTATATCAAAAGGTCCAGTGATAGTTCTTTGCCACCAGCGCTGAAGATCGGGCTCTCGCAAAGGTCTTTCATCTGGCTTAAAAATGCTTTGAGTTGTTGGATAGCCAAACAAGATATCGTAAAAACCTTTGACGAGTTTTTCAGAAAGTTTTTCATGAAAAGGTTTAAATTTTTGAAAAACGGCTTCGTCATGAGCATTGAATCTTAGAGAGGTGGGGATCATGTCGATGATTGTTTGGGTTAACTCTTTAATATTTGTTTTCATAGGAAGAAGAAGGATGTAAGAAGAATAGGAAAAGAGAGGGGAGATGATCAAGGAAAAAGATTAAGAAAAAACTAAAGATATCCGAGCCAAAAAGAAAAGCCTGATTTAATTGGAATTAATGGAAATTAACAGTTCATTGAGTACCTTTTTCGCGTCTCCAAAAAGCATGATCGTCTTTGGCGAATAAAAGAGGTCATTATCAATACCTGCAAATCCTGTGGACATGCTACGCTTGATGAAAAGAATCTGCTTGGCCTTATCGACATCCAATATGGGCATACCGTATAAAGGAGAACCTGGATTTTTCCTAGCGGCTGGATTGGTAATATCATTGGCTCCTACGACCAAAACGATGTCTGTTTCAGGAAAAAGAGGATTAATCTCTTCCATTTCGACAAGTTTATCGTAGGGTACATCGGCTTCCGCCAGCAACACATTCATATGTCCCGGCATTCTGCCAGCCACTGGATGAATAGCAAATTTTACTTCAATATTTCTATTCTCTAGAACATCTGTTAGTTCTTTTACCACATGCTGAGCTTGAGCCGCAGCCATACCGTATCCAGGCACTATTACGACTTTTTTGGCTGCTTCAAATAAAATGGAAGCTTCTTTAGGGGATAGGCTTTTAACGATTTTCCCATCTCTTGAGGGATCAGCTACTTCAAGGACCTGCCCGACTCCTCCAAAAAGAACGTTAGTAAAAGAACGGTTCATTGCTTTACACATCTGAATGGAAAGAATCAATCCGGAACTCCCATCTAGTGCTCCAGCAATGATCAGTAGCTTATTGTTGAGCAAAAAGCCCATAAATGAAGAAGAAAGACCTGCATAAGCGTTAAGAATGGAGATTACCGTTGGCATATCTGCTCCGCCAATCGGCAAGACTAAAAGAATGCCAAAGAGCAAAGAAAGGCAGACGATTAAACCGAAAAGAAAAGGATGACTGCCTCCTTTAATGACTAAATAGGCGATTAAAAATAAGCTGAAAGCAAAAACCGAAAGACTTACTAAATTTCTTCCTGGATAAAGAATGGGTCTAGTTGGAATAATTTCTTGAAGTTTGCCGAAAGCCAATAGGCTACCAGTAAAAGTTAAGAAACCTAAAAGCACTTCGATACATAAAACAATCAGTTGAGGCATGGAAAGATTGGTCCCGTGCAGAAAATATTCTGTACTTCCTACGATGCCAGCGGCTAAAGCACCAAAAGCATGAGATAGAGCAGTTCGTTGTGGCACGGCTGTCATTGGCATCAGCATAGCCATTGGTGTACCTATAGAAGCTCCAATGACTATACCAATAGCGATCCAGAGATAACCATGAATTTCGGGTTTGAGCAGGGTGGCGACAATAGCCAGAGCCATACCTGCTGTCCCCGCCCAATTACCCCATCTGGAAGTTTTGATTTCACTCATCCATTTTAAAGAAAGAATGAAGAGAGCCGCTGAAGCGATATAGACAAATTGGATGATGTTCTCCATAGAGCCGTACTTCCCCAAAAATTATTTACTTTTCCTGAACATTTTCAAAATTCTATCGGTAATTAAAAAGCCGCCAACCGCGTTAATGGAGGAGGCGATGATGGCAATGGTACCAAGGACAATGACCCATGTTTTCTCTCCTTCTCCTGTAAGGGCTAGAGAACCGACCAGGGAGATCGAAGAGATAGCATTTGTCAAGGACATTAGAGGAGTATGTAATAAGCGTGAGACGTTCCGAATTAATTCCAGTCCTAAAAAGGATGCTAAGACAAAGACATACAGATTAGTAATCCAATCACTCAGTGTCATGGTGAACCTCCTAGAAAATGGAAAGTTTTAAGATAGTTGTTGGTTTAAAGCATTAAGAACTTTTTCATTGACTATTTTCCCCTCACGAATAACCAACGTCTTTTGAATGATTTCATCTTCCCATTGAATAGATAATTTATTTTCTTTAAAGAAAAGAGAAAGAAAGGATTGGATATTTTTCGAATAAAATAAACTGGCTTGTGGAGCCATAGTCGAAGCTATGTTGAGTGGCCCATGGATAATCACATGATTTTGGACGACAGTTTTTCCTGGTACTGTCAATTCACAGTTCCCCCCTGTTCTGCAGCCAGATCAACAATGACTGAACCAGGTTTCATCATTTCTACAGCTTCCTTTGCAATAAGCTTTGGGGCTTTAACGCCTGGAACAAGGGCGGTGGTGATGACGATGTCAGCTTTTTTACATTGGTCGATAATAAGTTGGCGTTGTTTTGAATAAAATTCTTCGGATTGGGCTTTGGCATAACCGGATCGGTCTTCAACGTCCTGAGCGGTAATTGGTAAATTGACAAATTTAGCACCCAGACTTTCAACCTGTTCTTTAGCTACTGGTCTAATATCATAGGCTTCCACGAGTGCTCCTAAACGTCTGGCCGTAGCGATAGCTTGCAAACCAGCAACCCCTGCACCAATGACGAAGACTTTGCAAGGGGGAATGGTGCCTGCGGGAGTGGTAAGCATGGGTAAAAATTTAGGAAGGGTATTGGCCGCCATGATTAAAGCCTTGTATCCAGAAACGGTACTTTGAGAACTCAGAGGATCCATAGACTGAGCCCTACTAATTCTTGGGATAAGATCTAGGGAAAAAACGGTGAGCTTTTGGGCTGCAAGCTCTTTGACTAAGTCTAGATGTAAGAGTGGATAGAGGAGGGAAATTAGTATGGAGTTTTCAACAAAATGGGCTATGTCTTCCTTTCTTGGAGGATGAATGAGACAAACAATGTGGGCGTTTTTCAGGACTTCGTGAGCTGTAGGTAAAATTTTTGCTCCTTTATCATCGTACATCTCATCGAAGTAACCCGCATTGATACCAGCCCCAGATTCGACGCAAACTTGTAGTCCATATTTCAGAATAGAAGGTAAAACTTCTGGGACCATGGCAACTCGATTTTCGCCCGGAACCTTTTCTTTGAGAACACCAAGAGTAGCCATATTTTTATTCCAAACCTAAAAGAAAGAATAGGAAACTATTCTTTTGTCGACAAGAAATCAAGAAGCTTTTACTTAATTTTCTCTTCATGCTATGACGCCACTTTTCTTTTAGCTTCTGTTACTTAATGGAAGATGCAATTTATAGTATCTCAAGAATACATCTTGTTTCAAAATAAAAGAAAAAACTATCTGTATAAAACAGAGGAGAGTTTTATTAAGGCAATAGAGGGAAGAAAAAACAAGCATTAAGGCAGTTTCGGTTTTTCTTTGTTTGAAAGAAAATGGAGTTGTTCTAGGGCATGGTTTAAGTCCCATTCTGAATTTTTTCCATAATTATGTCGGCAAAAATACATACAACGCAGGATGACCACCTGTCTCATGAGATCTCGTATGGTGATGAGTTTGCTGCGCCATCTCTCCAAACTTTGTTTTGAGAGGGGACTGTTTAAATCAATAGAACGATTCTCCTTTATCTGAAATTGCCCGAACCCATAGACTTCTTCTGTATCTAAAGTGGAAGGAGGATGAAAGAGGGGCTTATAATGTTGCCCATCGTCAACAAGATGAGCTATCCAGGAGACGGAAACGATAGGGGGTCTTTTTTTCCCGATAAATTCAATGTTTAAAATAGTCAATTTTTCGCCAGCTTCTGGATAAAGATCCTTAGTAAGGATAGCGGCAATTTTTTGCTTGATCTCTTCTTGGTTTGAAAGACCAAGAAGATTATGAACTTGTAGAATTAAAAACAAAGCAAAAATCCAAGACTGCTTTATTCTATACACAATCTAATATATTCAGAAACCAGTTAAAATCTATTTCAGATTGAGTTCTCCTTAGAAAATCAAAATTTAAAGACAACCGTGCTTTGAATCCAAAAAGGCATTCCAGGTACGATGTCTTCAAAATTAAAAGTACGGGTGCCATTTGCCCCCATGCCAAAGGCAAGCCAATAGGGTTCATTGGTAAAATTATAAAAATAGAGTCTTGCTTCCCACCGAGGCCCTGCATAGAACAAGGTGGCATTCAGAATAAATTGTGTGGGAATATGCGTCGTGTAGTTGTATCCAAGGAACTGTTCACTCATTAGCAAAGCTCCCATGGTTATTCCTACGCCACTATCATGCCTGTAGGTAATAAGCCCACTGAAAATTTGATCTGGAAAACCCAGAAAGTTATAGATTCCCACCGGATACATTTGATTGTTATTGAGTGGCAATTGTTGTTGCAAGGCAAAAGCTGTCGAATAGGTTTGGTACATCGGAGGACCGTGGCCGATGGTGGTCCAGTCTTCTGTGCCATGCATATAGGCATAGCCTAATTTAGCCCAAAAGTGACGATTGGGTTGGTAGTTTAGACTTGTCTCAAATCCATTGACTGTTGAGGGGGTTGCTGGCCCTGTGCGGTTATTAAGGTAGGTGTATTGAGAAAAAGCATCGAGGGTAGCAAAAAAAGAGTGGTGCAGAAGATCGATCTTAAATCCTCCTTCGTAAAGCTCATTTGTTAAACGGAATTGTGAGGACTCGAAAAAAGGGGAAAACCCACCCATATCCGCTGCATTTACCACATAGCCCCAGTTGAAGTCAAAATAGGCACTTAGCCATGGAAAAATTTTGTAAACGGTACCGATATCGATAAGGGGAGTCAGTTGGGTGGTAGAAAGTTGGCGGAAGAGAATGGGGGGAGTTCCTGGTGGGGTTTGAGCAGAAACAAAATATCCGGTTGCCCGTGCTCCAAAAATGACTGAAAGCCTATCAGAAATATTTATATTATCTAAAAAAAAGGGGGAGACTGCACCATAATGGCAATCGGTACTCCCAGCTGCTAAGTTGGCTGGTTCAAAATAATATCCTTGAGGAGCACCAGGGATAGGCCACTCCCCGCCAAAAGGAGCTTTAGGATTTCTGATTCTTGCTTGAAAATATTTAGAGAGTTCTGCATTCCAAAGCAGGGGATTTTGGTTTATAAGGCTGTAGCTATTAAGGACAATGAAGGAATCGGAATTGTAATCCAGATTTTTTTGGTAATGCAATTCGACTCCTGTGTCGATTGTATGAGAAAAAAGAAGACTACCAAGAACAGGGTAGCGAAGCATGGGGGTGGTATTGTTGCTATCTGGTGGGGGTGTTTCAAAATTCAGTCTGCATTCGGTTCTGTTGTCAATTTCATAGTCCCCTCGGCATGATTCATCATAAAAGAGAGGATGCAGGATCCATTGGTCGTCGTGGTACCAAAAAAAGGTGTTGTTGAGGACTTGAAAATTTTCGTTGAGGGTGAACTTCTGGATGACTTGGGTTAACCCAGTTGTCCCATAGCCTCCATCGGTTGGATTGAGCAGTACATTTCTTCGACTGATCCCTACAGGAGTTCCAAGGTAGGAGGAAGCGGGCGGATTATTAACAACTCCAGTGTTTGCAAGGGTGGGAGAAAGAGCTCCAGGTAAATAAAGCCCGTTGTCGATCAATGCTTGAGTTGGTCTATTGATCATACCCCACATCGGTGTGAAGTCGTATGTGCCTAAGTCCGAGTAGAGATCGATCGAGTAAGACTCCGAAGGATGATAGCCAAGAGCAAAATAAAAGTTTTGCTGATCATTCCTTTGGTACTGATAATAGCTTCCGTTTTCTTGCCCCATATAACTGAATCGGTAGGCCAATTTTTTTTCTTTGTCTATTGGCCCCCCTATATCGGCTCCCCACATGTATTCTTCATACATCCCAATCGTATCCCAAACATAACCACGGAAATTGTCAAAATAGGGCTGTTTTGTAATATAATTGATATATCCACCAGAGACTTGTGTGGCTCCAAATACCGCATTGGATGGTCCTTCGACAATATCCATCGATTCGACCATGTTATAGTTCCAAGGAATGTTTTGCTCAGAATTGTTATTCAAGGTTTCCTCGATGCCATTAATTAGGGTCAGTCCATTACGACCCCTTATCGTGGGAGCACTGGCTATTCCGTAGTTAATCTGAGTCAAAGCCGCAGGCACAAGATAAGCAGTGGAAAGAGGATCCAGATAGCCGAATTGACCAATGCCTGCTGATTGAGCCAATCCATGAGAAATAGGAGTGACATTGCGAGGAATGTCGATAACATCCAGGGGGATAGCATAGACGGAGGTGTTCGATTTGGCATTAGGCAACATACTTTCGGTGGCTCCAACGCCAACGACAGTTATTTCCGGTAGGACATAGGAACTGGAGCTAGCGTTATCCGTGCTGAGATTGGTCGGGGACTGTGTTTTTTTTGCCTCTTTTGGAATTAACTTCTCTTTTTCTCTAGTAGTGGTAGAGTAAGGTGGCTGGGAAGCAGTTCCATTCTCTGCATGGCTATGGACTGAGAAAAAAAAGCTCTCCAAAAAGACCAGAATCATAATCAATATTGATGGTGATTGCAACGGGCTTTTGCTCCTATTTTCTTTGGTTGGAAGGAGTTTCATAAAATTTTTTTTAAATGATTGTGAAATAAAAAAAAATTAAAAATGTAAACTATAAATTACATAAGTTTTGTAAAAAATAAGCAATGATTATGCCAACTTGTATTGATTATCGAGTCCGCAGGATTGTTTGATGAGCCACAAATATTGGGTGAATACTTTGGGAAATAAGATCGTTTTAAAATAGAAAAAATAGAAAAAGAGAATCCCCTAAACGGTTTTGACAGAAGTCCAAGCTTTTGGCAAACTTATTAGAAGATTGCTATGGGTGGGACTGCGGGTGTAGTTCAATGGTAGAACACGGGCTTCCCAAGCCTGAAGCGAGGGTTCGATTCCCTTCACCCGCTCTTAATTTTTCTATTTTATCGTTATTGTCATGAGAGCATGAGAGTTTTATCTTTATTCATATCCTTCCGTGGTTATGAATGGAGCCAAAAAGAAAAGACTTTATTTTATCTTGCTATTTTTTTTATCGATTTTTTTATTCCCGGCCTCTAAATCTATTGCTTCGACCGGAGATCAAGACCATAAGCCAGTTCCTCAAGACTTGTTTCTAGACATTTATGTTACGATTCAAGAAGGAGATAGGAGTTTTGAAAAACAAGATTTTAGAGAGGCTCTTGAGAAATATAAACAAGCCGAAAGCAAACTCCTTGACTTAAGGAAAACCAATCCCAAATGGGAGCCGAGGTTAGTGGATTATCGATTAAAGTATGTCCAGGAAAAGGCCTCAGAAGTGCAGAACAGGTTAGCCGGGTTGCCTGTGCCTACAGGTCCTTCCCCTGCACTTGAAGAATCTCCTGAAAGCAAAGCTTTGGAAAACAGGCTTGCTGAAATAGAAGCAAAGCTAGCAAAGCTAGAACAGTCGAAATCCCTTCCTGCCTCTGAATCGGAGCAGAATAGAGAGGCCCAAGAATTGCAAAATCTTTTCCAAAATTTGCAGAAAGAACTCATTCAAGTTAAAATGGCAAGAAAAAAGCAGATGGAAGCTCAAGAAGAAAAAATCAATGTCCTTTCTTCACAGGTAGCTTCTCTACAGAAAGAGCTAGCCGTTGCTAAAGCTCAAAATCGGAATGAGACCGAAGTTCTAAACCTGCAAAAAAAACTGAGCGCTCTGGAAGAAGAACTTAAAAAAGCAAACGCCCTCAAACCTACTCCAAAGCAGGTTGAAAGTGAGGTTGCAAAAATGAGAGAGCTATCCGAAAAGGTGAAATCCTTGGAAGCTGCTCTCCAACGAACAAAAGAAGAACAACTGCGAATTACTCAAAACAATATCGAACAGAGTGCCAAGGCTAATCAGATTGTTCTTTTGGAGCAAAGGGTTCAGAAACTAGAAGGAGAATTGGCTCAGGCCAGACAGGAACAATATCGGTTGACCCAACTGAATCCTGCTCTTATCGATTACCAACAGCTGAATATTTTAAAAGAACATATGCAGAAAATCGAAGAACAGATGGCTGAACTTTCTAAGAAAGGGGAACTTAAGAGACTCCAGACCAGAACTACAGAAAATGCTACAGAAATGGAAGCATTGAAAAGTCGGGTCAATAAACTTGAAGCAGAACTTGCTCAAAGCCGTAAGCGTGAAGAACAATTATTAAGCTCAGTTTCGAGTCAAAACGTAACACTTCAAAAAAGAGTTAAAGAATTAGAGCAGGAGCTAGCCAAAGAAAAAGGCAAAATGTTGACCCAAAGTAGTCCACCTCTTGGACTAGACCATCAAAGCCGGGCTGTTTCAACTGTGCCACCCGCTAGCCAACCTGTTGAACAATCACAAACTTATTCTTCCAGTCCTCAAGAAAAGCAATTGGCAAAAAATCAAAAAGAGTCCTCTGGGCAACAAAAAAATGAGCTTCCAAGTGCTTCTTCTCAGAAACATGTCCAAAAGAAAAGATCTCGCCACAGCCGCAGTGCCGAAGAGGAGCTTGTGCATTCGTGGAGAAAAGTCAAAAGAGAATTCTTTTCTCTTTTTAGATAAAATATAAATGCAATAATGGCTTTCTGGGTGCGTTTCTTTTTGTTGTGCAGCTTTAGTATTGTTTTTTTCTTTGGTAAATTGATCTGCTTGGCTGCAAAAGAAAAGGTATCGGCAAGAACTTGCTGCCAAGGTCCGCTTCCCTTAGGATCCTGGCATAAGGATATTCCAACCACGACATTTTGGATAGGGACAGACATTACCAAGTGGAGCCCTAAGGGAATTTTTAGAAGTTCATGGGATGAGCATTGGATTAGGAACTATGGAGGAGAAGATAGTCCAGAAGCTAGAGCTGGGTTGCTACCCGGAACACATGCAGCAACTCTCAATCCCTTCTACGTGGCCCTCCCTTTCAACGATATTGCTTATCCTGTTACTGCCAGGAAATGGATGCCGTGGTTCGATCCTTCGGTACCCAAGGGAGTATCTCAATGCAAAGGCCATTGGGTAGAAATTAAAAATAAGTGGGGGAAAGAAGCCTATGCCCAGTGGATGGATGTAGGCCCCTATGTGGCAGATGATTACTGTTATGTCTTTGGTGCATGCAGGCCAAAATCAAAATCGGGTTTAGATGTTTCACCCGCAGTGAAGGAATACCTTGGCTTGAATGGATACGATAAAGTCAGCTGGCGCTTCGTTGATGAAAAAGAAGTACCTCAAGGACCGTGGTTAAAATATCTTGAGGAAGCAATTCTCTATTCGGTAATAAAAAAAGAGAAATGGAGCGAAAAGCTAATGAAAGTGAGCAAAAAAAAGAAAAGGTAAAAATCAGAGCAACCGTAAAAAACAATCCTAAAGGGGAAAAAAAGTAGTCCTTTAGAAGAATGAATTGGCCTTTTTATTACCAAGGCCTTGGAGAAGATGAAGCTATTTTATAGACAAATAGGTTCTGGGGGCCCCAACGTATTTTTACTCCACGGCTTATATGGGAACAGTTTCAATTGGGCTTCCATCGCTCAATCATTAAGCAACTTTTATCAAGTTTTTTCTTTTGACTTAAGGAACCATGGTCATTCCCCAAGTTCTTCTTTCATGGATTATTTCCTAATGGCAGAGGACATTTGTCAAACGACTGAACCGCTGGGGCTTTTTCCTGTTCATTTAGTCGGTCATTCATTGGGAGGGAAGCTAGCTATGGTTTTTGCTTTATCTTTTCCACAATGGGTCAAGAGTCTTGTTGTGGTGGATATAGCGCCAGTCGATTATGGGAAGGAAGCCCTGCAAGAGCACTTAAAAATACTGGAAACCATGAGAAATTTGCCTCTCTCAGAGTTAAAAACAAGAAAAGAAGCTGAAATGCTTTTGTTAAAAACGATCAACAATAAAACCATAGTACAATTCCTTTTGACCAATCTAGAATATCAATCGGAACGGTACGGCTGGAGAATAAACCTAGAGGGGATTAGAGCATCGATTGAAAAACTCAATGCATTTCCTGATCTCCATGCTTATTTTCCTGGAAGAACTCTTTTCATTGCTGGAGAAAGATCGAATTATCTAGAAGCATCTTCCTTCCACCAACTCTCATTCTATTTTCCCAAGGCTACTGTTGTAAAAATAAGGGATGCGGGCCATTGGGTACATTTTGAAAAACCAAAAGAGTTTCTAGAAGCGTTGATTCCTTTTCTTAAAGAAAATAGTATTTAAAAATTTTGGCTGTTGTCTCGTAGCACTTTGTGATTGTATAAAAGTTCTCTATTGTTTATAGCTTATAGTCGCATCGTATACAGAAAAGGAATGGAGAAGGTTTTTTGGAATTCCTGCCGTTGTTGGATTAAAAAACAGCAAAAGACTCATGCAAGAACTTAAAAAAATTATTATTTTCTCCATGCCTTTTTTAAAAAGGCGGATGCCTTTGATCCTTGCAGGTTTGATTTCCGGCTTTCTGTTTGGGGCTTTTAACGGAGCCTATCTTTTTATTCTAAAAGCGGCCATTGATAATTTTTCGGCTCCAGCTACCCATCAACAAGTCATCAGTTCAACAGAGAAGATTGCCAAAAAGCATTTTTATCAAAAGGTAATGGAACAGTTAGGCAGATGGCTTCCGAAAGCTAACGAGCCACTTGACTGGAAAAGAATCTGTGGTGGCATTCTGATCTTACCATTGATAGCCATCTTTAGAGGCTTGTTAAGACTGCTTAATTCTTATTTCATGACTCTAGCAGCAGCCAAAATCGTTGCAGATTTGCAATCAGCCATACTATCCAAGTTGCATTCTCTATCGATGGATTTTTTTCATAAATCGACTACAGGGGATCTGGCAATTCGTATCCTCAATGATACGAAAGCCTTTTATGACTCAGTCAGTGTTCTTTTTACCGATGTTGCTAAAGACCCCATAACCATCATCGCTATCCTTTTTTCCTGTGCTCTGATCGATTGGCGGCTAACCATAGTGGCCATACTTTTGGTGCCAGGCTGTATTGTTCCTGCTATTACCTTAGCCAAAAAGGCTAGAGAAGCCTCCATGGGAATCATCTCATATTCGGTTGCCCAAAGTAATCTATTGTTCGAATCGCTATCGGGGATTCAGGTAATTAAGGCTTTTTGTTTAGAAAAGAAAAATGTCGAAACGTTTAGGCACCAGGCAAATGAATTAGCCAAACATGCAGCCAAGATGTCCATTGCAGGGACCATGGTTAGTCCAATGATCGATGTTGTAGCTAGCTTTGCATTGTCCCTGCTGATTTTATGTGTTATTTGGCAAAACATTAGTATAGCGAACATGGCGGCTATTGCTAATGGAGCTATCCTGTTTTTTGCTCCGATAAAGAGGCTAGCTGATGCAAATGTGAAGATCCAAGAAGGTGCATTCAGTGCAAAAAGGCTAACCGATCTGTTGGATACTCCTTCCACTGTCCAGGAAAAACCTGATGCCAAAGCCATTAAAACATTTAAAAAGCAGATAGAGTTTCAGAATGTGACCTTCAATTATGGACATGAAACCGTTATAAAAAATCTTTCCTTTATCATTCCCAAAGGGAAAAAAATGGGAATTGCTGGCAGAAGCGGTGCAGGAAAAACGACATTGACTAGTCTTCTGTTCAGATTTTATGATCCTGTTTCTGGTTCTATTTTGATAGATGGAGAAGATTTAAGAGATCTTAAAATTGAAGATCTTAGAAATATGTTCTCGTTGGTGAGTCAAGATGTTGTTATTTTCAATCGATCGATTGCTGAAAATATCGCTGTTGGGAAAGCGGGAGCTAGCCGAGAGGAGATTGAGCAGGCTGCCAAGCAAGCTGGAGCGCATGAATTCATAGAAAAGCTGCCTCAGGGTTATGACACGATTATTGGTGAAAGAGGGGTGAAACTTTCTGGAGGGCAGCGGCAGAGGCTTTCCATAGCTAGAGCCTTTATTAGAAATAGTCCAATTCTCATTCTAGACGAAGCGACCTCTAGTCTTGATTCCCATAGTGAATCGGTTGTACAGCAGGCGATCTATCAGTTAGAAAAAGGCCGGACAGTACTCATTATTGCCCACAGACTGTCGACGTTAGCAGATTGTGATGAGATTCTTGTGCTCGACAAAGGTGAGATTGTGCAGAGAGGGAATTTCGGGGAGTTGCTAGCTCAGGAAGGTCTTTTTAGATCGATGGCTCTCCATCAAGGAATTGCCACTACATTGGAAGGAGTCGCTTCGTAGAAGCTTTGCAAGCTTTTAGGCGGCTATAGCCGATGATGATGACCCATTTTTTTAAGAATTGCCAGTTCTCTTTGACTCCTCTTCATCATTTTTCCTTTGAAGGCCTAAGAGCAAAATTACTTTGCTTGGGAAAGAGGCGACAGTTCGGTGCGAATACTACTGAGAAGGTTCCCTTTCGAACTTCTTATTGGAATAAGTATAAAAATGAATTTGTCTTTATCTTAAGTTTTTTATGCTTTTTGCAGTCTTCTTTTGCTTGGGATTTACAAAAAACAGTTAATCAGGCAGCTTCCATAATTCGGCGGTTTAAAAGCATGCCTGAAAAATCGATTCCTCGATCTGTTTTTCAAGATGCCAAGGGTTTTGCAATTTTAACAGTCATTAAAGCAGGTTTTATTTTTAGTGGTAGGGGTGGTACGGGCTTAGTAGTTGCAAAGACTCCAAAGGGTTGGTCTGGTCCTTCAGCGATTACGGTGGGAGGGATCGGCTTTGGTTTCCAGATAGGAGTCAATGCTACGGAATTTATTCTTGTCCTGAATACTCCAGAAGCTGTCGAAGCTTTTGCAAAAGGTGGGAATTTTAATATTGGAGGTAGTATTAGTGCAACGGCGGGTCCCGTCGGAAGAACGGCCGAAGCAGGAGTGATGCCAATGGCTGCTATCTATACTTACAGTCAGAGTCAAGGAATCTTTGGAGGCATATCCATAGAAGGAACAGCAATTGTGGAGGCCCTGATACCAATAGAGAATATTATCACAGGGATGTCAGTCCTTCGGAAATTCTTTCCGGAGCCATTAAGCCCCCTCCCGGTGCCAAAATCCTTATTGATGCTTTGCAGGCTCCCTATGAAACAGAAGAAGAACCAGAAAAATAACCTTAACAGGAGGACCATCAGGAATAGCCGTATAGGGAGTCATTCTTTTCCCTAGAGATTAAATCTGACTTTTAATTAGGACTTTTTCTTTGCTAAAGATATTTTGCAATTGTTTTTTCTTTCTATTTTAGGTTTATTAAATGGTAGGTAACTAACAATTTTCAATTAGTATTTTCGAATCAATTGAAGTTTGAAAGGAGAAATAAATGATTTTTACATTGCCTTTAGCACTAAAAAGGTTGTGCAAACAAAAGGAATCTACCGATTGCAATGATGATTGTTTCATAAGGAAAAGGAGAACAGGTTTTGGTAGTTGGATATCGAAAAATGTGAAGAAAAATATCGCTTTTATTTTTGCATTTCTTAGCTTTCCTCTTTTTTGCTTTGGTCATGGAGGCAGCGATAATGGAGGAATGGAGTGTGGGATTCTTTCTCAGGGTGGATATGCAATTCATCTAGATGTCTATGTTTATGGGAGGATGGGGCAATTTAAGACTTATTGTCAAAATATTCCCAATACTGGAAAAATGACCATGGTATTTGATTTGATTACTCCTGATTTGAGAACCATTCCCTTAGAGGTTAAAGTTGTGGACGAATCGACAGGTAAACCGATATTAGAAGTCCCTCCAAAGCTCTATTCTTCTGGGGTTGCCTCCATTGATGTGACTTTTGAGAAAACGGGGAAATATATGACACATATTACCCTAGTGAAAGGAGATGGCTCCAATCCAATTGTCTTTAAGTTTCCTATTAATGTAGGGCTTTCTAGCTTTTTGACCAGTCCCATAGTTATGGGGGGTATTGTCCTTGGGATTGTTGTAGTGGGAGCGCTTATTTTCTTCTTCGTCTCTAAAAGGAGGAGAGAAGCCGCTTCTTCTATTGCTTCAAGTAAAGCTTGAAGAAAGATGATTTTAATGGTAATATATGTTATATCATGTGTTAATGATTGAGTAAAATATGAATGGATTTTTTAAGTTTATAGAGTTGCAGACAACCAAAGGGAAGACCAAGCTGTCTTATTTTATAGTGTTGATTTTAGTTGCTCTGATGGGAGGGGGGCTATTTTTTTGGTTTAAAGGAGCTAAGCCTAAATACGATTTTTCTGTCGATCCGGATCAATATCCACTTGTCAAGGAAACGCAGTATGTGCATCTGAAAAATGGGGATACCTATTCGATAACTGCCCAAAAGCTTCGGACTAAAATAGGCAATGCAGAAATTAAGATGCTTGGTTACAATGGGTCAGTTCCTGGGCCTTTTATTTATGTAAATCAAGGAGATGAGATTACCCTGGAGTTTAAAAATCTAACGGGGCTGCCTTCGACTATTCATCATCATGGGGTGCGAGTAGATAACCGTTATGACGGAGTTCCTGATGTCACCCAACCGGTTGTACCCAACGGCAAAAGTTTTACCTATAAGCTTAAATTTGATGATCCGGGGGTCTATTGGTATCATCCCCATTATAGAGATGATTATGCTCAAGAGCTTGGATTGTATGGCAATTATATTGTCATTCCTAAAGATCCAACCTATTGGGGGCCAGTCAATAGAGAAATGCCGCTGATATTAACTGATATTCTAATTAAAGACGGCAAACTACCTGAGTATTTTCAGGATTATTCCAATTTTGTTTTTATGGGTCGCTATGGGAATACCTTTCTTATTAATGGACAAGTTCAACCTACTTTTGATGTGCAAAAAGGCGAGGTGATCCGTTTCTACCTAACAAACACCTCCAGTGTGAGGCCTTTCCGGGTATTTATTCCTGGATTAAAGATCAAACTGGTGGGAGGAGATAATGGGAGAGTCGAAAAGGAACAATTTGTTGATGCGGTTGTTATCGCTCCTTCAGAAAGACAAATTGTAGAGGTATTCTTTCCTTCAACGGGCGAGTTCATCCTAACCCATCATGCAGTGGATCCTCTTGTTGGCCCACGCACTTACCAACTAGCGAAGTTTCGAGTAGGCGACCAGCCCGTAGCGGTCTCCTATGAAAAAGAATTCCAACAGCTAAGGGAAAACAAAGAAGTTATTCAGGAGATCGAGCCGTTGGTGGCTAAGTATAAATCCGCTAGGCCCGACAGGACAATTCGACTGTCGGTGGCGGTTTCCAAAAAAGAGGCTTCAAAATTTTCTGAACCAGGAAGCTCGACGCCAACGCAATCTGCAGCGTTCCCTGGTCTTATTACCATGCTTGCAAAAACAGGGGCGAAGGTTGAATGGGAAGATCATATGTATTTGCAAAACAAGATGTCGACTTCCAAAGAAATTACATGGCAGATCACCGATCTTGGCACTATGAAAACTAATGGGGCTATTATGGATTGGAATTACAAAAAGGGGGATTATGTCAAGATACGGATTATTAACGACATCCATTCACTCCATCCAATGCAACACCCAATGCATTTTCATGGGAATAGGTTTCTTGTGCTTGCTGTCAACGATGTGGAAGAAACGAATCATGTCTGGAAAGACACTTTTATGGTAGGCGCTGGAGATGTTGTCGATATCCTTTTAGAAATGTCTAATCCAGGCAAATGGATGTTACATTGCCATATTCTTGAACACTTGCATAGCGGGATGATGGCAATGTATTCTGTGGAATAACAATCAGTTAGCTTTTGATTTTTTATAAGGAGGAAAATAGTTTATGCCTAAGAATCTTTGTTCCAAGGGATTTGGCTTTTTTTTCTTTTTTCTTTTATTTGGTGCGTTGTCTATTTTTCCTCTTTATGCGCAACATGATCAGCACGAAAAACATAAGAAGATGGAGATGGAGCAACAATCGGAAGAGGAACATGAAGGGCACAAAATGGGAGGAATGGATCATGGCATGATGGGAGGAATGGGCCACGGTATGATGGGGGGGAAAGGGGGAATGGCTTGTTGTGGTAGTTCACAGGACTTCGATCAACTGCTCAAAGAAGTTGAAGGAACAAAGAATCCGAAAGCAACAGCAAGAAAGCTAAGAATGAAAGCTGATTTGATGAAAGCAGTTGCCGAAGTGCTCGAAAAATATGCAAAAGAACTTGAATCTACTAATCCCTGAGTTTTAATTACCCAATAGTCAATAGCTTGGGCTATTGATACAATGATAAATTTATGAAAAAATGCATTACTCTCTCTCTTTTTCTGTCAATCCTGTGTTTTGGAATTGCTTATCGATTAGTTGCTCAAGGGGTTCCACCTGCTTTGGATTCAGCTTTACAGGAGTATTTCAAAATAGGGAAATCATTATCTGACGACTCTTTGAAAGGAGTACCAGAAGCCGCAAAATCTTTGAAGGAAATTGTTCAGAAAAATACTCCTTCCCTTTTTCCTGAAGGGCTTTTGGGTAAAGTGGATACTCTAATGGGAGCCAAGGATCTTGATTCGGCAAGATTGGCATTTAAAGATATTAGTGATGTCTTGATTGGGGTATTAAGATCAAAACAAATCAAAACTGGCAAATATTTTGTTCTTACCTGTCCTATGGCTCAAGCTAGTTGGATTCAACCGGATAAAGAGGTCAAGAATCCCTATTATGGTTCAGCGATGCTTCTTTGTGGGGATGTGACAGAGGAATTTTAGTGTTTTTTAGCCTCTTTTTTTTGTTGAACAGCCGTTTGAGTAAAAATTTCAGGGGTGGTTTGTGACATTTCAAACCTTATGACGGACAAAGATAAGGAAAGCCTATCATACGGATTGAGCCGTATTTGAGGAGGGATAGAAAAAGGTTGCAAACTGCTAAAAAGATAGTGGATTTTATTTTTTTTAGAAATGAAAACGAGGATTAGCGTTTCATTATTTTTTGGTGTTTTTTCAGCAAAAAGGAGATAGCTTTTATCTAGGGTGTCCGTTCTTCCAACAAAAGCATGGATGGCATCTCGACGAAATTTCTTTTCGATAGTTTTTCTTTGCTCTTCGTTTAAAGAATCCAAAAATGGTTTTAAGCCGTTAGTTGGATCAGGTAACTCTTCACTAAACTCAACGTCTGCTCTGTTGGAGGGGGAGCTTTTTTTAGCTGGCTGTTGTCCATAAACTTGGGTCTTTGAAGGATTCTGTCCTGTTGAGTTTTCCTGAGGAGAGGAGGAATGGTATTGTATGGGGTTTAGAGGTGTTTGCGGTTGAGGATTAGAGGGCAGTGGATAATCATACGGAGAATCGGAGGAGGAAGCATCTTGAGAAAGAAAGGGTTGTTGAGCAAAGCTGAAAGATAGACTTGTTAAGCTAAAGAGAAAAAAGAAAAAAACCGTGTTTTTCTTTTGTCTCATTTCTGAATCCATTTCCCATTGTCTTGTTGAATATACTCTCCAGGGAAACTCATTTCTTGCCATTTTTTGGCGTACTCTTTTTCAATTTCTTCTAAGGGTTTGGCCTGAATCTTAGCTTGTGTTAAGTAGAGTTGTGTTCTGTCCTCATTTTCTTCAGCCACTACTTTTTTAGCCCAATTTCTGTAATTTTCCTCTTTAGGAGGATTAATTATTTCCAAATAGCCCTCTCGATTTTCTCCGATGACACGGGCATTTTTTAGACTTTGCACCTCTCCAGACCGTAGCCTTCTTCGGTCGGCAATCATGGGGTCAAGTCGGATCCGGGTGGGGGACTCTTTTTCAGTAATGACAACGCCCATATTTACATTAATCTTGACAGGTTCTGGGGTGGTTACTTTGACAGTTGGAGTGCAGCCAAATAGCCAAAAAAAGAGAAAGAACAACCTTTCCTTTTTTATTAATGTTTTTAAAAAAATAAGCAATTAATGTTCGAAAGAAATTGTTTTTTCACTCGCATTTAATAAATTTTGTCCAATTGGGGGACCTAATTTTGGGTCCTGTGTCCAGTGGAGAGAAAAATTCCTCTTCCCTTGAGGACCATAGAGTCCCATAAGTAGATTACTATCAGGATAACTATAAGTTAATTTAATAAAACCGTTTTTATATCGATAATTTCGAAGCGAATCGACAAGAAGTGCAAAAAATTGGCTAGCAGTACCCTTCCAGGATGGAGGAATATTCTTTAGAAGCATATCTACATCTTTTATATCCAAATATCCTGGGGCAGAGAGTAGAAAAAAACCTTCAACATTTTCGATGTAGGATCCAAAAGCCTTCATTCGCATTCTTCCATCGATGTTCCCTCTGAATACAACATCTTTTTTCCCCATACAAAGCTTTTCTATTAAAGGACTTAATTTGGCTCCAGAAATCGTCATCCATCCATCCCATGGAAATCCGCTTTCATAGCCTACTTGGAATCCACCATGGGTATATCCATCAAAAAGAGAAAAACCATAAAACCCATAGATTCCTTCCTTTTGGAAGGTTACAGACATCCATCCATTGGTTGCCTTAAAGCCTCTCCAATTTAATTCATTAAATCGTATGGAGTGGACAAGGTTATTAGCTGTATTACTTTCCGGAGGCAAATTGAAGGCTATTTCTCCTCCAGTTACTTCCATGGAAAGCCCATACTGAGGATAATCTATTCTTCCAGGGATAATGCGAAGCACATTCTTAAGGCTCACTTCCTTCCAATTATTCAAAGGAAAATCCTGAGCAGTTGTTTCAAAGATGAAAGGAAGTTCAAAACTAGGTTCTCCGAAAGCCGTCACAGTGAGATTCCCATACTTTAAGTGGAGCTTTTTTATATGCCAATCTTCTAGAGTATCGAGTTTGTTCGCTTTTATTTTCAATTGACGTTGCAATTCACGGAATTGGTCTACATACCAAAAAAGATCGGGACCAATGAAAATAGTAGGCCGAAATACGGTGAGTTCTTCTACCCGATGATGAACAAGCCCAGTCCAGGAAAATTTGACTCTTATGGATTCAATAGAGATAATTTTACTAAGCGGATCATAGGGAGACAATAAGACAATGTCGCTGCCAGTAGCTTGTTCTAAAATTTCGTTATTAGCAGTAATTCCTAAAAGAGGAACGTGGGATAGAACAAAAGGGCTACCCTTGGAACCCAAAAGCAAGGGAATGGGTGGTAATTGAGGATGGATTCTATCAATATTGAGAATAGCGTTTTTTATCTCCAGCTTCTCAACAATCGGGTTGAATTGGATTTTAAAAAGCAAAAAATCCAATGTTGGCGGTAAGGGAGGCTGGAAGGGTTCGGTGCTCCCTATTTTATCCTCTAAAAATTTAATCATTTCACTTGTCCAGATTTCTGGGGAATCCACCGCTAGTTTTTTTATTAGCTGTCGGCTAAACAACTCCATCCAATCCCATTCGATCTGAGCCTCCTTTATTTTTGCCATTTCTCCAAGTTCTATTTTCTCTAATTTTAGACTATGTGGCGTCACCCATTTGACCTCTTCTATTTGTAGAGGAAGACGATAATGGTGAGCAATGCTCAGGAGGATAGACTTAGGATTATGGTAGAGATAATAGGCAATTGCCAGTAACAAGCAGATCAGCAGCGAGGTAAATAGGAGGATATTGAAGATCAGTTCTAGAAAGAGCCTTTGGTTGGGAGAGGGAGTTTTTTGAGGGTTGTTTTCAACGACTCCTATACCTAGCATTTTCAAAAAATCCTTTTTGTCTTTGGCTTATCATTTTATGTTGTGTAATAAAAGAAAAAGAAAATTTTGCTGTCTTTTTTCATCAATTCCGACCCTTGCGTATTGCAATCAATTAAGGTAAAAGAGAAGAAAGAAAAGAGGAGTGCAAAAGTGAATTTTCATCAGTTAGATAAAGCTGAATCCCAAAAACCAATGGATGAATCCTCAAAGGTAACTATTCTGGATCAACATAGCGAATTTCAAGGATCCGTAGGTTTTAGCGGTGAATTACAACTTAATGGCAAACTCGAAGGGGATATCCATTCAGAGGATGGGGTATTGCTGATAGGCCCTAATGCAATTGTAAAAGCTGAAATAAAAGCAAAAACAATTATTGTCAGAGGACAAGTAGAAGGGAACCTTTTTGCAAAAGAAAGACTAGAACTGCTCAATACTTCCAAAGTATTTGGCGATATTAAAACCGCCTCTCTATTGATCGAGCCAGGGGCAATCTTCGTGGGCAAGTCAGAAAGCCTTCTATTAGATCGCATTGAGAAACCGAATTTTTCTTCGTTTTTTAAGATTCTATCGGCCTCAAAAAATGAACCGATGGCCAAAAAGGCTTCGGTGGTTCAACAAGAAGCCTCCTCTCAGAAACCTTCTCCAGTAACTAAGCCCTCCGAACAGAAGCCATCGGTCCAACCAGAAAGTAGGCCGCTCTCTGGTAAGTAGTTTCTGAGTCTATAAACTTTGGTATTTTATTGAAAAGCTTAAAAGTTATGGGAGCAGAATGGTCTGTTCGTTTCTTTTATTAAAAAAATTGAGAAAAAGAAGAAAGCAGTATTGTATTATGGATAGAGGAATTTACTATTGAAGTTGGTATTATTCTCGAGCGAAAATCAGAAGACTCACCTTCTAGATTTTTCCACAGTCAACTAAAAGGAAGGAATCATAGAGGCTATGGGATTAAAAATTGGAATTGTTGGGGCGACAGGGGCTGTTGGTGTAGAAGCAATTAAGCTTTTGGAAGAGAGCAAGCTGCCAATATCTGAGCTGCGCCTGTTCGCATCGTCCAGATCAGTCGGTAAAAAAATTGGGTTTTTAGGAGAAGAGCTTCCAATTGCAGAACTATCTTTTCATGCTTTCAAAGGTCTTGATTTTGTAATTTTTAGTGCAGGCAGTTCAGTTTCACAACAGTTTGCTCCGATTGCCAAAGAAAGTGGGGCGATTGTTATTGACAATTCCTCTTTTTTTAGACTCCAACCCAATGTTCCCTTGGTTGTTCCAGAAGTTAATAAAGAAGATCTAAAAAGTCATAAAGGAATTATTGCCAATCCTAACTGTACGGCGGCTATCCTCTCGGTTGCTTTGTGGCCAATTCATCTGGTGGCAACGATTGAGCGAGTGATTGTCTCTACTTATCAAGCGGTCAGCGGAGCTGGCGCCAAAGCCATATTGGAATTGGAGACTCAGCTACGTCATTTTGTCTATGGAAAGCCGATTGTTCCTGAAGTTTTTCCAGAGCAAATCGCTTTTAATGTTTTTTCTCATAACAGCCCGGTTACCGAAAACGGGTATAATGGAGAAGAAAACAAGGTGATGCAAGAAATTCGGAAAATTTTCCATTACCCAAATCTTAACATCTGTGCTACTTGCATCCGAGTTCCTGTTTTTAGAGCGCATTCTGAGTCAGTAGTGATTGAAACTGCTAAGAAACTAGATGCGCAGCAAACAAGAAGTATACTTTCTAAGGCTCCCGGAGTTTTAGTCGTCGATGATCCTCAGAATGGATATTTTCCAACACCACTTAAAGCTTCTGGAAAGAAAGAAGTATTAGTGGGAAGAATTAGAGAAGACCTGTCTCATCCTCGTGGGATTGCCTTCTTCTTAAGTGGAGATCAACTGCTGAAAGGAGCAGCTTGGAATGCTGTTCAAATTCTTCAAGCTCTTCTTTAGGTGTTGTGCTTTGTTTTGCCTCTGTTTCTTAAACAAAGGATCTTTCCCAGTGGGAAGCTAAAAGCCAGCTTCGCCTGTTACTTACAATTATTAACAAAAAGTAGAGAGGATAATAACTTGTGTCAGGCTGTGGGCTTCTGTGGTTTTCAATCGTTTTTGGCTATATTCCGACAAACTCTCTTTATGATCAGTTTTAATAGGTTTTAGGGAATCAAAAGGGAATTTTTTTAGGAACAGTTAAGCCTTGTGCATATATTTTTCAAATGAAAATAAAGTTACGAATCGAAGGTATGACATGTAGTAATTGTGTGAGGCATGTTCGAAACGCACTCACACAAGTTCCCAAGGTAGTGTCGGCTCATGTGGATCTGGAAACATCTCGGGCGGTAGTAAATGCTGAAGAAGGCTGTCAGCCGACACAGCTCCTGGAGGCGGTTAAGAGTGCTGGCTATGAGGCAAAGTTGATGGAAGAAGAAGATGAAGAGGAGGCTTCCAGGCGTTGGACCCGATCTCTTTTGTTGGGTATCTCTCTGACAACTATCCTTTATATAAGCCAATTTACCGTACGATCCCCTCCTTCCTGGTTAGGGAACTTCCTCTTTAGCCTTTCGGTACCCTCTTCGTGGATGACGACATTGTATGTGCATTGGAATTTCTTCTTTGGCCTTTATCTGTTTTTGCTAGCGCTACCTGTTCAAATAATCAGTGGCTCTTCCTTTTATATAGGAGCCTATCGTCAGATTCGTAGTGGCAGATTGGACATGGACACCCTTGTTTCTCTGGGCAGTTCTTCAGCTTTTCTTTTAAGCACTTTGGGTCTCCTCTTTCCTGGAATTATAGAACATTACTACTTTGATGAAGCGGCAGCCATTATCACTCTGGTAAGTGCCGGACATTGGCTGGAGGCAAGGGTCTCAAGTAAAGCCAATAGAACTCTTAAGAAGCTTTTGGAGCTGGCCCCTCCTTATGCAAATCTTTTGTTGGACAATAATGTAGAAAAAAAAGTACCAGTTGAAACCCTTTCTGTCGGTCAAAGAGTAGTTTTGAAACCGGGTGAACGGATCCCGGTGGATGGAGAGGTAATTGATGGAGAAGGCATTGTAGATGAAAGCATGCTAACAGGAGAAAGTAGACCAGTTGATAAGACTCCTGGTAAAAAAGTATTTGCAGGAACCCTTAACCTTAATGCTCGGCTTGTGATCCGCGTGACTTCTTCAGGAGAAAAAACGGTTCTTGCCCATATTGCTGAAGTTGTTTTGAAAGCTCAAGAAAGTCGGGCTTCCATTCAGAATTTTGTGGACAAGATAAGCAGTATTTTTGTGATTGTGGTTATAGCTATAGCCATTGTGACAGCTTTGGGATGGGGAATGTCAGGAAAGACCAAATGGGAAACGGCACTAATTAGAGCGGCTTCTGTTCTCGTAGTAGCCTGTCCCTGCGCTATGGGGCTTGCGACACCTGCGGCAATTATGGTGGCATCAAATCGACTGGCTTCTTTAGGGGTACTGATCAGGGACGGATCTGCCCTAGAAAAATGTGGAAAAATTAAAGATGTTATTTTCGACAAAACTGGAACGTTAACTGAACCTGTATTAAGTATAGACGATCCAACTTATTTCTTTCAAGATCCTTCCTTTGCAGATGCGCTTGCTTATTCCCTTTGCAAATCAAGTCTCCATCCGATAAGTCGTGCATTGGCAGAAAAGTGTAAAAGTGCTCAACCTGTTCCTTTGATGCAGTGGCAAGAAAAGCCAGGAGCGGGCATTCAAGCGATTTATGGAGATCGAATAGTAAGGTTGGGTTCTGTTTCATGGCTAAAAAGCCTAGGTGTCAGTGGTTGGGAGCAACAAGTCAATAGTGCTGTTGGAATTGGATTATCTATGGACGAGAAACTGTTGGCTTTTTATCCTGTGTATGCTCCTATTAAACCTTATGCTAAAACGGTCATTGCAAAACTCTTAGCTAGAGGCTATACCGTATACATCCTTTCTGGAGATAAAAAGGAAATTGCCATGAAATTGGGAACAGAAATAGGCATTCCCCCTGAAAACATAATCGCTGAAGTCCGTCCTGAAGAGAAGGCCGCTGTCGTTAAGCGGCTTCAGGAAAAGGGTAAATCGATTGCTTTTATTGGAGATGGGATAAATGATGCTCCCGCTTTAGCTCAAGCAGATTTGGGAATTGCCGTTTTGAATGCCAGTGATATTGCTAAGGAGTCCGCTGATATTGTCTTGCTGAATGCGGATATAGAGATTATTCCAGTCCTATTAGAAATCAGTGATAAAACCCTTAAAACAATAAAAGAAAATCTTTTTTGGGCATTCTTGTATAATACCTTAGCTATTCCTCTTGCGGTGATGGGAAAAATGTCTCCTTCGATTTGCGCGGCCGCTATGGGATTATCTGATCTTTTTGTTATTGGGAATGCTTTGAGGCTTTATAAACGATAAATTTATCTGTCTTTTCGTCGATGTCGCTGGATCTTTATGTCTTTTATTGGATCAATGGAGCGCATACGCCATGGCTGGATCAGTTGATGCCGTTTATTTCTGATTTGGGGAATTTTCGTTTGCCTTTATGGTTGCTTGGAATTTCCCTCCTTTATTTTGGAAAATTTAGAGAACGGTTGTTTGTTATTTTAGTGCTTTTTTCTGTTCTAGTTGGTGATCGGTTAATTATTGATTCAATCAAAGAAATGGTCCATAGACCAAGACCTTTTCAGGTGCTTCCCAATGTTAGAGTTGTGGAAAAATCTAATCATATCTACTATTCCAATCCTTCTAGGACAGGAGAGCGGGCAAGGGGAAGGTCTTTTCCTTCTGGACATGCAGCCAATAATACAGCTGCTGCGGTCATGGCTACAGCCGTATATGGATTGCCAGCTATTTGGTTCTGGTTATGGGTTTTCATGGTAAGCTACTCAAGAATATACATGGGAGTGCATTATCCTTCAGATATTTGTGCTGGTTGGATTATCTCCATAATTTATTCCTACACATTCCTTTATTGCTTGCATTGGCTTTGGAAGAAATATGCTCCAATATGTTTTCCAAAACTCTACGCCCAATATCCTACTTTACCCCTTAATCTTCCTTTCATTAAAAAGGAAAGGAAAAAAGAGCTTTCTTAAAGATGTTCTTTTATTTTTCTTTGAAGGTCACGCGGCACTGATTGGCTAACAATCCTCTTGTTTCCAAGGGATTGTTCTTTTCTTCTTTTAGGTCTATCTGAGCCTATAGCTAAAGACATATATATTAGACTGCCAAAAACATACACAATCGTGCGCACAATTTTCTTCCTGCCCAGACCCGTCTTGCTGACGCATTCGTATCTGACAAGTCTACCCCCTGGATGGCAATCGCTATGGCTGCGCTATCGCTCTTGTCATGTTGTTTGAATTCCTTGGCAGACAGCCAATCGCTCTCCAACGGATAATCCGATGCAATTCTGTATTTCATGGGTTGCCTCCTTCCTCAGCGCCTCGCTTAGCTAATCTCTGTAGTTTCTTAACCCATCCAACCTAAAAGAAAAGCAAGGTAGGATTGTCATCCGCTCTTGCACCATTTCCTGTTTGGCTGACAACCGTTCCTGATTGAGCACCATCCATTCGCAGCCATTGACCTTGGCAAAATGCTCGTGTCGGCTCGGATACCGCATTTCGCAAGCCGATAAATTCATCGATTTGTGTTTCGGTATACAGGCGTCGGTGGCTGTCCTTCCGCGCCACCGGAACGAACCAACCTTCGCACTCCCATCGATGCAGCATCTTGACTGATCCCCCCCTCAGCAGCTTTGCCGCTTTGTCCGTTCTAATAGGACTCTCCAGGTAGTCAATAAACACTATTTGCAAAACTAGAGTTTAGCTCAACACTTTTTGAGAGGAGCTATTTGAAGGAAAAAAATATAAGGGAAAAGTCTTTTTATCTTTGGATGTGTGTGAGGAGTCTTATTCATACAATTTTGCCTTTATTTTTATTTTCCTTCAAATAGAATTCAAACTGAATGTTTCTTCTCAAAGCTTCCCATGTTGTATGTAAACCGGGGTTGATATTATCTCCTGGAGCAATTCGAATCAGAGGAAATAAAATAGTCGAGGTGGCGACTTCTTTGGAAGCGCTCGAAGGAGAAAAAGTCCTTGAATTAGGCAATTCCATAATTTTTCCTGGGTTTATCAATTCACACTGTCATTTAGAATACACGCTTTTGAAGGATAAATTGTCAGCTTCCAAAGGATCTTTTGTGGATTGGCTGCAGACTATTATTCAATTTAAGAAAACATTATCGGCAATTGACTATCTCAAAGCCCATAGCATGGGTATCGATTTACTTTTGAAGTCAGCCACTACCTGTGTCCTTGATGTCGTATCCATACCAGAAGTTTTTCTTTTTGAATCCCCTTATCCATTACGGGTCTTTAGTTTTCTTGAACTTATCGATGTCAACTGCTCTTCTTGGACGGATGAAAAATTAGCTGGCTCTCTTCTTTTTTTTAGCAACCGAGCTTCTTCGACAGCTATCGGACTATCTCCTCATTCTCCCTATACGGCAAGCCCTGAATTATACGCGTTATCAAAGAGGTGGTGCCTTCAAGAAAATGGATTATTAATGACTCATGTGGCAGAATCTTATGAAGAATATGAGATGTTCACGCAAAAAAAAGGAGGGTTGTTTGATTTTATCTCTCGGGTAGAGCCAAGGAGTGCAAGGTTTAAAAAATCCACCCCACTCCGTTTTCTTGCTGAAAATGAGCTGTTAACTAAAAATGCCTTTTTAGTCCATCTTAATTATCTAGACGAGACTGATTGGGATTGGTTTAAAAAAAATTCTTGGAATGTTGTTTATTGCCCTAAATCGCATGCCTTTTTTGGTCATGATCCTTTTCCTTTAAGGCAGCTTTTATCTAGAGGAGTCAATGTCGTTTTGGGAACCGACAGCCTGGCCTCCAACGACTCTTTAGATATGAGAAAAGAAATACAGAAGGCTCGACAAGCTTGCCCAGAAATATCCATAGAGGATTGGTGGAAGATGGTGACAGTGAATCCTGCTAAGGCTTTGGGACTGCAAGGCAAACTAGGAGAAATTGCTGTCGGTGCCTATGCGGATCTAGTGGCTATCCCTTTTAATTCTTCTTCTTCTTCTGATCTATTGGAAGCGCTCCTTTATGAACAAAAAGAGCCTTCGATTGTTATTATCAATGGAAAGATTGTTCATTCTGTAGAAGCTTTATGATTGTTGAAGGAGAAAAAAAATTCATTCAGAAGTTAGCAAAGGGGCTTGATGAGCTTAAAAATAAAAACCTCTTGCGAAGACTAAAGGATTTTCGGCCGATAGAAGGGATGCGGGCTGAATATGAAGGAAAACAGATCATAAATTTTTCATCAAATGATTATCTTGGGCTTTCCCAACATCCACTAGTCAAGGAGAAGGCGCAGCAGGCAATCCAGGAATATGGAGCCAGTTGTTCGGCTTCTCGGTTGATATCAGGAAACAATCCCCTTTTTTCTCCTTTTGAAAAAGCATTGGCACAATGGAAAGGGAAAGAAAAGGCCCTGATTTTTCCAACGGGATATAGTGCAGCCATTGGGACTATACCAGCTTTAGTCGGCAAATCGGATTTGATTTTAATGGATAAGCACTGCCATGCTTCATTATGGGATGGAGCCAGATTAAGTCAGGCTACAATTAGGGTATTTGGGCATAATGATGTCCAAAACTTAAAACAGATCTTGGATAGATATACGGCAAGCTACGAAAAGATATTGATAATTAGTGAATCTATTTTTTCTATGGATGGGGATGTAGCCCCACTGGCAGAGATGATTGAACTCAAAGAGAGGTATGAAGGGTTGCTTTTATTAGATGATGCCCATGCTGAAGGCATAGTAGGGGAGGAGGGCAATGGTCTAGCCAGTTGCCTGCAGGTAATGGATAAGGTAGATGTCTTCATGGGGACTTTTTCTAAAGCGTTAGGATCTCAGGGAGGCTATATCGCCTCGTCAGCTCTGCTTATAGATTGGGTAATCAACAAAGGCAGATCGTTTATTTTTTCTACTGCTCTTAGTCCTTCATCCATTGCAGCGGCTTGCTCTGCCCTCCATATCATTAAATCGGAAAGTGGCACAGAGCTAAGAAAGAAACTAAAAGACAACGTTGCTTATTTTTTGGAAGAAAGCCCTAATAGCCGTCTTTTCTTTTCTCCCCTTATTCCCATACTAATTGGAGAGGAAGCTAAAGCCATCCAAGTATCCCAAGAGCTAGAAAAAATAGGGATTTATCTTCCTCCTATTCGTTATCCCACAGTTCCTAAAGGGACAGCAAGATTAAGAATCTCGCTGACAGCACTCCATTCTACCGAACAAATCGACTATTTGAAAGGCGCTCTGAAAAAATGTTTGGAGTAATAACATCTATAAGCTTTTATGTCTGAAGTTAATTCGATTATTGCGGCTGATAAACAATTCCTTTGGCATCCGTTTACTCCCTATAATAAATGGTTCGATCCACCCTATGTACCTCTTGTTATAGACAAGGCTGAGGGTTGTTATCTTTTTGATAAGAAGAATAATAGGTTTTGGGATGGCAATTCCTCAATCTGGACTACCACCCATGGGCATCGTCATCCGCGTATTATTAAAGCGATATTAGCATGTCTAGAAAAAATCGATCATGTTTCCTTTTTAGGGAATACTCATCAGTGGGCGGTTAATCTAGGAAAAAAACTTTCTTTGCTTATTTCTCAAGGTAGCGCAAACAAATACAGAGTTTTTTTTTCTGATAATGGTTCTACCGCTGTAGAAACAGCAATTAAAATAGCTTGGCAGGCTTTGAAACAAAGAAAGGAAAAGGAAAGGACTTTATTTCTTTGTTTAGAAGGCAGTTATCATGGAGATACAGTAGGCGCCATGAGTGTTTCTTCTATCCCATTTCAGAGCCGATTTAAAGAGTTGCTTTTTGAGTCGGAAAGCCTGCCTGCCCCATCCTGTTTCCACTGCCGATGGAATAGGGCTAAAAGCAGTAGAGGAAGCGATGCAAGAGAATCGAAAATATGTTCTTGGGAATGCCTTGAGGCACTGAAAAAAGCAATCGAAAAAAACAAAAAGAGACTGGCAGCGATGATCATAGAACCCAAAATTCAAGGAGCATCAGGAATGTGGATGCATCCTGAAGGTTATTTAAAAGAAGCCTTTAAGTTAACTAAGGAAGCTGGTGCTTTTTTTATCGTCGATGAAGTTTTCAGTGGCATGGGCAGGACAGGCCAATTGATCGCATCACACAAAGAAGGTGTGTATGCCGACTTTATCTGTTTGGCTAAAGGCTTGTCGGGAGGTACCTTGCCCATAGCCGCAACCCTTATTAGGGAAGAGATCTTTGATGACTTCAAAGGAGGCTATGAGGAAGCTTTTCTTCATGGACATAGTTATACGGCTAATCCACTAGCTTGTGCTTCGGCTTTGGAAAATTTAAAAATTTTCGAAGAAGAAAACACGCTCCGATGGATCAAGGCGATTTCTAGCCAATTGAAATCTTCTTCTACTATTTTTTGGCAGCATCCTTTAGTGGGAGATGTGAGGGTAGAAGGAGCGGTGTTAGCTGTAGAAATCCTCAAAAATAAAAACGGGCTTATCGATTCTAATCTTGATATAGGATGGGCTGTCAGCGAACAGGCAAAAGCCTATGGTCTTGTCACTCGACCTATCAAAGATGTTCTTATTCTTGTTCCGCCCTATTGTTCGTCATTGGAGGACATTGAAGGGATGGTATGGGCCTTATATAAAGCTCTCAATGATATCCTACCGGTGGGTAAATAAAGGAATGTTTTCTACTGCTATTGGAGGTAGCAAAAAAGCTTTGGGCCTGTCAGACGCCGCAGAAACCTTGCTCCTTGGCAAAGCTGAATGTCAGCTGACTACCTGTTCAGACAGGTTTAAAGAGGTCTAAGACTGTCGGATAGATTTGATAATCCCTATGGGACTGCTGTAATAATAATCTATTGGATAGGCAACAAGCAGGTGTGCTGCTTTTTTGTGCCTGTTTTGATTGGATCAATTCCCATTGAAAAAAATGGGGATAATTTTTTTTATTTTTAAGTATGGTTTTAGATCCTTTTGATTATTTAGCGACTGGATTTTTTTTCTAGCCGTTTTTCATACGTTGGTTTCTCCTGTGCTATTTCGCAAAGGAGAAACGTTGATCGATTATGCATGGCAGAGAAGTGGTGGGAAAAGGGCTAGGAGCCATTGGCTCTATTTCTTTGGGGTACTCGTACGTTATCTAGGTGAGGTTGAAATCATTTTTGGATTATGGCTCTTGCCGCTTTTAATGGTCTCTTTGTATCGGTTCGGTTGGAACGCAACCTTTGATAAGTTAAAATTGAAAACGGAATATACCGAAGCTTTATTTGTTGCCGTTTTAATGACTATCTCTTCGGCTCAACCAATTCTCTATATATCGCAGAGGCTTATAGGATTTTTGGTTCGAATAACAAAAGACAGCGTAACCAGTTGGTGGTTTTTGATCTTAACACTCGGCCCTATTTTTGGGTCTTTCATCACGGAAGCTTCGGCAATAACAATCAGTGCACTATTGCTAGCAGAAAAGTTTTTCTGTTTAAACCCAAAACAGTCTTTAGCTTATGGGACGATAGGACTCCTATTTTTCAATGTTTCAATTGGAGGGACTCTTACGAATTATGCAGCTCCACCGGTTGTGCTGGTTTCTCAAAAATGGCAATGGGATAGCTTCTATATGCTTGTACATTTTGGGTTTGTCTTTGCCTGTGGCATAGTCCTTGCCAATCTCTTGTATTATTTTGTGTTCCAGGAGGAATTTAAAAGGTTAGAAAAGGAAAGACTAAGTCTTTTGGCTGAAACTGGGCAAGCTGAATCTCTGAGAGAAAAAATTCCTATTTGGATAGTTATTGGCAATATTGGGTTCCTTGTTTCTACGGTCATTATAAAAGACTATTTTTTACTTTTATTTGGAATCCTCGTTTTTTTTCTGTCTTTTGTGGACGCCACAAAACCTTATCAAGGAGAAATCCCTCTGCAAAAAGCCTTTTTAGTGGGATTCTTTTTGGCCTCTCTTGAAGTCTTTGGGAATCTTCAGTCTTGGTGGATCAATCGGCTATTAAGCCACATGTCTTTTTTGCCTCTCTACGTAGTTTCTGTTGCGCTGAGTTCTTTTAATGATAATGCTCTTATATCCTACTTAGCTACATTAATTGTGCCAGAATTAGACGAAATGAAAAAAAGAGCTATTATTGGGGGTGCTTTATCTGCTGGTGGCTTAACGATTATAGCGAATGCTCCAAACTTAGTAGGATTGTCCCTTCTTAGAAAATTTTTTCCTGAGGGTATTGCTTCCACTAAGCTTTTTATAATGGCATTAGTCCCAACGATATTGGTAGGTATTCTTTTTATTCTTAAAGAATGGATCTTTAAGTAGATAGGGAGGATTGGGCAATACGAGCAAGTCTTTTTAAGGCATCTTTTTTTTCTATATATCCTAATTTAGCTTTTCTTATCGTTTCTTCTAGAATCCCAATGTTCCGGTCATAAGAAACTCGATCAATAGGATAGGGGATCCCATCTTTGCCTCCATGAGCAAATGCATAATCGGCCCAACGCCGACCATTGACCTGCTTTGGAAAGTCTTCAATTGGATCCTTTCTGCAGATCGGGACTCCAAACAATAGTTCTGCTACAAGGGCAAGACTCCGAATTGTAGCTGGACCAACCTGTGGGGTTTCAAGAAGCGATTGGAAGTCTTTTGGATCTCTTTCGTAAGCTGAAAGGATAGCTTTATGAAGAGCTTTAAGGTTTATTAAACGGATATCAGTGCTGCTAATAGTATGTCGGGCAGGGGCAAAAAGGGTGGGGCCACAAAGAATTTCAGAAATTAAATTGAAGGTTTTTTGAGGATTTTCTCTAGCTAATTCACTACAAGTTTGTCTTGATTGCTCGGCTTCTCCAGCAATCATATTAAGAAGAATGCTTTTAGCGGGGGGTTGCCTATTTTTGTCGATTTCAGATTGCAAAAGGTGACCTTCCATCTCTTCAGATAAATCATCAATTGCTGCATGAGGGTTACAGACAAAGTTTTTAGTGCTTTCTCCAAGCCAATGGTATCGACGTGCGTAGCGCGTCGTTTCGTTCATGCCTTGTTGGATGACACACCAGGAACCAGAAGCGGTGAAAAAAAAACAGTGATGATAGAGCGCAAATCCATCTTGAAGGGCTGCAGAATCTACTTTTGCGACAAGCCTAGAGGTACGCATGAGACTTTCTGCAGCATTAATTGCTAAGCGATCGGCAATCCTGGCGATTTCCTCTGGGGTCTTTCTCGATTCTCCGCCTTTGCCACCAGCCACGAAGATACCGATATCCCCATATCTCTTTTGTGCTTCCTTTAAGGCACCACAGCAGACCGTAGTCAGTCCCGAAGAATGCCAATCAAAACCTAGAACACATCCGAACGCTTGAAACCACCAAGGGTCAGAAAGCCTTCGGAGCATTTCATCAGGGCCATACTCTTCGACAATCAACTGGGTCATAGCCCCAGCCAGACGTACCATCCTTTCAAAAAGATAACTAGGGGCTTTCCCATAGTGTAAAGGAAGATAGGCCGTTTTTCTTTTCATGAAAAGCAGCACCACAATCGACCCCAACGGGATTCGAACCCGTGCTGCCACCGTGAAAGGGTGGAGTGCTGACCACTACACCATGGGGTCAACCAGTTATAGATTTAGCAAAGCAGACATAACATATTGGTGCAAGAAAAATAAAGAAGCTACTTGGATCATAAAAAAAATCAAGCTTAAAACAAGAAGGCTATTCCAAGAAGGATCAAGGCAGAACAGAAAGTGGCAAGTTTAGAACGGACATTAGGGCCAAAATAGTTAACGAATATTTCAGCTCCATTGGTGTCATTGGCCAAGATTTTCGTTTCCGTAGCGAAGGAGACACTAAACCGATAGAGGGAAATAAAGAGTAAAAGGATGGTAAAGGAGATCACTAAAAGCATAAAAACAACAAAAGGACGTAGGGGAAAAGGGTTAGGATTCCATCCTGAAGGAATATGGATTTCAAAAGATCCTTCCGTGTGGAAAGCTCTGGCATCTTTTGTCTTAGTTAAGATCTTTATTTGCCAATTTCCTGGATGAGAAAAATTTTTTGCTGAAAAGTAATAAGCCCCTTCCTTTTCCTTTTTCAAGGAAGGAGCAATGACATGAAACGGACTGGAGCGATCATTGAGGATAAGAACGAGGCTTTGTATAGAAGACAGCGAATTATTTTCAACACTAGAAAGTTGTAGTTTAAAGGGAGCAGGAGAAAGGGGATGGAAAGAGAAGGAAAAGATGCCGGTTTTACCGACAAAATGCTCTTGGAAAGGCAGCAGGGCAGAAGAAAAAAGAGAAGTGCCTCGGAAGGCTATCAATAGCAGAAGAATCCAGCAAGTCCAGCATTCTAAAACATAGCTAGGAAGAGAAAAGGAGGTTATTTTTATGCTGCTTGGCAATGGGAGTTTTCTAAAGGAAAACTGGAAATGATTTGGCCCTAAAGATCTCATGAGTATCCCGGTAAACCGCGGCTCTGCCAAAAGTTGATGATAGATGCGGAATAAAAGCAAAAGACTACAAAGGATGCAAAACCATGGAGTAATAAGGAAAAAAGGACTGGTGGTATAGAGGGAGCTTTCAAAGGAGAGCCAAAGCAGGCTTAAAAAAAATAGCGCCATAGGAATATCCAGAAGGCTACCTAGCCTAGCAAGGGAAAAACTCAACACCCTTCTGATACCTTGTCCTTCCACAAGGGGGACCACGTTCAAAAGAAAAATCAGAGAACTACCAGAAAGTATTTCTAAACAAATTATTTCCAGACAGGTCAAAAAACCGAAAGTGGAGAAGGATTTCACTTCTCTAAGATAGAAAACTTCGCCGATGAGCAGGAAAACCCCACTGGCCAATCCAATGAATGGAGGAGGGCTCGATTGGTTAGCCTGTAGGAGGCTGTGCAAGAAAAAGGCTATAAGGAAATAGAAAATCCCTAGTCCAATTAAAGGAGAGGGATGAACAATCAGCTTAAATACATAACCTGCTGAAAGACAAACAAAAGAAAAAAATACCAGAAAGTAAAGCTTTTTTCTTAGTGGCTGGTAGTTTCTCTGAGAACAAGGTTGGAGAATCTTCAAAATTTTGGGGAAAAGAAGAAAAAAATTTATAAATATTCCCCAACATAAAGAGAAACCCAGAAGGATTAAAAAGAAACTAAAGGATTGTAATGCTGAGGAATCAAAAAGAGAGGGAGGAAGAATACTGGAGTGGTGGAGGTAAGAGGAATTCATGCAGCAAAAGTTTTACGCACAAAAGCATTCATTTGGTTTCTTAAAAAAGAAAAAAATGTGCAAAAAAAACAGTTAAAAATCTGTTTGCCCAGAAGAAATATTTGTTTGATGCCATGAGATGGCATAATGAACCAGCTCAGTGCCACTCTGTAGTTTTAATTTTTGTTTGATACTAGCTCTATAAGCCTCGACAGTTTTGATACTTAAATGCAGCTGTTCGGCAATCTGTCTGGAGCTAAGTCCTTTGCCGATCAATTGAAAGACTTCCAGTTCCCTATCGCTCAATTTTCCTAAAGGGCTAGCCTTGAAAGGTGAGCTTTTTTTCCCTGTAAAGCCTTCTAGGATCCTGGAAGAAATTTCATCACTAACAAAAATGTTGCCCTCTAGAATCCTGTTGATAGCTTGCAGTAGTTTTTCACCCCCTTCCGATTTCATTAAGTAGCCTCTAGCACCTGCTCTTAACAGCCTTTCAGCAAACAGTGATTCTTCATGCATGGAGAGCACCAGAATCGGAATTTCAGGGTAAATAGCATGAATGTCTTTGACAAGCTCCAGACCGCTTTTGCCTGGTAAGGAAATATCAACTAGAACAATATCTGGTTTTAACTTTTCGACAAGTTCAAATCCCTTTTGCGCATTTTCAGCCATTCCGCATACATAGAGGGATGGATCTGTTCCAATAATATGCGCTAAACCCTCTCGGAGTACGGCATGATCGTCAACGATGAGCACCCCTCTTTTTTTGGTTTCGGTAGATCGTTCCTTCATCATATTATTCTTACCCATTGGTTTTAGTATTTTGGAAAGAAGGCAAACTGCAAATGATTTTTGTCCCTTTTCCAGGCAGAGAATCGATACTCAAATTAGCACCGATCATTCCCGCACGATAGAGCATCGACCGGAAACCTAACCCTTTATTTATCCCCTCTTTCATTTTCATCCCAATGCCATTGTCTTCCACTTGAAGAAAAACCGTTCCGGATGTCTCCCCAAAAGTGATGTCGACGTGCGAGGCCCCGGAGTGTTTGATCACGTTATTAACAGCTTCTTGGGCGATTCGATAAAGTTGGATAGCAAAAGAAGGGTTGGGAACAACAGGTTCTCCAATCAAATGAAACTGACAGGTGATGGGGGTGTTTTTCCCCGTATTTTGAGCCAAGTCCATTAAGGAAGCAATCAGATCGGAGGTAGACATCGCCAGTGGCGCTAGTCCTTTAGCTATGTCCCGAGCTGAAGTTGCTGCTTCTCTAGCTAACTTGGCGATTTCAGAGGCTAGCTCATGACCTACGGCTGACTTTTCTCGAAGTTCTTGGGATAAAAACTGAGCTTTAAACTCAATACCAATCAATAACTGGCAGAGACTATCATGAATGTCTTGGCCTATTCTTTGTCTTTCGTGTTCGCTAGCTTCTAAGGCTGCCTTTTCTAGAGCTTTTCTTTCTCTAATATCCCTTACAAGAACGCTTAAAACTTTTCCTTCCTTTAAGAAGACTTCGCTCACCGAGATCTCCATGAAAAAAGTTGTTTTGTCTTTCTTTTGACCTAAAAGTTCATATTGGTTGATTGGTTTTTTTTTCTTTTTAGCTAAAAAGGTTCGGATCCACTTCTGGCGATAGGGAGGGGCAAGGAGTTCGACGAAGGGTTTGCGAAAAAGTTCCATTCTATAATAGCCGAAAAGCTCTTCAGCGGCCTTATTGGAAAGCTTAATGTTCCCTTCACTATCTAAAACAAGTAACCCTTCGGCAATATTATGGATAACATTAAAAATCCATTGAGCGATACTACAGTAAGAAGGTTCTACTTCTCCTTGAAGACATTGAGAAATAGTAAAAGTACATCTTTTCTCTTCATCGAGCCATCCGTTATCCATCGTAATAGAGACAATATTTTCGTTCTAAATAATAACCTTATACAATATAGGCAATAATTGTATGAATATAAAATGATTATTCCATAAAAAAAATTATAGAAATTGATTTTTTCTCTGGAGTTCTAATCTTTCTGGCATTCCTTCTTCTTACTGGCAAGCTTGTCTGTCCAATCTATTACATTTCTTTCAAAGGCTCGATGCCTAAAAGCTCTAGTCCTAAAGAAAGGGTGCGTTGCGTAAAGTCGCAAAAGGCTAGGCGTAGCTGCTTTGAGGATTCCGTCGATGCACCTAAGACAGGGCATTGTTCATAGAATTTGTGAAAGACTTTTGCCAGGTGATAGAGATAGTTACAAAGATGGTGCGGGCTATTTTCTTTGGCTGCAAGGAATAAGGAATATTTGAAGCTTAAAACCGCTTTCATCAGTTCTATTTCTTGAGGGTGGAGGGTGTCGGTTTCGAATTTTAAAGAGGTAAAACCTAGGGTAGAACCACAACTAGAGGAAGCAGCTTTTTTTAAAATAGAGCAAATTCGAACATGGGCGTTTAGAAGATAAGGTGCGGTATTCCCTTCAAGAGAAAGGAGTTTTTCCCAGCTAAAAATATAATCGAGGATTCGATTTTGAGAAAGATCGGCGTATTTCAAAGCCCCTATTCCGACAGCATTGGCTATCTCTCTTTTTTTATCCTCAGACAAATCCTTTCTTTTTTCATCTATAATCTGGTAGGCTCGATTGACCGCTTCCTCTAAAAGCTCCCTTAGCTTTATTGATGTTCCTTCCCTAGTTTTGAGAGGTTTTTTGTCTTCTCCAAGGATCGATCCGAAATAAACGTGTTCGAGCTGAATATTGATGCCGAGTAGTCGAGCAAGGGCAAAAAGTTGCTGGAAGTGCAGTTTTTGTCTTGAGTCAGTGACATATATGATTTTATGGGCTTGCCAGTTACTCAAACGGAAAAGAAGGGTAGCAATATCCGTTGTGGCATACAGATAGGCGCCATCAGTTTTTTGGATGAGCATGGGCTTATCAACTAATTCTGGGAAGTCTTTGTTGAAAAACACACAAACGGCCCCTTCGCTGTATCGAGCAATCCCTTTTTGAAGAAGTGCTTCGACAACCCCTGGAAGCATAGGATTATACACGCTTTCTCCAAGGGAATAATCGAATTTTACATTAAGCTTTTGATAAATTTTGTCTAATTCTTTTAGGGAAGCATGGACAAAGACATCCCAAAGTTTTAAGTTTTCGCTGTCACCAGACTGTAATTTTTGTAATTCTCTTTTTGCTTCTTCCTTAATGCTTTCAGATTCTTTTGCTTCTTTTTGGATTCTCACATAGAGTCCTTCCAGATACTCCAAGGGTTTTTCGGCTAAATCAAGCGGATTGCCGTATTTTTTGTATCCTAAAAGCACCATTCCAAACTGTGTTCCCCAATCTCCAAGATGATTGTCCGCAATGACACGATGGCCTAAAAAAAGATTGAGTCTTCTTAAGACATCTCCAAGAATCGTGCTGCGAAGATGGCCTACATGTAATTCTTTTGCGATATTTGGGCTTGAAAAATCGATCACGATTGTCTGTGGCTCTTTAGTCTGTTCAATGCCAAGTCGAGGGTCGGAACGGATTGCAAGGAAAGCATTCAGGTAAGCCTTTGGTTTTACTTTAAAATTAATGAATCCATTGCCTCCGACTTCAGGATAAAAAGTTACGGAGTTTTCTCCAATGATCCTCGCAAACTCTTCGGCTAATTTCCTTGGATTTTCTTTGAGTTGACTGGCCATTAGAAATGCGATATTGGTTTGATAATCTCCAAAGGAAGGATTGGAACAGGGTTCGACTATTGGAATATGGTCGGTTTGACCAAATTTTTCAGAAAGGGCTGCTTTTAGTTTTTCAAAAATCCAATCTTGAGGAATTTTCATAGTTCTTTTTAGCTGAGCTCTTACAAATTTTTTTTTATCCCATCTTCGGAGGATCCAAAAGAAGATAGTGAGGAAGAGAAGTTTTTAAAATTATTTTTCTTTTACTTGACATTCCATCAAATGTTCTGAAATTACTTTTTCTTATGCCTAATACAAAATCGGCTGAAAAGAACCAACGGAAAAGCGAAAGAAAGCGCATTTTTAATCTAAGAGCGAAGAAAGAATTAAAAGAGCAGTTAAAACAACTCAAGGCATTGATTGATGCCAAAAAGAAAGAGGAAGCTCTGTCTTTTTTCCCCACCATTCAATCCTTACTGGATCGATTGGTTAAAAGAAAGAAGCTTGTAGCCAATACTGCGAATCGAAAGAAGAAACGATTATTGAAAAAAATTGAGAAAATTAGTTCTGTTTGAATCGCTAACTCTGCTATGTTTATATTATATTTAATTTGATTTTTCTAATTTTTTCACCTTTTACTGTTCCAGTGATACCCATTAAAAGAGGCAAAGAAATTGAGGCGATGCGGCGTAGCTGCAGAGTCGTCACAGAAATAATAGAAAAAATAAGGCCTATTCTTGCTCCAGGGATCACTACGGAGGAAGTGGATAAGTATGCGGCCCATCTTATCGCATCCTATGGAGCAAAGAGTGCGTTTTTAGGTTATAGAGGCTTTCCTGGAAATATCTGTATATCGATCAATGAAGAAGTGGTCCATGGGATTGGAGGCAAGAGAAAAATCCAGTATGGAGACCTTGTAAAGTTAGATGTAGGTATTATTCTTGATGGGTGGATAGGGGATACAGCCAAGACTTATCCTGTCGGAACGGTTGATGTAGAGGATTTACGGTTAATTGAAGTGACCAACAAAGCCCTTATGCTTGGCATCGCACAGGCGCAAGAAGGGAATAGAATTGGGGATATTTCTTCGGCAATTGAAAGGTATGTTCTTGAGCAAGGCTATCAAGTAGTTAAGGAGTTTGTAGGCCATGGAGTAGGTCGAAAACTCCATGAAAAACCTCACGTTCCGAATTTTGGAAAACCAGGTCAAGGACCCAAGTTAAAAGCAGGAATGATCATAGCCATCGAACCAATGGTTAACAAAGGATCTGGAAAAGTGCTCATGATGCCAGATGGTTGGACCGCTGTTACGGAAGATGGGCAAAGATCAGCTCATTTTGAGCATACCGTTTTGATTACCAAGAATGGCCCGGAAATTTTGACTTTAACCGAAGATAATGTAGAGTTAGCGTATCATACCGCTTTTTAGGATAAAAAAATCTTGATTTTTTTTCTTTTTTGATTATTGAAAAACCTTCTGCTTTTTTAATTAACACTAGGAGAAGCAATGAAAGTAAGAGCTTCAGTAAAAAGACGGACAGCCAATTGTCAAGTCGTTCGAAGAAAAGGAAGAATTTATATTATAAATAAAAAGAATCCTCGCTTGAAACAAAGACAGGGTTAATTTTTAAATTGAAAGGATAGAATGGCTCGAATTTTAGGTGTAGAAATACCAGGTAACAAGCCTTTGATTGCTGCATTGCCTGTTATCTATGGCATTGGCAGATCGAGGGCAAAGCTCATTTGTGAACAGGCCGAACTCAATCCTCAGATGAGAGCGAAGGACCTGACAAACCAGCAGATTAATCGGATTATACAGGTAATCGAAGAAAATGGTTTTGTCATCGAAGGGGATCTCAGACGAGAGGTTCAACAAAATATAAAAAGATTGCAGTCCATCCGTTGTTATAGAGGATTAAGGCATATCCGTGGGCTTCCTGTAAGAGGACAGAGAACTTCTACGAATGCTAGGACAAGAAAAGGACCTAGAAAAACCATCGGTGTGGTCAGAAGAAAAGAGGCTAAGAAGGGGAAGGTTTAAGGGAGTTCTGTTTTAAGTTTCATGGAGAGTTAGTGATTGTGTGGAAAGGGAGGATACAATGGCAGATGGTAATCAAGAAAAAAAGCAGAAAGTAAAAAAAGAGGAAGGCAATTCTCAGATGGCGCCAACTACAGAGTTGGCAGGAAAAGCTCAGAACATAAAAAAGAAAGAAAACCAGGGGGAAGATTTATTGTCGACGCCATTGGAACAAGAGCAAGAAAAGATAAAGATACCTAAAGTTCGCGCAAGCAAGGCGATTTATAATGGAATAGTGAACATTTTGGCGACCTTTAATAATACTATTGTGACGATCACCGATATGAGTGGGAAAACGGTGGCGTGGTCCAGTGCCGGCAAGTGTGGGTTTCGCGGGACTAAAAAATCCACGGCGTATGTGGCACAGCTGGTTGCACAGGATGCTGCTAGGCAAGCTATGGGACATGGAATGAGAGAGGTCATTGTAAAAGTCAAAGGGCCTGGAACCGGAAGAGAATCGGCGATCAGGGCCTTGCAAGCGGTGGGATTGGAAGTCACCTCAATCTTAGATGTGACTCCAATACCTCATAATGGGTGTCGACCAAAGAAGCCGCGTCGCGTCTAAGTAAAGAAAAGGGGGGAGAAACAAAATCATGGCAAAATATATTGGTCCAAAAGCGAAGATTTCTAGACGGTTTAATGTAGCTTTGTTTGGCCCAAGTAAGGCTTTAGAACGGAAGCCTTATCCACCAGGAGTTCATGGACAGCGGGCTACAAAGAAGAAATCGGATTATGCGGTAGCCTTGGCGGAGAAGCAAAAGTTGAGGTTTATGTATGGGATCATGGAAAAGCAATTTCGAAGGTATTTCCAAATTGCTCATAAAAAGAAAGGAGTAACAGGAGAAGTGCTCTTTCAGCTTCTTGAGCAAAGGTTAGACAACGTCGTCTATAGACTTTGTTTTGCAACCAGTAGAATGGAAGCTAGGCAACTAGTAAACCATGGTCACATATATGTCAACGGCAAGAAGGTGAATATACCAAGTTATAGAACTAAACCGGGGGATGTTATTGAAATTTGCCCTAAGCCTCAATCGAGAAAGTTGGCCTTACGCAATCTTGAAGCCATGAAAGGTATAAGGATTCCCGATTGGCTCTCCCTAGAAGCAGATAATCTAAAGGGGACGGTGAATCGGCTTCCAACCAGGGAAGAAATACAACCTATCGTCAACGAGCAACTGGTTGTGGAGTTGTATTCAAAATGAACATTGGGATGCAAAATCCTTTATAGAAGGAGTGGTAGGGTGTTATGGCTATACGTTTAGGAAGATTTGAGATGCCCCGTTCCATCGTCAAAGATGAAACGGTATCGAATGCGACCTTTGGTCGTTATATCATTGAACCCTTTGAGTCGGGATATGGTCATACCTTAGGTAATTCGTTGCGCCGTATCCTCTTGTCATCTTTAGAGGGAGCGGCCATTGCCTCGGTGAAAATCGATGGGGTTATGCACGAATTTACCTCTATTCCTGGGGTCGTCGAAGATGTGATAGACATCGTTCTTAATCTGAAGAAAGTCTTGATTAAAATGCCAGATAGAGAGACTCGGACTTTCCGCATCGATGTCCTGAAAGAAGGCCCAGTAACTGCCGCAGATATTCAAGTTGACCCAGGGGTGGAAATCGTCAATCCAGAACAGCTCATTTGTACGCTTGACCAAAAAAAGCATTTAATGATGGAACTAGAAGTGAAGGTTGGAAGAGGTTTCCTATTAGGCGAATACAACAAGAAACCCGACCAATCCATTGGGGTCATTCCTATCGATTGTCTTTTTTCTCCAGTACGACATGTGAAATATGAGGTGGAAAATACTCGGGTTGGACAGAGGACCGATTACGATAGACTCATTTTTGAAATATGGACCGATGGTAGAATAGGGCCTGATGAGGCAATTGTCCAAGCAGCCGCTATTCTCCAACATCATCTTGATGTTTTTGTTCAATTCGGGAAAGAGCCGGTGGAATTTGAAAAACCAAAACCACCCGTTAAAGAAGAAGAAAATAGGCTTCGAAAGATTCTTAATATGAGCGTCAATGAAATAGAACTTTCAGTCAGAGCAGCTAATTGCTTGAACAACGCCAATATTACTACGGTTGGTCAGCTGGCTATGAAGACGGAAGCGGAAATGCTGAAATATAGAAATTTTGGGAAGAAATCCTTGAATGAGATTAAAGAAAAGCTTGCCGCGCTTGGTCTTTCCCTAGGAATGAAATTCGATCCGAGTATCTTAGAACAACCAGAGGAGAAAACATACAGGGAGTAAACAGGGACTTTCTCTGGGTATGGTAGAGGAGGCATGAGATGCGACATCAGAAAAGAACACAGAAATTAGGTAGGGATTCTCAGCATAGGGCCGCGTTACTTGCTAATCTGGCCGTAGAGCTTATTGAGCATAAAAGAATAAAAACGACTTTAGCCAAGGCTAAAGCGTTGCGTCCATTTGCCGAAAAATTGGTTAGCCTTGCAAAAAAGGGAACACTCCATGCTAGGCGACTCGTCGTCAGTAGAATCCATGATAAGAAAGCTGCTCGGATTCTTTTTAATGATATTGCTTCTCAGATGCAAAACAGAAATGGCGGCTATACACGAATTTTGAAACTAGGCAATAGACTATCGGATGCTTCGGAAATGGCATTGATTGAATGGACAGAAGGTCAAGTGGTGGAAACGAGCCAAAAGACTCCCGAAAAAACCTAATTGCCTAAACCAAGGATCTTTTGCCGCTGGTTCTTTCTTTAGAAAAGCCACTCTATCCAATTAAAAAATGAGAAGAATCGCTAGAGAAGATTTTGGTTTTGGTTTTCTATAGCCAGTGGTTGAACAGCTTTGATGGGAATTTCCGTTCCTTCCCTTCCTTTCGATTGGATTAGTTGTTCTTTTCTTGCTTTTTCTCTAAAGTAGAGTTGAGCCTGAAAAGGCTCTTTTTCTGGTTTGATTCGTCTATAAATACCATTAGGTAAAAGTTCTCTGGCTTTGACGTTATCCGCTAGATAAGCCTCTAAAATTTCGTGCACCTTTTCTTTTAATTTGGGATTTTCTATAGGAAAAATAACTTCGATTCTCCTATAAAAGTTTCTTTGCATCCAATCCGCACTCCCTGAATAATATTCAGGATTGCCGCCATTCTCAAAATAGAAGATCCGACTATGTTCCAAGAACCTACCTACAATGCTAATGACTCTAATATTTTCACTGACTTGTGGAATCCCTGGTCTTAAACAGCAAATGCCCCTGACTATAAGATCAATTTTAACACCAGCAGAAGAAGCAGCATAAAGATGTTGAATGATATCTTCATCAACAAGGGCATTCAGTTTTGCAATGATTCTAGCTTTTTTCCCTTCTTTGGCATTGTTAATTTCTCTTTGGATCATCTCCTTTAGTCTGCTGGCCATATTAAATGGAGAAACGATAAGTTTTTCGATGCCATGAAATCGAGAAAGCCCGGTCAATATGTTGAAAAGAGTCGCTACTTCTTTCGTTATCTCCTCATTGGTGGTTAAAAGGCTCAGATCAGTGTACAACCTTGCCGTGCTTGGATGATAATTGCCTGTAGCGAGGTGAACGTACAACCTAATTTGATCTGGATCTCTCCGGATGATTTCAAGCATTTTACAATGAGTTTTCAATCCAACAATACCATAAAGAACATGTACTCCAGCTTCTTCCATACGCCTGGCCCATTGGATATTGTTTTCTTCGTCGAATCTGGCTTTAATTTCGACCAAAGCCGTGACTTGTTTGCCATTTTGGGCTGCTCGAATAAGAGCATGAACGATCGGAGAATCTCCACTGGTTCGATAGAGAGTCATTCTTATTCCAAGGACGGAAGGATCAATGGCTGCTTTCTGTAAAAAATCGACAATGATTCCAAAGCTTTCATACGGATGGTGGAGAAGCACATCAGTTTTGCGAATCACTTCAAAAAGATCAGGTTTTCCACTTAGTTCTAAAGGGATAACAGGGGTCCATGGCCTATCTCTTAGGTGTGGAAATGCTTCATGGTTACAGATAGGTAAAAGATGAAGGAAGTTCAAAGGATCAGGATTGCGATAGGAATCTCGATGATCAAGATGAAGTGCTTTCAACAGAATTTCTTCTAGTTCTCTTGGACATGTGGCTTCTATTTCTAGCCTGACAGCGTTGCCTCTGTTCCTCTTTTTTAACTCCTCTTCAACGGTTTGTAAGAGGTTCTCTGCTTCTTCTTCATCGATATAAAGCTCACTGTTCCGAGTAATTCTGAAGGAATTGACATCTTGAATTTCGTCTCCAGGGAAAAGCGTGTCTAGAAAGTTTATGACCAGATCACTTAAAAGAATAAATCTAAAACCCGATTTAGAATTACTCCCAGGCAATGTGATGAGGCGTGGCAAAATCCTTGGAATTTGAACAATGCCAAAATTGTGCATATGAGAGGCATTAGGCCGTTTCAAAGTCAAGATCAGATTAAGGCATTTGTTGACTAATTGAGGGAAAGGATGACTCGAATCAACTGCCAGAGGAGTCAGAACGGGAAAAATTTCTTTATCAAAATAGGTTTTACACCATTCTAGCTCTGATTCTGTCAATTCATTGTGGGTGCATAAAAAGATCCCATTCTTTTTTAAAGCTGGCTTAATCTCCTCGTTCCAAATTTTGTATTGTTTTTCAACGAGTTCATGTGTCCTTTTTTCGATTCCTTCGAAAACCTGAAGGGGAGTCAACCCATCAGCACTCTGTTCTTCACTTCCGTTTTCTATTTGCTGTTTGATTCCTGCGACTCGAATTTCAAAAATTCATCTAAATTGGAGCTAAAGATACAAAGGAACCGAAGTCTTTCAAGCAAAGGCTGTTTTGGATCGGCAGCTTCTTCCAAAACTCTCGCATTGAATTCAAGCCAGCTTAGCTCTCGGTTAATAAAATATTCAGGCTTATTAAAAGTTGCTAGCATCCCTTTTGTTTTTTAACTCTACTCTGAAGTTTGTTTCTTTCAAGAAACTGTCTACAATTCTTAAAGCAAAAAGGCATTTTTTTCATTCATGACTCTAGGACGACTGGGGCGGTATGTCCTTAAGAGTGGATTCGATTTCAGGGACATCACCCACCTCTTCGGAAAATGCTCCACTCGTTTTAATTTTTTTTGTCGAAGGAATGATTTTTCCCTGGCAGAGGGTTGCAATTTTGTTGAAAGCCTCCATCGAGCTTCCCAATGCTTTGCGGAGTCTGTTTAATAGTTCCATGAGCTCTACAAAAGAACTGTAAAGCTCTTTGATTTCATGGGCAATTTTTTCGACCTCTTCAGTCATTTGTTGTTGTTGCCAGCCAAGAGCAATTGCTTTGAGCAAGGCAAGAAAATTGATCGGTGAAGCAAGAAGGACTTTTCTTTCTAGGGCATATTGAAATATTTCTGGATCTGCTTCAAAAGAAACAGATAGAAGCCCTTCATTTGGTAAGAACATGATGACATATTCAAATGCATCGGTTTGATTCTGACCATAGTCTTTTTTCCCTAAGTCTCTGATTCTTTCCTTGACCGCTGCCAGATGCTCCTTTAATTTTATTTTTCTTGTGGTTTCGTTATCCGCTGTCATAGCCTCAAGATAGGCTCCCATCGGCGTTTTTGCATCCACATATATCTTTCTATTCCCAGGGATATAGATGATCATATCAGCTCTTTTGTCTGCATCCGGAGGCTGTGGAATATAGGAGACGTGTTCTTTCATTCCGGCCATTTCTACAAGACGCTGGAGTTGATATTCTCCCCATGATCCTCTTACAAGAGGAGATTTTAAAGATTGTTCCAGTTTTATTGCTGATTCATGGAGTTCTTTGTAAGCCACGGATAGATGGGTTAAATGAGCGCTCAGTGAGCTATAAGCTCCTTCCCTTTTGCTTTCCAAGGTTTTTATCTGTTGATCCAAGGCTTCCAGGCTTTTTTCAATCGGTAAGACTATTTCTTTGAATTCTTGTTTTTTTAGATTCCAGTCCGCTTTCATGCTCTCAAAGAGGGAATGAAATTGATAAGTAGCCTGCTCCAGAATATTTTTGGAATTCGATTCTAAAACCTGCAATGCGAGGGATTGAAACATAGTTTTGAGAGTGTCTTGAGCCGCTGTGACCCAGAGAATTTTTCTTGTTCAGCCTGCTTTTGAGCTTCAAGAGTGGCTATTTGTAGCTCTAACTCTTTATTTTGAGCCTGTAATTTAATCAAATTTTCGTTTTCATTCTTATATCTTTCTAGATCTTTTTGAAGCAAAATGTATCTGGGTCTTAGTAGCAGCACCGCTAAAAGAAACCCGATTCCCACTCCAACAAGAATGCCTACGATGAAAAAGCTGTTCATTTTAATTTTTTTTCTTTCAATACAGTCCTTTTTTTGAGCGATAAGTAAATAGTTTTCTTCCTATAGAATAATGTTTTAAAACACCATAGAGGTGGACCCAACAGAGAGAGGTAGAAAAAGTTAGAAAGGGAGGCAAAAGTCATCTATGCTTTTTTCTTTTGAAAAGCGATCGTAATGATAGAAGGCTCTTATTAGAAGCTAGAGAAGAACAATTGGAGTGCGAGTTGAAAAAAAAATCGATAAACCCTGAAAAAGAATCTTTGCATGCAGCTGCAGTCGACTTCAGTGATCTTCAACAAAAGCCAATTGAGAGAAAAAAGGAAAGTAAAAATTTTTGGGGGATTGTACTCAAAACCCTCATTTCTTTTTCTCTTCTTTTTTATTTAGGTTCAAAGCTCAACTGGCAGAAATTTTTTGCTTATTGCCAATCGATCGATCTTATACTGCTTAGTTTTGCCTTCATATTTTGTGCCTTACAAACTATTCTTTCTTCTCTGCGCTGGAAAATCCTGCTTTATGCTTTGAACATTCCTATTAAGGGTTGGACAGCCTTTGAACTAGCAATGATTGGAAAATTTTTCAACGCTGCCTTACCAGGGGGAACCAGCGGGGATTTTGTGAGGATCTATTATGCTATGGAGCTTTTCCCGAGGAACAAAACGGCAGTGTCTGTTTCCATCCTTTTTGATAGACTGATTGAAGGGGTGATGCTTCTTGTCTTGGGATCTCTCTTTGGGCTATTGTTTTATAGACAACTCAATGATCAACCTTTGCTTCAAAAAGCGGTTCTTTTTCTTTTAGGTCTCACTCTTTTAACTCTTTTATTTTTAGCTACCCTTCCTATGCTTCTGAAATTTGGCATCCAGTTATCGCAAAGATATCTGGAAAAATGGAAAAGGCTAGAACAGGTCCTTAAGGATATTCTCCATGTTTTAGATGCCTTTAAGGATTGCTATGGTCGAATCTTGGCCGCTTGTATTCTTTCTATAGGAGTGCATCTATCGGCCATTCTAATGTTTGTTTTTGTAGCTGCCTCCCTTCATATGCACTTGCCTCTATGGCTTCTAGCGGTGGTGATGGTTGAGATCACCCTTATCGTATTCCTTCCGATCAGCATCTCGGGTCTAGGCGTAAGAGAAGGAGCAGTAGTGCTATTGCTTGGTTCTTATGGCATCAGCCCAGAACTTGCTTTGGGTTTTTCATTACTATCTTTCAGCGTTGGAATACTCTGGAGCTTAATTGGAGGAGTATTTTTCTTGGCTTGGAAAAAAAATAAAAACAACAGCGTTTCTCTTCCTACCAAATAAAAAAAATGGGATTGACATGGAGAAAAAAGCCTTATTTTTAAAATCTCTCCTTTCTAAAGGCTTTCTTTTGCTTTTTTTGACTGGAATAATGATTGTATATTCGGGCTGCAACAAAAAGTCTCATATGGAGCATGCTTTTGATTCAAGGCCGATTATAGGACTTATTACCGACTTTGGTTCTAAAGATCATTATGTAGCACAACTAAAAGGAGTGATTTACTCTATAGATCCTTTTGCTCGGGTCATTGATCTCAATCATGAAATTGAACCTTATAATCTTACCGAAGCGGCTTTTCTTATTGATCAATCAGCCTTGGAATTTCCTGCAGGTTCTATTTTTGTGGCCGTAGTGGATCCAGGAGTAGGAACGGAGCGTAAGGGCATTCTCCTAGAAACCAAAGCCCATAAGTTTTATATCGGTCCTGATAATGGGATTTTTAGTCTTGTCATAGAGAGAGAGGGGGTAGCGGAAGTATGGACTCTGGATAAAAAAGAAATATGGAAAAGGGAAGAACCAAGTCATACATTTCATGGAAGGGATATTTTTGGTCCGGTGGCGGCCTATCTAAGTCAGGGGGGAAAACCTCAGAATACAGGTTCTAGAATGCCAAAAGAAAATCTTCATTTGTTGAATTTCTCTCCTCCGTCGACGATTGGACAGAGTGTTTCCGGACAGGTCCTTTATATTGATCATTTTGGTAACATTATTACCAATATCCCTATGGGAATGGCTTCCTGGATCAAAGAAGGGAATTTGGTTCGAGTGCAGATTGGGAAAATAACGCTTGCAGCTCCCTGTGTAAAAACCTATAGTGAGTTGCCTTTGGGAAAAGTTGGCGTATTATATAATAGCAGCGGCTACTTAGAGATTTCATCAAGTCAGGGATCAGCGGCGAAATTGCTCAAAGCGCAATCCGGTAACTCCCTGTTACTTCACCCATAGCTATGTATGAACGAAGAATTAAATAAATAGTGTATATATATAAAGTTTAGATTATGGAAAAGATAAAAAACATTGCGATTATTGCTCATGTTGATCATGGAAAAACAACGTTAGTAGACCAACTGTTGAAACAGTCTGGCTCCTTTCGGCAAAACCAACAATTGACCGAAAGAATAATGGATAGCATGGACTTGGAAAGAGAAAAGGGGATCACCATCCGAGCAAAGAATGCCTCTTTCCAGTATGAGAATTACAAGATCAATTTGATTGATACACCTGGACATGCCGATTTTGGAAGTGAGGTAGAAAGAAGTCTAGGGATGGTTGATGGCGTTTTGCTATTGGTAGACGCTGTAGAAGGGCCTCAAGCGCAAACTAAGTTTGTATTGAAAAAAGCTTTATCCCAAAATCTCAGTCCGCTGGTGCTCATTAATAAGATTGACAGGGCAAATGCCCAGCCTATTAAGGTTCTAGACCAGATTTTCGAACTCTTTCTTGAATTAGAGGCTTCTGACAAACAGCTAGATTTTCCCGTATTGTATGTTTCAGCTAAAGAAGGCATCGCTTTGAAAGAATGGAAAAAAGAAATCTCAGTTGAAGATAAGAAGAACGGCTTCAAGCCACTTTTTGAAGCTATTTTGACTCATATCCCTTCTCCGACTATCTCTCAGGACCCAGTTTTTAAGCTTTTAGTCGCCAACTTGGATTACAGCGATTATTTAGGCAGAATTGCGATTGGCAAAATTTTTTCTGGTACAATTAAAGTGGGTTCTCCCCTTTTTTCTTATCAAAAATCTGGGAAAACGAGTCGGGGAACTGTCACAGCGATTTTAGGCTTTAAAGGATTGGAACGGATAGAGCTTTCCGAAGCTTCTGCTGGGGATATAGTCGGAATAGCTGGTTTGGAAGAAGTTTATATTGGAGATACGATATCAGATGTCGAGGATACTATTCCCCTGCCACGAATAGAAGTAGATCCGCCTACGGTTCGCATGCGGATCCTGGTTAATGATTCGCCTTTAGCAGGCAAAGAGGGGAAACTTCTGACAGCGAGACACATCTATGGAAGGCTTCTCAAAGAAGTAAGAACCAATGTAGGGCTTAGAGTTGAAGAAACGGACGTACCTGGCGCCTTTGAAATTAGTGGTAGAGGGACCATGCAGATAGCTATTCTTGTCGAACAAATGCGCAGAGAAGGGTTCGAGCTTATGGTTAGTCGACCAGAAGTGATTTACAAAGCTGATTCTTCTGGTATCCTCTTCGAGCCTTATGAGCTCTTATCGGTAGATATCCCACAAGAATGCCTTGGGCCAGTAATGGAAATGCTTTCGAAAAGGGGTGGCAATATTCGCATGATGAGAAATAGTCAGCAGAGGGTTTTTATGGAGGCGTTAATTCCAACCAGGGGCTTAATTGGGTTTGAAACTGAATTTGTTAATCTGACCCGAGGGGAAGGTTATGCGAGTCATCTCTTTCATGCGTATGGCCCTAAGCAGGGAGAAATTGAAATAAGGAGCAATGGGGTTCTTGTTTCAATTGCAAAAGGTATTTCGACAACTTATGCTTTGGAAAATCTCCAACAAAGAGGCATCCTTTTTATTGGTCCGGGTGAAGAAGTATATGAAGGGATGGTAGTTGGGGAACATAAAAGACCTGGGGATCTTCTTGTTAATCCTTGCAAAGCAAAGCATTTGACGAATATTCGTTCTCAAGGCGAAGGCAAAGCTATTGGACTAGAACCGCCGAAGATTTTTAGGCTTGAAGAAGCGATAGAATTCATTAGTAGTGAGGAACTTGTTGAGGTCACTCCAACAAAGATTAGGATTCGAAAAAAAATATTAGATTCGAATGACCGGAAAAAAGCTGCCATAAAAATAGGTTCATAGGATAGACTGAGGGTGTTTTCCAATGGAACTTCAACAATAAAAATCTCTATGGAGGCTGTAGTTGTTATTGACATGCTTGAAGATTTCGTTGGTGGGAAGCTTGCTTCTAGAGAAGCAGTGAAGATTATAGAACCGATCAGAAAATTAAGTATCGCGGCTAGAGCTAAAAAAAAGCCGGTTATTTATGTTGGGGATGCCCATCTTCCTAGTGATCCAGAAATAACAATCTGGGGGGAGCATGCCATGAAAGGTTCCCCTGGAGCTTCTATTATCAAAGAACTGGCCCCAAGCCCATCGGATATCGTGCTTGAAAAAAGGACTTATAGTGGGTTTAGGGAAACAGGACTGGACCTCGTACTAAGATCTTTGAAGGTGGATACCATTATCTTAGTGGGTCTGCATACCCATCTGTGTATAAGGCATACAGCTGCCGATGCCTTCTTTTTAAACTATCATACGATCGTACCAGTAGATGGGGTGTGTGCCTTTAGTCCCCAAGAACAGGAAAGTGGGCTAGAATATCTTCACAAATTTTACGCTGTAGAGCTCTCCACGGTATCCTCAATCATTGAAAACTGGAAAAAAGAATGAATCAATAATTTCCTTTATCCTTTCCTGCTCTTTGTAATAAAAGGATTATTAAGGCAAATAGCTGAATGAAAAATAAAACTTTTCTTCATCTCATCAATTTAAACATAAAAGAGAATTTTATAACTAACTATCTATTTTGAATTATAGTCAGTGTTATATTTTTTTTATCTTTTTTACTGTTTCTATTTTTTTTTCTGCTTTGCTAAGAAATGCTCTCCCACTCATTTCTCTCTTTCTATAGGAGTTTTTTGTTTGTTTCTTTTAGTCCCCATGGTCCTTCTTTCTACAAGAGAGATTCTATGGGCTGATACAGTATTCTGGCCTGGGGAAGAGATCGCTGTGCAAGATATCGTTGAAACGATGAATCAAGCCGATTACGGGAAAGGATGGATAGGCAAGTGGAGGAAAATGACCGAAGAGACAAGAAACCGACAAACATCCTGGCTTACTCCGCTTGTGACTGAAACTCCAAGATTGGAGCAACGCATTCGGTATGATGTCTACGATCAAACATTACCAAATGGGAATAAAAGATGGAATATGGGTGCAGGCAAGGGAGTCAATTTAATTGTTGGTCCGACCCTAGAATTTGCTTTTTCTCTGCCACAATACATTTATTACCCAGGAGAAGGCCGACTCGATGGGTTTCAAGGGGAAAGTTTTTTAATTAAAAACAGAATTATGGCTTCTCCTGAAGGACAGAAAAATTATGTCTTTTCGGTCATGCTTGCTGCTCACTCCCCTCTAGGACAAACTCTTCCAGACTATCCTGCACACTGGATCTGGGATCCTATCGTCCTCTTTGGCAAGGGCTTTGGAAATTTTGATTTTATGATCAATTTAGGAAGTCAATGGGCCGATGGAGCCAATAGAACCTTCGGTATTCCCTACTTTTATAACATTGCCTTGCAATATAAAATTGGCTACGTCACCCCAACAATCGAAATTAATTCTACTTCAAGCATCGATCAGCTTTTCTTTATTGGAGCTCCTGGGCTTTTTATTACCCCTGAAGTTTTAGTAGGAAGATTTCGATTCAAAGATGATTGGAAACTTTATTTTGGTATTGGATATCAGATCGCCATTGATAAAAAGACAGTCGAAAAGGAATATTCGAATGCTTTTGTAGTGAAGTTTCATTTGCTTTTTTAAGGATTCTGCATCAAAAAGACAAAGATGGACATAGGTTTTTTCGATCCTCTTCTTTCTTCCCCCAATAAAGAGGGAACAAAAAATTTTTCCTGGTACCTTGCTAGTCTTTTATGCTTCTTGTTCTTTTCCCATGGATTTTCAGAGCCGATCCCTGAGGCAATAGATAGGCAAAACCCAAGCCACCTTTTTCATGAAGGGAGGATAGAGGCGGCGGCCCGTGTAGCCTTCGAAGCTTTCCTCCGGGATCCGAAGGACTGGAAATCATTAAAGATCCTTGGGTGGGTGGCTTTGATGAAAAACCAACTTGAAGATGCCAGTAGGTTTCTTCAAAAGGGATTGGCATTAAATCCTGAAGATACCGAGATGAAGAGGCTATTGGCAATTTGTTATTATAGAGAAGGAAAGCTTGAACAATCGGCTGACTTATTAACTGAGATTAGAGAAGGGTGGACTGCCAACCTTCTTACTCAACTGGAACCGAAGGCATTCGATGTGCTGGAACCACAGACTAGTATCAAACTTGATGAGTCCTATCCTTTTGTGGGTATTCCAGTAAAAATATGCAGGAAAAAAGTCTCGTTTTTTCTGGATACTCGCAGTTCGTTTACTGCTCTGGATAGAGCTCTTTATGAAAAAATAAAAGATATTAGGCTTCTTGATACCATTGCCCTACAGTTCTGGTTCAACTTTGCAGGCAAATGGTCCATTCGAGCTAGAACAGGGATTATCCAATCGCTACAAATTGGAGATATGAAAATAGAAAGAATTCCCATCCTTTTAGCTCGATGGAAAGGCACCTATCTTTTTCCTCAACATGTGCCACAGATAGTTCATGGAGTGATAGGAACAGATATGATGCGACAATTTAATGTAACGATAGATTATCCGAAGAAAGAGCTTTTCTTACAAAAAAGAGAGGCCTCTTTTTCTGAACGATCTTTTCTAGGGATAAAAGATGGATCGACGGTTACGAAGCTTCCTTTTTACTTAACTCCTGGAGGACAGATTCTGATTCAAGGAAAGATTAATGATCAAGAAGGAATCTTTTTTATGGTGGATAGCCTGGATGTGGGAAGAGCTTTTACCTTTTCTGAATGGATGCTTGAGAAATTCCATTTGCCTCGGTATGGGGGTGGATGATCGGCTTAAGGAGAGGTGGAAGATATCCTTCCATTTACACGATTGTTCCCAAAATACAGATTGGCAATATTGTCATGGAAAATGTAAAGGCCGATATAGGAAAAAGCTATGATTTTCCACCTGCTATTGACCATAAGCAAGGATTCCACATTGGGGCGATTGTGGGGAATAGCTTTTTGAAGTCTTTTATTGTTACTTTTGATTTCCAGAATATGGTATTGATCTTGCAATCCAAAAAAACGACTGCTACCGACCAACTGCCCACAAGCCCGTTGGCATCTCATAGAACTGCAACTGGGATCAACGAATCGGATAATTGACTGATTGGATAAGAAAGCACTCTATTTTTTCCAGCAAAGGGCTAAAAGAGTAAAGAGCAACGGCAGGTAGGCAATCGAAGCAAAGAAAAGAAGACGGGCTGCTGTTAAAGTTCTTTTGAGGTGTAAAAAAAGGGCGGATAAAAAGAAAAGCATGCCTAACAGAAGCGCTCCCCAAAGATATAAACGCCCTGCCTGATGGGTGAAGTAGGGCAAAAGAGAAGCCATCAACAACAAAAAGCAGAAAAGAAGACTCTGCAGTGTCAATTTTTTGCCACTAGAATCTACTACGACAAGCATTTTAAAACCGGCTTTTTTGTAATCGCTTCGGTAAATCCATGCAATAGCATAGAAATGTGGCATTTGCCAAAAAAAGAGAATGCAAAAAAGGAAGATAGGCGTTAAGCGCAGGATGTTTGCCTCTTGAGCAGCATAGCCAATGACTGGAGGAAGAGCACCAGATATAGCTCCAATCCAGGTATTCCACGGGCTTATCTGTTTAAGAGGGGTATAGACTCCGACATAAATGATAAGGCTAAAAAGGGCAAGTCCAGCAGCCACAAGGTTAGAAAAATTCCACAGATAGAGAAATCCTACAATGGCTCCAATAATGGCAGTAATGGTGGCCTCTATAGCGTCAAGACGATGCGCTGGTAGGGGCCTGTCTTTGGTTCTTGACATTTTGCTATCCTGACGGCTTTCTAGTACTTCATTTAGTACAGCAGCCGAAGCAGCTACCAGTCCAGTACCGATCACGACATGAAGGGCTTTCCCTATATCCAAAGAACTGCCTGAAGCTAAAACAAAACCGAAAAAAGTGGTAGTTAGCACCAAAAGGGTAAGACGGAACTTGATGAGCTCAGCAATATCTTTTAACAGAGACCGACGACGCGCCAATGAGGGCTTCAGGGAACTCTGCAGTAAACCATTTTCTCTCTGAGGTTGGTTTGAAGTTTCTATCTTAAAGCTTTTCATATCTAAAAAGCAGAAATGGTTGCTAAAGGGATCATTGTCCAGGGTTAGAGTAGGTCGAAGAAGGATTGAACAACACTCTTAAGTCGTTTTGCTTGGTTTTGATCAACCATTCTCCTCGGTAAAGGATAACTGTTATGAGGGAAGAGAGGAATAAGATGGCAGCACCCACAAGAACATGAGCGGTAGTAATGATATTTTCTTTGCCTGTCCAAATGACGAAGGCTCCCAGGAGGATCTGTAAAGCTACAAGGCTGTGTAAGAGCCTAGCCATAGACAGAATGGGGGAGCGGGGGGCCTTTTTTTTAAGGACAAAAAAAGAAAAGACAGTAAGCAAGAAAATAATCAAAGCGACAAATCGATGGACAAGCTGTAGATGAATCTGTCCAAGGGTTGTTGGAGGCAAGCCCATGGCTTGCCTTCTTGCATTAATATTCGCTAGATCCTCAGGAGTGAGTCGGGGGAGAATTTGTCCGTAAGCAAGGGGAAAATCGGTAATGGATAGTCCTAAATGTGCATGACGCATAGCTGCTCCTAAAAGAAGCTGGATATACACAATGAGAGAAAGGGATAAAAAAAGAAGCGGCAGGCTTTTGGTGCCTACCACATACGAATTGTCTTTCTGCAATTGATCCTCGGTGATCCAATACTTAGAAGTGGCCAACCAAATAATACCCACAAGCACTAAAAAAGCTTGAGCCAGTGCCGCATGAATAATCCCAATCTGATCTTTCATCCACACCACTCGCAATCCTCCAAGGATGCCTTGAAAAATAACAAGAAGAAGAGCAAAGCAGCCTGCCCATTTGACCCAGGCGCGTTTTTCTTTAAATAAAAGAAGAAAGAAAAGAATAATGGTTAAAAAACCGACAGCCGAAGCAACAAGCCTATGACTATGCTCGTAGAAAACTCCTCCAATCCATCGGGATAGAGGAAAGCTAAACATATTGTAGCCAAAAGTTGTTGGCCAATCCGGAACAGCCATACCAGAATTGGTACTGGTCACCATGGCTCCCACAGCGATTAATAAAAAAACAAAAAAAGTAAGAATGGCTGAAAAAACATTAATAAGTCTATTTTTCACTTTTCCTATCCTATTTTAATGTCCTAGAATGAGAAGGAATTCATCAATTTTTTTTCCGAAACTCTCTCTCAAGAAGAATCCTATTCTAAATATAGCCTTTTTATGTTTTCTTCCACAGAAAAAGTTAGGACCCTTCTCGGTAAGAAGAGGAGTGGCAAGAAGTTTTGTCATCAAATAGCCAAAAACTCCTTTGATTATGCCGGGAAAGTCCAGTAGTTTAATGCAATCCTATGACAAGAGGTCAAGAATGGTCGGAGAGAGTGTTATCTGAAATCAAAAAAGCGATTATTGGGCACCAAACAATCATTGAAAGACTGTTGATTGGATTGCTCACTGGAGGGCATATTCTCATTGAAGGCATGCCTGGATTGGCTAAGACCCTTCTTATCAAAACGCTTGCTAAAGCGGTTGGTCTGAAGTTTGAACGGATTCAATTTACTCCAGATCTTCTACCAAGCGATGTGGTAGGAACGATGATTTTTCAGCCCAAAGAGGGTCGCTTTTTTCCACATTTAGGCCCCATCTTTGCCAACCTTGTCTTAGCTGACGAAATCAACAGAGCTCCAGCCAAAGTTCAAAGTGCTTTATTGGAAGCCATGCAGGAAAAACAGGTGACTATTGGGGGGACTTCGCATCGCCTGCCTGATCCCTTTCTTGTCATGGCGACACAAAACCCAATCGAACAGGAGGGTACCTATCCATTGCCTGAAGCACAATCCGATCGGTTCTTATTCAAGCTTATTATCGGGTATCCTTCGGAAGAAGAGGAAATGAAAATGCTTAGGCTTTGGGGGAAGTTGACGGAGGAGCCAGAAATAAACCCGGTTTCTTCCCCTGAGGAAATACGGGAGATAAGAAAAGAAATTGATCAGGTCTTTGTCAGTCCTATGGCTGAACATTATATCCTGGCGTTGGTACGAGCGACTAGGGAGGCTGTAAAAAATTCTTCAGAGGGCATTCAAAGGTTGAGCTATGGAGCCTCTCCTAGAGCCTCTCTTGCCCTTTTCCAAGCAAGCCGTGCTCTTGCCTGGATCAGAGGTTCTGATTTTTTAAGTCCTCCATTCATTCAGGAACTCTATATCGATTCTTTACGACATAGAGTTGGATTGAGTTATGAATCGGAAGCCGAGGGTAAGACGGTGGAAAGCATCCTTGAAGAAATTCTTAAAACTGTTTCCATTCCCACAGAATATGGCGAAGAAAGAGGCTGAACCCTTCGTTTTTTCAAAAGAAAAAGTTAAGGAAGCCTTGCGGCTTCTGCGTCGTATTGAATGGACGATAAAAACCACTTCAACCTACCTTTTTTCAGGAGAGTATCGATCGGTTTTCAAAGGCAAAGGGAAGGAGTTTGACCAGGTGGTGGCCTATGAGTTTGGGGATGATTTTAGGGATATTGATTGGAATGTCACGGCCAGGCTTGGAGCACTCTACAGGAAAAAATATATTGAGGAGCGAGAGTTGGTCATTGTCATAGTCATCGAAGATAGTCCCTCATTGTTATTTGGTTCGGGAGCAATGACCAAAAGACAGACGGTTATGGAAATTGCAGCTATTTTAGCTATTCTGGCCACCGGTTTTAGACATAGATTAGGCATAGTCCATGTTTTTCCTGGTGATTATTTGTTTATTCCTCCAGCCAAAGGAAGAAAAAAAGTTTTCTCTAACATGGTAAAGATCTGTAGCTTAGCTCCACCTTCCCTGCTGTTAGAACAACCAGTGGAAATTCCTTGGGCTTTTCTCCAAAGGGTCTTACCGAGAAATACCATATTGTTTTGGATTGGAGATTTCCCTCTCAGACCGATCCCTCAACAATGGTTCGCTTTGTCCCAGCGTTTTGAAATTCTTGGTTTTCGAGTCGAGGATCCCTGGGAGCAAGCGCTACCTATGAAAGAAAGTTTTTTGGCTTTTGATCCGGTTACTGGCAAAGTGGTCAAAATCGATCCTAGCAAACCAGAAACAAAAAAAAGACAGCAACAGTGGCGGCTAGAAAGAGATAAATGTTGGAATAGCCTCTTTCCCAATCGGTCTTCGAGATGCTCTTTTACCGTTGGCAAGTCCATCTTTGCCGATCTATTGCATTTTTTGCTGAACGCTCAACCATTAAATAATTGTATTAATATAATTCCATGGTAGCTCTGGTTGTTTTTGCAAATCCCTCCTTTTTTTTCTTACTTTTGCTTTTACCTCTTGTTTGGTTCTTTCGGAGGTATAGAAAAGAAGAACCTTTTTTTCTCCCCTTTGCCTCTCAATGGGTAGGAACCGAAAGAAAAGGACCGATCAATAAGCTTCCTGTGGTCTGTTGCTACCTTGCTTTTGTGTTGTTTATTATTGCCCTTGCTCGCCCACAGGAAGAAAAAGGTAAAATCCCCATAAGGAAAGAAGGCTACGATATCGTTCTTGTGCTTGATATTTCTGGGAGCATGCTTGCCGAAGATTATGAAATTGATCAAAAGATGGTCAGCAGGTTAGACGTCGTTTTAGATGTGGTGAAAGCCTTTTTAGATAAAAGAGTCAACGATCGTATTGGATTAGTAGCCTTTGCAGGAAGAGCTTATACTGTATGTCCTTTGACTTTTGATCATCAGTGGATAAAAAGAAAGATTGATCAATTACAGGCCGGAGCGATCGAAGATGGAACGGCTATTGGAGATGCTTTAAGCCTGGCTTTAAGCCGTCTTGAAGGCAAAAAAGAGTCAGAGGCACGACACAAAATTGGGTCCTTCTTGATCCTCTTGACTGATGGAGCAAATAATTGTGGGAATCTCCTGCCTTTGGAGGCTGCCCAATTGGCGGCCCGAAGTTCTATTCCTGTGTTTGCTATCGGGGCGGGATTAAGTGGGGAGGTAACAATGCCAGTCTTAGATGAAGAAAGACGGAAGATCGGCAGTCAAACAGTAATTTCGGAAGTGGATGAAGAGCTCTTACGGAAAATAGCTCAATTGACTGGTGGAGAATATTTTAGAGCAACCGATAGTAATGCGATTCTTTCGGCTTTCCAGGCTATTGATGCCAAAAAAAAGATTCCTTTTGAACCTATCGTGGTCACAAAAAAAGAAGAGCTTTTTCCCATTTTTTTGGTTTTGGGCCTGTTCTTTTGGTTTTTGGCTTTTCTTATCTCAAAAAGAATCTAAAGCCTTTTTTGGTGTTAAGTAATTTCTACGTTTTGCTTATACTTTATGACTTTTCCTTCCTCCAGAAGAACCCCATGCCAAATAACTCCAGGAAAGAGCACTGTTTTTTTACCCAGAATGGAACCTGGATTAAGGACTGCATTGCATCCAATTTGGATCCCATCACCCAGAATTGCACCGAATTTTCTTAAACCAGTGGGATAAATGTTCCCATTATACTTTATTTTGATTTCGGATCCATCGAGTTTCAAATTAGATAAAATCACTCCAGCTCCAAGATGGACCTTTGTTCCTAATATCGAATCTCCGACATAATTGAAATGCGGCACTTGGCAATTTTTAAAGAGAAAAGAATTTTTGAATTCGCAAGAATTACCCAGAATGCAACCCTCTTCGATGATAACGTTTTTTCTGATGAAGCAGCCTGTTCGTATTTGACAATTTTCTCCAATCCAGGCAGGACCTTCGATCATTGCTCCAGGATAGATAATAGTTCCCTTGCCCACGTAGACTTTTGGTCCGATGTAACAGCTCTGGGCAATTTCTCCATGAAGACCTGGACATAGAATTTCTTCTAAATACGTTTCGATTCGGGGGAGGACTTGCCAAATCTTTTCTATCGTATGGAACAATTTTTGATGGCGTGTTTGAGAAAGATCGAAAAATTGAACCGGATGAAAAGAAGGGAGCGGAGGGATTTCCATAGTCCTTATGATTACGTAGCAATCCTTTCGATGAAAAGACTTTTTTGGAAAACAACCAATAGGGTTCCTTTTGTAACTTAAAAAAAATTCTAGATAAGGATGGATGAGATAGCTTTGATTAAAAGCAAGAGAAAAATTTAACAAAATTTCAAGCAAAAAGTTTTATTCAAAATCAAAAGTTTTTAATGACAGGGCAGAAAAATTTGAGTATGAATAATAGTGGTGAAAAATGGAAGAAAGTAGAGAAAAATGGAATAAAATCCAATTATGGGGAAAAAAAGAGCTACCTATACTGACATTTTTGAGCATGCCTTTGACGAAAAAGGAAGAATAACTGTTCCTTCCGAATGGAGGCAGGAAGGGTATGATAGCCGGCTCTTTGTTTTCCCTTCCAAATTTCACCACTTGAAAGTCTATCCAGAGTCCTGGATGGAAGAAATTCATCAAAAGATTGAAACTTTAAGATTACAAGACCCGATCAGGCAACAGCTAGAGCTCCTGGCTCAGATTTCTCAAGCAGTGAGCTGGGATCAGCAGGGAAGGATATCAATCAAAGAAAGACTAAGAAAACATTCACAGATTGGGAAAGAGGCAGTATTGGTGGGCCGTTTAGATCATTTTGAAATTTGGGATCAAAAGAAATGGCAAGAAGAAACGGCTGGAAAAAGCACTTCTTTTGAGGAAGCAATTGAGGGCATGGGACTATGAGAGGAGAGGAAAAATGAGGACAAAAGAAGGAGGATGATTAGCAGAACTTAAAATTTAGGAAAAGAAAAAGGTGGCATGGAAAAGAAAAGAGAGGAAGGCCAACTGCTCCATGTTCCTGTCATGCTCAAGGAGTTTTTGGAGCTTTGCCAGCCGCAAGAAAATGAAAAATGGATCGATGGTACTTTTGGGTATGGGGGGCACACGACCGCGCTTCTGGAAAAAGGATGTAAGGTCTTGGCAATGGATATGGATGAGCAAGCTCAGCAAAGAGCGGGGTTGCTGAGAGAAAAAGGGCATCATTTTTACTTTTTCCGAAAGAATTTTTCGGAAATGGCGGTAGCTTGCGCTCAAATCGGTTGGGATCGGGTCGATGGAGTGTTGTTGGATCTTGGGGTTTCGTTAGGACAATTGAAGGATCCACAAAGAGGGTTCAGTTTTCAATTTCCTGAAGCTCCTTTGGACATGAGAATGGATAGTTCGAAAGAAAAAACAGCCGCCTTTTTGTTGAACAACTTCAGCAAAGAGCAATTGATAAGGCTTTTTTCGGTAAGCTGCAAGCCAAATGAAAGCCAAAGGCTTGCCGAAGAGGTGGAACGATTTCGATCGATTCGGCCTATTCTGCGAGTCAAAGATTTTTTAGAAATTATTTTAAAAGCACGCTTATCGAAGGCAAAAGGGCATGTGGCCACTCGACCATTTCTTGCTTTAAGAATGGCTGTCAATGAAGAGCTCGAGCATCTTCAAAAAGGACTTGAAGAAGGAGCAAGGCTTTTAAAGGAAGGAGGAAGATTAGCTGTGATTAGCTTTCATTCAGGGGAGGATAGGATTGTGAAAAGATTTTTTCAGAATCATTGTCTTCCCAAAGGGCGACACGAGACGGAAGGGGAGACAGAGCGGGAGGTTTTTTTTTGCAGAATAGAGCGGCGTTTGGTTTCTAGAGAAGAGAGCAGAAGCAATCCAAGGGCAAGAAGTGCGAGGCTACGGATTGGCTGGAAAATCCGATCGGAAGAGGAAAGGCAACGACTCATCAAATGAAATTCTAAAAAAATGAAAAGGGAGGATGTATGAAAAATCGACTGAAAGATCAACATTCGATCAAATTGTCCATGATGTTCGTTTGGATAATGGCTGTCTTTATTACTATGTTTGGGGGGATCGAATTCCTTTATTTGAAAAATAGAGTGCTTCGTATCTCCGATGAACTGAAGATTCAAGAGGAGGAGCTTGCGGATATGAAAAGGAAAAACAGCCGACTGGAAGCGATGCTTGCTAAAGGCAGCTCTCCCCAAGAATTGGAGAATAGGTTGAAGGAGTGGAAAATTGGATTAGTCAAAATGTCTGAGCTTGAAGTAATCATGATGGAAGAGTCCGCACCAATTGACTTTTTCGCAGGCAATGAATAGTCTTTTGTTTCAGCCTGTAGAGTCCAAGAAAAATAATCTTTCGACAGACAGGACGAGATCCAGGGCATTGATTGTTTTTGCTTTTTTAAGCCTTGGGTTTACAGTGATTTCCCTGCGCTTGTTGCAAATTCAGCTTTTTGAACACGAAAAATATTTGGAACTTGCGACCACGGTTCATACGGTTCGCAAGGTGCTTCCCCCAAAAAGGGGCTACATAGTCGACTGTAAAAATGTGCCCTTGGCTCAGAGTTTTTTGACTTATAAAGTGCGATTAGATGGGATGAATGTTCAGGAACCAGCCCTTACCATACAAGAACTCGAAGAGCTCCTTGGTCTAGAAAAAAATAGCCTCCTGCAGAACTTCCGGCGGATGGACCGGTCCTATCTTTTAGCTAAGGGGCTTTCAGAAGAAAAAGTGCAAGCACTTGAGGCTTTCGAAAAAGAAAAATTGAAACAATGGAAGAAAAAAAGACTGCCTGCGGAACATTTTTTGACTTTTGAAGAGGACTACAGCCGCATTTATCCCTGTGGAAGGGAAGCGGCCCCACTGATTGGGTATTTGGATGAGAATGGAAAGGGAGCGGCGGGAGTGGAAAAAGCAATGAATGAATGGTTGGAAGGAACGCCGGGAGAAAAGTGGATAGAAAAAGACGTTTTTGGGAAAGAAATTGCTGCCTACAGGGGATTGGAAGTAAAACCTGTGGATGGATGCAACGTTAGTTTGACGCTTGACAGCGTGATCCAACACATTGTCGAAGAAGGCATTGATAGGGTTGAAAAGGAGTTTTGGCCTAATGGGATTATGGCCATAGTCATGAATCCTAAAACGGGAGAAATCTTAGCGATGGCTCAAAGGCCTTCTTTTGATCCAAACAGAAGAGAAAAATGGAACATTGCTTTTCTGAAAAATAAAAATCTTACTGATCCTGTAGAACCAGGATCGATTTTTAAAATCGTCACGCTTTCAGGAGTCCTCGAAGAAAAAATATTTAGTTTAGACAACAGTACGATCAACTGTGAAAATGGTGCATTTTTTTATGGGGGAAAGACCCTGCATGACAGTCATCCCTATGGAATGCTGAGCGTTCGGGAAGTAGTCATGAAATCAAGTAACATCGGTTTTGCCAAAATGGGCTTGGAATTAGGAGAAAACCGACTCTACCATTATGCGAGGGCCTTTGGCTTTGGAGAGCCAACCGGAATGTTGCCTGGACAGGGAGAATCGGCAGGCATTCTTTATCCTCCAAGGCTGTGGTCAAAACTTTCGATAACACGCATCCCCATGGGGCAGGAAATAGCTGTGACCCCCATTCAGATGATTCGGGCAATGGCTGCTATCGCTAATCATGGCTATTTAGTCAAGCCAATGATCATCAAAGACATTAGGAATCCACAGGGAAAAATTATCCGAAGTTTTTCTCCTGTTATCATTAGAAGGGTGATCTCGGAAAGAACGGCCAAATTGGTGACTTCTGCCCTTGTATCTGTGGTTTCTCCAAAAGGAACAGGGGCTAAGGCAGCGATTATGGGCTTTACGGTCGCGGGCAAAACGGGGACTGCTCAGAAAGTAGTGCATGGTAACTACGTAAAGGGAAAATACATTTCTTCTTTTATTGGGTTTCTTCCTGCCGAAGATCCTGAATTTGTACTGATGATTATGGTCGATGAACCGCATGGTACGCAATATTATGCAGCCTCGGTTGCCGCTCCTGCTTTTAGTTATATTGGCTCTGAAATTGCACAAGCCCTTAATTTGACTCCCAAGTGCGTCCCTGCCCAGGCGATTCGTATCGAAACGGAAAAGTAGATCGATTCTTTATGGAACGAACAGTGAAGGCTGAGAAGCTCTTTTGTAGTTTTTCTGCTTTTATGACAAAAATCCAAAGATTAGCCCTCCATCTTATCTGTATTATTGTTCTTCTTTTGAAAAGAAGAACGAAGGCGGTCTTTTACCATCTTCGGGGGATTGCAAGGGTATTTTCTCAAGAAAAATAAATAGAGTCTTCTTTAGCGTTGTTGCTTTTTAGTGGAAAGATACTTTATTGCGATTTATCGCAACCTAATTTAGCTCATGAAGCTTTCTGATGTTTTGTCTGATTTAGAGCCTCTTGCCATTAAGGGATCGATCGATTGGGAAATAAACACTATAGTGTATGATTCGAGAAAAGTCGTAGAAGGATCTCTTTTTTTTGCTTGGAAAGGGCAGAAGACCGATGGACATCGATATATTGTAGAGGCCATAGAAAGAGGCGCCAGGGGGGTCATTTGTTCTGAAATGCCTGCTTGGCAAACATCAAAAGAAACGACTTTTGTTCAGGTGAAGGATCCTAGAAGAGTACTAGGAAAAGTAGCGAGTGTTTTTTATGGGGATCCTTCCAGTCATTTGTCTGTTATTGGCATTACGGGGACTAATGGGAAAACGACCACTTCTTTTTTAATGAGACATTTGTTAGCAACCCAAGGTTGGAAAACTGGGCTTATTGGTACGATCTACTATGACACGACAGTTGATCGAATCCCTGCAAGCCGAACTTCACCAGAAGGAAGCGATTTGCAGCAGCTTCTCTTTCAAATGCTGAAAGCTAATTGCCAGGCTGCTGTCATGGAAGTTTCCAGTCATGCCCTTGAGCAGGGAAGAATCGAAGGCACGGAATTTCGGATCGGTATTTTTACTAATCTTACTCAAGATCATCTGGATTACCATCAGACGATGGAGGCTTACCGGCAGAGTAAAGAAAAGTTTATTTCTTATATTCGGACAAGGAAAGAGGGGGAAGGCGGAGTGGTTTTGAATATCGATGATCCCCAGTGGAGTGCTCTTGCTGAAAAGTTAAAGGGTAGAGTGAATATGGTTACTGTTAGTGCCCAAGGCAAACCAGCAGCCAAACTTAAAGCAAGATCGATCAAATATGACCGGTTGCAGACAGTGATTTTGGCAGAGTGGGCGGGGCAGTTGTATCAACTAAACAGTCCACTTTTAGGTCGATTCAACGTGGAAAACCTCTTGCTTTCCCTTGGAGGCACACTTTTGCTAGGGATACCGTTGGAAGCTGCCATACGCGCCTTAGCATCTTTTCCTGGAGTACCTGGTAGAATGGAAAGATTTTATGCTAAAGATGGGCTTTTGGCCATCGTCGATTATGCTCACAGTGAAGATGCTTTATTGAAGGTAGTTTTGACGCTTCGGGAAATTCAGTCCTCTGGGCGGATTATTCTTGTGGTTGGGTGCGGTGGGGATAGGGATAGAACCAAAAGACCAAAGATGGCTAAAGTGGCTTCAGATTATGCCGATTTGGTAATTTTTACATCTGATAATCCAAGAAGTGAATCACCTGAAAGAATCTTTGAGGACATGAAAAGAGGGGTTGATAGTTCTTCTAAAAGGATCTATTGGATAGTGGATAGAAAGGAAGCGATCCGAAAAGCAATTCAGATAGCTAATCCAGGGGATATTGTATGTGTGGCAGGGAAAGGCCATGAAACCTATCAAGAGATTGATGGGGTATTTTATCCTTTTGATGATAGGCTTGTGGTTAGAGAATGCTTGTTGTTAAGGGATTAATCACTTTTCATTCCTGCTGTTTGAATAGAATAGAAGTAGCCCCTTCTTTCTACCTAGCTTGAGAGCGGCATTATAATACCAATAGCCAGAGGCATAGACCTTCAGGCCTTGGAAATGGCTAGGTGGCAGCCATAGAAAGGCGAAGATACATTAAAATCTTGAATGGGCATCCGAGTAGTTATAGAAAAGGTTAAAGAGCAACGAGGCGGCTATTTTTACTGCAACTATCATCCTAATTGGTTGGGGTTGAAGGGCCGAAATAAGAATGGAGCAGCTTTCAGTTGAACAAATTGCGGAATGGACTCAAGGGAGGATCATTGGGGGAAAAGGATCGGCCATGGTCGGTTCGATCAGCACTGATTCTAGGACAGTCAAAGAAGGGGACTGTTTTGTGGCTTTGAAGGGAGAAAAATATGATGGGTTGGATTACGTAGCCTCGGCGGCTCAGAAAGGGGCTGTTGCTGCTATAGTGGATCGTGAGCTTCCTTTGTCTATGCCTCTTTCGATTCCTGTTATTCGGGTAAACAATACGCTCGAGGCATTACAGCAATTGGCCTTCTTTTACAGAAAAAAACTACCAGCTAAGATCGTTGCCATTACGGGTAGTAATGGAAAGACTAGCACGAAGGAGATGATTTCGAGTGTCTTGCGCGTAAAATACAAAACTGTTTCTACTTCTGGAAATCTAAATAATCAGATAGGACTTCCTCTTTCTGTATTGCAAATGGATCATACAACTGAATATGGGGTCTTTGAACTGGGAACCAATCATCGTGGAGAAATTGCTTCCCTGAGTCGAATTGTTGCCCCTGATATAGCCATTATCACCAACATTGGCAGTGCGCATGTGGGTAATTTCGGTTCTGTGGAAGCGATTGGATGGGAAAAAACGGATCTGTTGACTTTTGTTTCTCCTAAAGGATTTTCGATTCTAATGGAGGATGATGAATGGTCCAAACGGTTGAGCGTTCGTAGTGCAGGACAAGTTATTTGGGTAGGGAACCAAGAAAATTCACTGTGTTGGTTGGATCAGATTTGGTTAACTCTAAAGGGTATTCGCTGTGGAATTTCTCGTCATGGAGAAAGCTTTGAAGTCTCTCTTGCGACCGTTTCCAGAGAGATGGCGAAAAATGCGCTCTTTGCTGCGGCTGTTGGTTTTTTGGTCTCCCTTTCCTCGGAAGAAATTGCTTTTGGGCTTGAAAAAACGGTTTTTCCTCTTGGTAGACTTACGGTGCATCCCATCAGAATGGGGTATCTCATTGATGATAGTTACAATGCTAATCTTCAGTCGGCCATGAGCGCCTTAAGGACGCTTATTGAATTTCCTTTTGAATCGGAGAAAATTGCTGTGCTAGGTTCCATGGGAGAGTTAGGAGAGCATGCTAAAGCTCTCCATTATAAACTTGGAAGGTTTGCTGGGAGCTTGCCCCTTTCTTTTATTATTTTTATTGGTCCCCATTGGGAAGATATGGTGGAAGGAGTTAAGGATGTTGGTTTTCCGCTCAATGCTGTTTTGGGAACAGAGGATCCGCAAGCAGCTTATTCTCAGTTGCAAAAGCTTTTGAACCGTAAGCTCACCCTGCTTATTAAAGGATCGAGATTTTTAAAACTTGACAGGATCGTCGAAAAACTTCTTTCTGTTTAGCTTTAAAATCATGCTTTATTATCTTCATCTTTATTCTGCTCATCTTGGGATATTGAACGTCTTTAAGTACATCACTTTTCGGGCTATGGGGGCGGCCATTACTGCCTTGGTTTTTTCTTGGTTATTGGGCAAGCCAATGATTCGGCTTTTAAAAAGATTGAAGGCTGGTCAGCCCATTCGAGGTAAAGAAGTGGTCCGGGATCTTGCAGCTCTTCATGAGACCAAGTCGGGCACGCCCACGATGGGAGGGCTGCTCATATTGTTTGCCGTAACCTTTAGCTGCCTGCTTTGGGTTATACCGCAAAACAAGTTTTTTTGGCTTACCCTTCTGAGTATGCTTTTTATGGGAGCAGTTGGTTTTTTGGATGATTTTAGGAAAGTGGTTCAAAAAAAACATTATGGTATTCCTGGTAAAGTCAAACTGATTGCCCAAGGGTTAGTCGGAGCGATCGTTGGAGTGGTTCTCTTTTCTGATCCGGAAACATGTAAGCATGCCCAAAGGTTGACCATTCCCTTTTTAAAGGAGTTGAACGCTATTGATATTGGATGGCTTGCCATTCCTTTTTTTATCCTGGTCGTTATGGGAAGCTCCAATGCGGTTAATCTGACAGATGGACTAGATGGACTAGCAGCGGGCTGTTCTATTGGCGTTGCGTTTGTCTACGCCGTCTTTTCTTATGTATCTGGAAGAGCGGATATGAGCAGCTATCTTCTCATTCCTTATGTCAAAGGAGTCGGAGAATTGACTATTTTTTGTTCAGCGCTCATTGGTGCTTGTATGGGTTTTCTATGGTATAATTGCTATCCGGCAGCAGTGTTTATGGGGGATACAGGCTCATTGGCTATAGGTAGTGCTCTAGGGGTAGTGTCGATCATCATCGGTCAAGAACTCCTCCTTGTCATAGCGGGGGGAATATTTGTGATCGAAGCTCTTTCTGTTATTTTACAAGTGGCTTCCTATAAACTTACGGGTAAAAGGATTTTTGCGATGGCTCCTCTCCACCATCATTTTGAACTAAAAGGATGGAGTGAAACTGCTGTGACCGTAAGGTTTTGGATCCTCAGTTTACTTTTTGGACTGCTTGCCTTATCAAGTCTAAAAATTAGATAAGATTTTAGATGAAAGTCGATATATAATGAGTTGGAATTTTAGAAAATATGGAAGAAAAAAAAGCAAAGCTTCGAAGCCTTCTTTTGGCCTAAAGGTCATTGCTGTTTTGATTTTGGTTCTGGGAATACATCTTTTAGTAATCGGTTCGGTGGCTGTCTATTATTTGCTTCATTCCAAAGGAAGAGTATTAAGTCAACATCCAGGAGGATCCCAGAATTTGAATTTTCAGCCTCCCTCCCAGCAAAAAATGCAATCGGAAAATCCGGAGTCAGCACCTCAAAATTTGCAAGTCCCACAGCAGCCACAAGTCAGGCCGCCTACAAGGGAAATATCCGTTCATATAGTCAAGGAAGGAGAGAGTCTTTTAAGTATTGCTAGGCATTATAAAGTCAGTGTATATGAACTTAAAAAGTATAATCCCTCTCTAGGCGATACCCTTGTCCCGGGTCAAAAAATAAGGATTCCCATGGCAGAAGAGGAAATGGCTGAAGAATCTATGCTTCTTAAAGAAGCTGATGGCAAAAGGATCTATGCCGTTCGACAGGGAGACAGCCTTTGGAAAATAGCGCGGAAGTTTCATCTTTCTGTAAAAGACATCGTGGATGCCAATGCGATCAAGGATCCTACGAAGTTAAAGATAGGACAGGAATTGGTCATTCCTAATCCAAAAGAAAAAGAAAAAGATAGTTCTTCCCCATCCTCTGGTTCCAGCTCTCTGCAAAACGCACCACCACCACCACAATAGACTTTAGTTTTTCCGATGCAAGAATTAGATCTGTTTCACCAAAAGACAAAGAAAATCAATCAATTTTCTGGGTATTTGCTAGTCGCCATTGCTTTAACTTTACTCTCTATTGGCATTGTAGCCCTCTTTAGTGCTTCCGGGAAATTTGTATTGGAAAAAGAAAGTCAGATTTCTAGTTTAATGTTGCGCCAATTCCTTTGGATTGCTATTGGGCTCTTTAGCTGCTTGGTTTTTAGTCTGATCGATTATCACAAACTCCTACAACTGTCCATTTGGCTTTTGATCCTTGGCTTTTTTCTTCTCATTCTCTGTTTTGTTCCTGGAATTGGCCATAAGGTTCATGGTTCTTCTCGATGGATTTCCATAGGTGGATTCAATGTAGAGCCTTCAGAATTTTCAAAAATTTTTATCTCCCTTTTTTTTGCTCACATCCTGTCGAATGCCAAAAAGACAGGCCCTTTTTTTATGTCTCCCTTTTTTACGGCTTTTGTGACGGTGGGACTTTTTGTTAGTCTTTTAATAGTTTCTGGAGACCTTGGATCGAGTCTTCTCTACTTTATGGTTTTTGTCCTTTTTTTATACTTGGGGGTATTTCCTTGAAATGGATCCTTCCTATCTTAGGCTCGGGTATCCTTATCGTGCTTGTCATTGCTTTGTTAATGCCAGAAAGAAGATCTAGACTTTTGGCTTTTTTGGCGATGGATCAAGATAAAGAAGGGAAGTCTTATCAGGTTTGGCAGTCCTTGATCGCTTTAGGTTCTGGGGGATCAGTGGACTTGGATTAGGAAATAGTCGTCAGAAGATGTTTTATTTGCCAGAGTCGACTACCGATTTTATTTTTCCTATTATTGGTGAAGAACTGGGTCTTTGGGCAACCCTGCTTATCGTTGGGCTTTATCTAAGTTTTATTTTAACCGCTGGATGGATTTCTCTTTTTGCTCCGGATAAAGAGGGGTTGATGATTGGTACAAGCCTTACCTCCTTGATAGGCATGCAGACACTAGCAAATTTAGGCGTCGTAACTGGCTTGCTTCCGAATAAAGGCTTTCCTTTGCCCTTCATTAGTTATGGAGGATCGAATCTTGTTTTTTGCCTTATGTCCGTAGGTGTGCTATTGAACATTCATCGACAAAGGCCTCCAGAATTTCGCATCAAAATAGAAGAGAAAGGGGCGCAGCGCTCTATCAGTCTCTAAGGATTATGAAACCGTTCCATATTCTCATTCCTTGTGGAGGAACAGGAGGTCATCTATTTCCAGGCATTGCCGTTGCCGAAAAGCTAATCGAAAAGGGTCATCATCCTCTACTTATCCTCTCAGACAAACCAGTCGATAGGGAAGCGATAAAAAACAAAAAAAATATTGCTTGGGACTCACTCCCTGTGGCAGGATGGCCAGGGTTGTTTTCAAGTAAAATTATCTCTTTTTCTATAAAACTTTTTGATGGATATAAAAAGTGTCGGTCGATCTTTTTGTCTTTTAAACCTGATTTGATTTTGGCTTTTGGTGGTTTTATCAGTGCGTTGCCCCTTTTTATGGGAGCGAATCGAAAGTTGCCAATGCTTATCCATGAGGCCAATGCTGTTCCAGGCCTTGTGACGCGGCTTTTCTCAAACCGTGCGGATTTCTTGCTCTTAGGGATGGAAGAGTGCGAGGTTTCCCTGTCTCCAGATAAAAAAATATTCACAGGCATACCGATTCGCAAGGAACTCAGCCGGCTTCCCAGGAATGAAGCTTGCCAAAGAACGGGGCTTGAACCAAGCCGCAAAACCTTATTTGTTTTTGGAGGCAGTCAAGGGGCTAGTGGCATTAATCGACTGATGCTTCAATTATTACCGCTATGGATTGAGCAAAAAGAAACTATTCAATTTATACATTTGACTGGGCCAAACGACTATGAAGACTGTTTGAAAGCTTACAGCTCCTACGGGTATCGAGTTGTGGTGGAGCCCTTTTCGCATAGGATGAATCTTTATTATAGTTTAGCCGATTTGGTGATTAGTAGAGCTGGAGCAATGACTTTAACAGAGATCTGCGCCTTTGGTCTACCAAGCATCCTTATTCCTTATCCCTATGCGGCGCATGATCATCAAACCAAAAATGCGAGAGTTTTGGCAAAAGAAAAAGCGGCTTTTGTATTTGAAGAATCGAAAACGACGCCGCAGTCTTTAAAAGAGTCCATAGACTTAATCCTTAACAACGGCCAACTTGCCAAGGAGATGGGGGCAGCTGCTCATGCTCTCTTCAAGGCTGATGCAACTGATAAAATAGTGGAGATAATCGAACGATGTCTGCTAAAGAAAGAGAATTAGTTCAAAACATCCTCAAGAATGACCGCTCGAAGATTCATTTATTAGGAGTTTGTGGCAGTGGGATGGCCCCGCTGGCTCTACTGTTACTTGCAAGAGGCTACAAAGTCAGTGGTTCGGACCACGAACCGACTGAAAAAGCACAAAAACTAATAGCCCATGGATTGGAGTTTTATCCAACTCATGACCAATCTCAGGTATTAGCTGCTGATCTAGTGTGTTATTCATCGGCAATACCTTTAGTCAACCCTGAATTGGAGGCTTGCCGAAAATTTGGCATACCACTTGTCAAAAGAGCCTTTTTGCTTTCTCTTTTGGCCGCTGAAAAAAAAGTCATTCTCGTTAGTGGGATGCATGGAAAAAGTACGACCTCTGCCATGATTGCCTGGATCCTCCAGGAATGTGGGCTAAATCCTTCCTTTTATTTGGGAGCTGAAACGATTTCTCTTAGAGAGAGTGCGCGGTGGAGTCCTGGAGAATATATGGTCATTGAAGGGGATGAAAGCGATGGCAGCTTTTTGTATTTTTCTCCGCATGCTCTGGTAGTTTTAAATATCGAGGAAGAGCATCTCAATTATTATGCAGATATTCATTCTATCGTGTTGACTTTTAGAGAAATGGTTGCCAAAACCACCGATACAGTTGTCTATAATCAGGATGACCCTCATTGTCAACTCATCGCAGAGTGGAAAAAACAAGGAGCCATCAATTATAGTTTAAGAGAAAGAGCAGCGGCATTTTGGATGAAGGCTGCAACAAGTACATCAGGATATCATTTCTATAAAGGGGAGGAATGGCTCTGTGAACTTTCTTTATCGATTCCGGGTATTCAAAACGTGCAAAATGCCCTTGCTGCTTTATCGCTGACAACGACCCTTGGAGTTTCGCCTTTGAGAGCCGCTCGTGCCCTTGGGAACTTTTCAGGGATTCGAAGAAGGTTTGAATTAAAATTTAAAGGCAACTATTTTGAACTCATCGATGATTATGCCCATCATCCGACAGAGATCAAAACGACGTTGAGTTCGGCAAAAGGACGTGGCAGAAGAACGGTTGCGCTATTCCAACCTCATAGATATAGCCGAGTGAAAAAGATGCAAAATCTTTTTTCACAATCTTTTTCTCAAGCCGATGTCGTTGTGGTAACGGAGATCTTCTCAGCTGGAGAGACTTCTAATGGGATAGATGGAGCTGCGTTAGCTAAAGCCATTAAAGAACAAGGGCATCCAGCAGTTTTCTTTGAGCCTGATGAAACGAGACTGATCCATAAAACAATCTCCATCTTGCAACCTGGGGACACCATCGTAACCATGGGGGCAGGGGATATTTATAAAACAGCGGAAAAATTAACAGAGTATCTGCGTATGATTGATTACCTTAAAAGTAAATTGTCGGCTGATGCAAAGCTTTTGATGAATGAACCGTTAAGTAGGCATACGACCTTGAGGGTTGGAGGGCCTGCTGAAATTTGGGCAGAGCCAGCAACCGAGGCTGATCTTGCCTTGCTTTTGCGATTTGCCAAAGAACAGGCTTTGCCTGTGGTGTGGATCGGCAAGGGAACGAACCTTCTTGTTCGTGATGGTGGCATCAAAGGCCTCTGCATCCATTTAGCTCACCCAAATTTCTGTGATATACGTTTTGAAGGTCATTCGATATTTGCCGGATGTGGGGCCAAATTGCGGACTATAGTCTATGAAGCTAAAAAGCATGGACTTGGAGGCCTTTCCTTTATGGAAGGCATACCTGGTAGTTTGGGAGGCGCCTTAAGAATGAATGCCGGAGCTATGGGGGGATCGACTATGGATGTGGTCAAAAGAGTCCGCTTTATGGATATGGAAGGGAATATTGGAGAGATTGATCGGCAAGAACTGGAAGTTTTTTATCGAAAAGTCCCTTTTTTTGAGAATCACATTGCTCTTTCAGCTCAACTTATGGCTAAGCCAATGGATAGCGAGACTATCGCAAAGGAATTAAAAGAATTTTCAATGAAACGGGTAGAAAGCCAACCTGCGGGTTCTAGTGCAGGCTGTATTTTTAAAAATCCAAAAAGCATTCCAGCTGGAAAATTAATTGACGAACTAGGTTTAAAAAACAAGGCAGTAGGTAGAGCAAGGGTTTCGGAAGAACATGGGAATTTCATTATCAATGAGGGAGGGGCAACGGCAAAAGACATATTAGAGCTAATTAGCTTGATTCAAAGGGAGGCTTTTGAAAAAAGAGGCATCGTGCTAGAAACAGAAGTCGTCATTTTGGGAGAAGAACAATGAAGCCAGGATTGCCTAAACATATAACTGTTTTGAAAGGAGGTCCCTCCGCAGAAAGACAGATTTCTCTGAAGACAGCTTCGGCAGTTGAAAGTGCGCTTTGTGCTCTGGGCTATGAGCTGACAGCAGTCGACGTAATCAATGAAAAGTTCGAACTGCCTGAATCAACGGAAATCTGCTTTTTGTGTATTCATGGGACATTTGGAGAAGACGGACAAATACAAAGACTCTTAATGCGTCGAGGCATTCCTTTTACAGGTAGTGATGCGGCTTCTAGTGAAAAGGCTTTTGATAAGGTTTGGAGTAAGAAACTATTTGTCCAAGGAGGTATTCCTACGCCTCCTTTTTTTGTTGTGGGTGAAGAAAAAAAACTCCCTTTTGGTCCTCCCTACGTCATCAAACCATCAAGGCAGGGTTCAAGCATTGGGGTAGAGTTTGTCTATACTATGGAGGATTTTGAAGAAGCGGTTAGAAAATCAAAACAATTTGATCACGTCGTGATAGCGGAAACGCTTATCAAGGGAAGAGAATTGACAGTGGCAATTTTAGATAACAAAGCACTTCCTATTGTGGAAATTAAACCCAAAAAGGGGTTTTATGACTACCAAAATAAGTATACGAAGGGAGCTTCAGAATACATTTGTCCAGCTTTGTTGACTAAGAGTCAAGTGGAGGCGGTCCAGAAAACAGCTCTGGATGCTTTTCATGTCCTAGGCTGCTCAATTTACGGAAGAGTCGATATCATTTTGTCAGAAAACGGGGTTCCTTGGGTTTTAGAAATAAATACAATCCCTGGAATGACTGAAACCAGTCTGTTCCCAATGGCTGCAAAAGCAGCTGGGCTGAATTTTGCAGAACTTTGTGAAAAGATTGTAGAACTTTCTTTCTTCAAATGGCGCGCCAGAGAGTCTTTTGGTGTCAGGATCTAAAAAGCGGTAGAGTCCAAATCTTTCCAAGGAGCATGATATGAAGGTAAAGAACAGGCCAAGAAAGAGAAAAAAGAATCGACTCAAGAAAGCTCCAATGGAGCTTTTGCACGTCGAAGGCAAAGAAAGAGTGCCTAAAAAAGGGATCAAATTTTCTCTTTTATTAAAATCGTTGTTATATATCGGAATGTTTGTGATTGTGACTTTCGGAGGATTTAAAAGCTGGAATTATTTTAAAAACAATCTATTAGCGCGTTACGGCTATCAGCTTAAACACATCAACGTTGAGCTTATCGGGAGCGGACGCCTCACAAAAGACGAGGTTCTCCGTGCTTCAAATGTGCATGTTGGAGATAATATCTTTAACCTGTCGTTGAAGGATATCTATTCGAAAGTTTCTTCCATTCAAGAAGTAGATAAAGCCCTTGTCCGGAGGGAACTTCCCGATCGCATCCTAATAAGGATTTGGGAAAGAAAACCTGTTGTGAGATTGGCAGTGAAATCCAAAGAGAATAGGAAGTATTGTCTTGATGAAAAAGGCTATCCATTTGTAACAGAAAACAGGGAGGATCTTCTTTCTTTGCCAGAAATGGTGGGGGTTCCTTTGAAATTGATTGAAGGGAAAAAAAGAATAGAAGAACCGGAGGTTTCTGCTGCCCTTAATTTGCTTCATATATTAGAAAATTCTTCTTTACACTTCGCCTTTGATCCTCAAACTATCGATGTGTCAAGGCCACTTTCTATTGGTCTCCTTACAAGAGATGGAGTCCGGCTTACCTTCCGGATCGATCATTTGAATGAACAGGTACAAAGGCTGCAAAAAATTTATTCTTTTTCTCAGAGCCATGGCCGTAAAATCTCCATGGTCGATCTAACTCCAGAGCAAAATGTACCAGTAATCTTTCAGTAATGAATAAAGTTTGAATTTTGGGAAACGATAATGTTTTGGAAGAAAGAATGGCCAATTCTTGTTGGGCTTGAAATAGGGACAAGCAAAATAGCTTGTTCGGTGGCTGAACTAAGGGAAGAGGGCGAGCTCTACTTATTGGGGATTGCGGAGAGCCCTTCGCTCAATGTTAGAAAGGGGGAAATCGTCGATTTTGAGCTAGCTCAAAAATCGGTACATGATGCTATAGTAGAAGCTGAAGCAAAAACCAATGTAGCGATCGAAGAAGTCTATCTGGCCATTAGTGGAGCCCATATCCGATCTTTCAATTCTAAAGTGGTTATCAGCCTTGGAGAAGAAGGAGATCGCATCGACCAAAAGCACTTAATGGAACTTAGGTCTCTGGTCAGACAGCAGGCCTTGCCGACGGGACAAATCCTTCTACATGACCTATTGAAAACCTATTCTTTAGACGATGGCACACTGACGGAAAATCCTATTGGTCTTTTTTCAAAGAAGTTGACAGCGGAGTATCATCTCATTTCAGGCATTGCTACGAGGCTTCAAACGACTGTCCGGTGCGTAAAAGAGCTTTCTATTGATATTCGCAATTACTGTCTGAGTATCTTTGCAACAGCTCAAGCGGTGCTCACACGGAGTCAGAAAATGCATGGAGCAATTGTTATTGACCTAGGAGCAGGGCTAACCGACTATATCGTGTATCACGGAGGCATTATCGTTCACTCTGGAGTGATCGGGGTAGGGCAAGATCATTTAACCAATGATTTAGCTCTAGCCTTAAGAATTCCATTTCCTCAAGCAGAAGAAATAAAGAAACATTTTGGTTCTTTTAAGTTAGGCTCGGAATCCATAAAAAAGAGACTGACAACAAGCAATCATCCCCTTCCCGAAGAAAGATTGGTGCCTTATAATGCCATTGTAAAAATTATGAGAGCCCGGCAAGAAGAAATTTTTGAGATTATCAAAGAGGATCTCGAAATGCAATCATTTTGGCCTCATTTTACAGGGACCATCTACTTGACTGGCGGCGGAAGCAAGATCGATGGAGTAGAAGAGCTAGCTCAAAAAATCTTTGGCTATCCTGTGAAATTAGCCGAACCGCTGCCTTTTGAAGGGGATCAATCCTATCTCAATAGACCGGATCTGTATACCGTTTTAGGCTTACTCAGATATGGACGGATATTCGAAATGGAGAGTCTAAAGGAAGGACCGCTTGGAAAAATGCGTTCTTCACTCTTGCGATTTTTAGGAAATATCAAATTTTTAAATTAATAACACTTTCATTTACACAACAAAAGGAAGGGTTCTTTTGACGAAAAATGTCGTTGTTGGGATAGGAGGAGCGGGGATTAATTTACTGGACGAATGGATCTTGGCGGAAGAGCCTCGTGGCCACTTTTATGCCTTGGATGCTGATTTTTCCAGTGTAGAAGCAAGCCTTGCAGAAAGAAGAATACTACTTGGCAAAGAGGCGACAAAGGGGTTAGGATCATGTGGGGATTTGGAATTGGCATCGAAGATTTTCGAGGAAGAAGAACCGAGAATTGAACAGATGTTGGAGGACTGTGAGCATTTATTAGTTTTATCTGGGCTTGGAGGAGCAATGGGCAGCGCAGGGCTCCGATTCTTTTCTAGAAAAGCCAGCGAAAGAGTCAAGACTCTCAGTGCTATAGCTTTTCTTCCGTTTCATTCTGAGGCCTTTTTGCGTCGAGACACAGCAAGAAAAACCGTGCAAGAACTTTTAGAGTTTCCTCATCAGTTCATTTTTTTCTCTAACGAAAAAGCAAAGGGAGTTTTTGGTCCAGCAGATGATCCCCTTCGGGTGTATAGAAATCTCAATAAAAAAGTAAGCTCTATCATTTCCTGTTGGTACCACTTAACCCAAGCGGCTACAGAAGAAGCTCCTTTTGATAGCATCAATTTCCCTTCCCTTCTCTTTGTCGAAGACTTTTATAGTTTTTCCTTACGAGGGGTAGAGAAACTACCAGATACGATACAACCTTATTTGCAGCCAGCTAAGGATGCCGCTTCAGAACAGAATAGGAAGGTGGCCTGGGTTTGTTTTTTTCTTTCTCCTCCGAAAGCTGAGGAAGACCTACGAAGCCTTTTTCAGGCCGAAGAAAGCTTGTTCGACCGTTTCTATATGAGTATTATTCGAGAAGATATGGGTGCTGGAGAGGAGGGGTTTGTTCTTATTGGTAATGCGGCTGGAGAAAAGTTTATTGAAAGAGAGGTAGACAAACAACTCGAAAGGATCGATGCCGACCTTGCGGATGATAAAAGCTCTACACAACCTGCCGATGGCCTTCAAAAAGAGAGTATTTCTACTGGTATTTTTACCAAAGGCTATAAAACGATCCATAAAGGCGTTAATTTGGATCTGCCTGCTTTTTTAAGAAAAGGGATCTCTATTAAAATTTGAAAACTGACTGCTGGGCATGCATAGAAAGATGGCTTTAAAAGATTCTCTCATAAATAATCCTCTTCGGTTGACAAGGATTGGCAAAGGCCTATCCCAAAAGGAACTTGCTTCCAAAATTGGGGTAAGTCGCCAAACCATTCATGCGATGGAAAGTGGGCGCTATGTACCTAATACGGCCGTTGCTCTTAGGTTGGCTCGGGTTTTAGGAAAAAGTGTCGAGTTTCTTTTTCCTTATAGCCCGGATTTTGTAGATGTCGATTGTATTGTTGGGATGGATCAGCAAAATACACACACTGAAAAAAGCCCAGAAAGATTGGTTGTGGGAGAGGTGAGAGGAAAGAAGATTGCATGGCCTTCTACCAGTCTAGACTTAAATCTTGGGTATGTTGAAGCGAATGCTTTTCGAGTACGTTCTGAAGGGAATTGTCGACAACTCAGGCTTCTTTGCCCCTATTCAGAAATAGAAAAACAAATTTTTTTGGTTGGGTGTGATCCTGCTCTTGGAATGCTCTCTAATCGTCTTGCTAGGTATTCTGACTTTAAGCTATGGTGGTTCAGACAACCAAGTCTTAAAGCCCTAAGTTCTCTACAGTTGGGATTTGCTCATGTTGGTGGTTTCCATTTTCCGAAAGAGCATCCAAAAAACAATATCGCAAGTGGTACCGAAGCATTGGCCAAAACAGGAGGCTTGATTTTCGCTTTTAGTAAATGGGAAGAAGGGTTCGTGGTGAAACCTGGCAATCCATTGAGAATACGACAAATAGAAGATCTCCTCCGAAAAAATGTCCGGTTTGTCAATAGAGAAGATGGCTCTGGAACCCGAATATTGCTTGATAGCTTGCTAAACAAGGCAGAGATCCAACCAGATCAAATTAACGGATATCGCATCGAGCTACCTACTGCTTTGGATGTTGCCAAGGCTGTTGGGTATGGATTTGCCGATGTTGGATTAAGTTCGAGGGCTTGTGCGGAGATCACTTCCTTGGATTTTGTTCCGCTTTATGAGATGGAGTTTTGGTTAGCTATCCCTCATGATTTAATTTTGCAGCCTGCGGTAGAAAAATTTCTGGATTTTCTCAAATCTGGGGATCTTAAAAATGATTTAGCCTTATTACCTGGTTATAGTTTTGAGGCTTTAGGGGAAATAGTCAAAGAGGTTCAGTAGAAGGTGAGAAAAAATTGCCTGCTTTCCATAGGTGATAGAAGACCCCTTTTTTGTCTAATAGTTCTTTACCGCTTCCTTCTTCGCAGATTTTCCCATCTACTATCACAAGAATACGTTCCCAAGAATGGATGATGTGGAGCCTATGGGTAACGAAAAGGGTAGTCTTATTCTTCATCAGGTGCAGTAAGGAAGACATCAGTTCTAGTTCCGTTTTTAAATCTAAGGAGCTGGTTGGTTCGTCCAAAAGAAGGATTGGAGAATTTCTTAAGAAAGCTCTGGCTAAACCTATTCGTTGTCTTTGTCCCCCGCTGAGAAGTGCCCCTTTTTCTCCTACAATCGTATCATATCCTTTAGGCAGTTGGCTAATAAACGAATCGACGGAAGCTTCTTTTGCTGCTTCGATGATTTCATCGTGACTGGCTCCCTCTTTCCCGAATTTGATATTTTTTTCGACGGTCGTATTGAATAGAATAGTATCTTGTAAGACGAGAGAAATATGTTGGCGTAATGATTTTTTGGTGATGCTTCGTAGGTCGATGCCGTCGATAGTGATAGCACCTTCGATTGGATCATAAAACCTACAGAGTAAGGAAAGAATGGTTGTTTTTCCGGATCCTGTGGGACCTACAATAGCAACGCGTTCTCCGGGATTGATAGTGAAACTTATATTTTTGAGAACAGGCTTTCCTGGGTGATACCCGAAAGAGACGTTTCTAAATTCTATTTTACCTTGTGGAGCCTTCAAAACGATTCCATTAGAAGGCTCTGAAACTTCATTAGGAATCTCAAAGAGCTCGAAAATTCTTTTCATACTACTTGTGGCACTTTCCAAAGCCCAAGACGTGTAACTGAGCTGTTCCATCGGTTGATATAAGGAAGCCAGATAACTTAGAAAAATCCATAATTGCCCAATAGATAATCTTCCTTTCCAGACTTCATTCGTCCCTATGAAAAGTATCAGGGCTGTTCCGAAGGCTGTGGTCATTGTTATAAGAAGGGAAGAGAGATTACTAGTCTGCAGGTATTCAAAGTTGGCGTTCAGACTGTTCCAAGCTGCTTTTTCAAAAGATGCTATCGATTCTTCTTCTTTAGAGAAAGCTTGAATCAACCGCATTGAAGAAATTCTTTCTGAGGTCTCTGCCAAAAGATTGCTTTCCTGTTCTTGGACTCGGGTACTTTTTTTCCTGATGTTAGCGGTATTGGCTGAGATAATTGCCCATAACAAAGGAGCAATTCCCAGGGCGGTTGTGGCTAGATATAGATTAAGCTTCAGCATCACCACTAAGGTGCCAATGAGCAGGAGGGAAGAACTAAAGATAGTGCTAAATCCCCTAATCAACATGGTCAGTATTGATTGGCTATCATAGGCAATTCGATAAACTATGTCTCCACTTTTGGTTGATTCATGGAAACGTAATGGAAGATATTGAAGGAAGGAGAAAGTATCAGTTCTTAATTTCAGAAGTGCTGATAGCCCTATGCGATAGAGTAAAGAATTGATTAGAAGGGTTAATTGGCTATGGATCAAATAGATCAGAAATAAGGTTGCACAGCCAATAAAAGCTGTGGTCATAAGATTCTGACTATAACCATGGGGGAGGTGATTGATGGTTTTTAGCAGCACATCGTCAATGAGCCATTTCACTGGCCAAGGTCTTAGGATATTTAGCCCCACAGAAAGAATAATCAAAAATGCGCAGAGAAGGAGTTTGGGAAAGAAAGGTTGATAATAAGGCAACGTACGCTTATAAATGGCAAAGGAATCAAAAAGAGCAGGTATAAAAGAAAGCTTCTTGAGTCGATGCGTTGTTGGGTGGGTTGCATTCTTCATTAGATTTTTGTCAAAAGGGCTTCTTTGGCAGCTTGATCGATGAAAGCCATTAGTTTAATGAACATCCTTCTTTGTTTGATTCTCAAGTAAAAAGAAAGAAGGGCTAGCAGAGGTAGTGTAGCCAAGAGCGAAGTCTGTCCTACTCCAATCCATAGAAAACATGTAGCTAGAAGCATAATAATTAAGATTAATTTGTGGAGGGTTGTTGGTTTAGCATCCAATTTTATTTTTATAATCCTCTCATTTTGAGGATAGATTTCAGTAAGACTAAGCAGGGGGCAGTCCCAGAAGGTGTCTGCATAGAGAAAAATATCCCAACTGTCCCAACCAGAGTCTAAGGCATAACGGCAAGCTTTTTCATCGAGTTTTTCAACAATCTTTTTTAAAAGGCTAATTCTATCTTGGCCTGTTTTGGACCAATAAGAGAGGATAAGAGGCGTTTGTATTGTGAATATTGCAGGGATCAGATTGGTACTGTTCCCTGGAAAAGCTAATGGCAGCTTCCGAGAAAAAAACCAGTGCTTATGTCTTGTAAGGCCCCTAACAATGGGTTGGATAACGACGAGGAAAAAAAGGAGAAGTTTAGAAGTAAATCTCAATTTTTTGGGATCAGCTTTCAGTTGGGCAATATAGCTTAAGGCTGACGAAAGAGGAGGAAGGAAAGGAAGAAAGAACCATAGTCTAGTTCTTTCAATAGTAAAAAGGAGCAGAGAAAGAAAAGAAGCAGCCATCACATACTCGAAACTTCTTGTGAGAGTAGCCCAATAATTTTCTTTTCCAGGGTATAAAAATTGAAACAATCCGGTTCCAAAAACACCTTGATAGATGGAAGATTTTCTCAAAGAGAAAAGATTAAAATTTTGTTCATATATTTGCCCCTTCCAGATTGCACTGCCCAACGCTCCAAAGGAATGGGGATGTTTAAAACGAAGGAGCGCTTCGGCTTCCCCATAACCTATTTGCTGTTTGAGATATTCTTTGATCGTAAATCTTCTATAATGCCAAACGATTGCCGAAGGATTAAATCCGATTTGGTATCCATTAAATAATATTCTCCAACAAATATCCACATCGTCTCCAGCTTTCCGAAAAGTAGGATCAAAATAGCCTACTTTCTCAAATATCCATTTCCAAAAGGCCATATTACAGCCAGGAATATGTTCTGCAGAGCTATCAGTCAGCAGTACATGACTGGGGGAGCCAGGTGCTAGGGATATAATTGCCTGGATAAGACCTTTGGGGATAGGAGAATAGTTAGGTCCTCCACAGGCCACGTATTGTTTATCAAGCAGGGTCTTGACGAGAAAGTATAGCCAATCGGGATCGGCCATACAGTCTGAATCTGTAAAAACAACAATTTCTCCAGAAGCTCTTTTAATACCTTCGTTTCTGGCGACTCCTAACCCTTTGTTTGCTTGATGAATAGAAATAACTTCAGGAAATTTTTTGAGTATCTCCTGGGTATGATCCGTTGAACCATCGTCGACCACTATAATTTCATAATCTGGATATTGAATGGCCCTCAATGAGGAAAGACAATCAGAAAGAGTATTGGCTCCATTGTAACTGCAAACGATCACAGAGACTTTCGGAGTGCGTTCCAAAGGAAATCTTTGGTAAAGGGGAAGGGGGTGTCCTTGGAAAAGTTTGCTAATAATCCAATAACTTTTTTTGGGTTCTCTATTTTTGGTTACCAATCCAAAAGCCCAATCTTCTATTTCCATCCCTCCAGTAAACCATTCATCTGTCCAGCTGAATATGATCGTTCCAGCTAGTCCTGTTTGGAAAACAATCCGAATATGTTCTCCAAGTAGCCATGCTTGATCGTCCTGTCCGTGCCTCAAGGAATCCATGCCAAACTCACTTAGAAGGAGTGGTTTTTCTCCTGCTAGATTTTGCAGTTTGTACAAATAGGCTTCCAAGTCTTTGGGGTTGTGCAAATAAACATTGAAACTATAAAAATCTACGGGATATGGTTGGAAGTATTCCGTTGGGGGGAAATTGGCATAGCTGACAAGAGCTTCCCCATCAGTATCTTTAATAAGGAGAAGCAAATCGGAAATGAGTTTTTCAATTTTTTTTCTTCCGTAAAAACGAATGCAGTCTGGGGGCAGTTCGTTGTCGACAAAATAACCTAATAGGGCTCGATGGCCCACATACTCTTTTACTTTCTGTTTTATCCATTGTTTAAAAGCATTGAATGAGTGGGGATCGGAAAAGTAGAGGTATCTTTCTGTCCAAGGAATAGAAACTAAAATTTTTAGCCCGTATTCTTCTGCTAGATCTAACAACCAGCAAGGAGGAAAATGATAGGTCCTAACCGTATTTATCCCTGCTTTCTGCATGAGTAGAAAATCCGTTCTGACTTCTTCTGCAAGAGGAAAATATGAATTTGTCGAATCCCTTGGTCGGAAAGGGCCATAATTAACTCCTTGGATGTAAAACTTTTTCCCTTTGTCGTAAAAAAATTTGGAATGAATTTTTATTCTTTGAGAAAATAGTTGAGATTCAGAAGGAGCTGATGTTGTCACAGCTAAATGTCAGGGCAAAAGTTTAATTTTAAGCTGTCTGAAAAGAAAGAAAATTACATTCTTTAAAAAGTATTATAGCTTAAAGAATAAAAGGATTTAAATAAAAAGATGGAAGCGAAGCAAGATTTGGAACGATTCGGTCTTCGAAAAATAAGAAGCGGAAAAGTAAGAGATCTTTATGCTTGGAAAGAAGAACTTTGGATGGTGACCACTGATAGAGTATCTGCCTTTGATTGCATTCTACCGGAAGTCATTCCAACAAAGGGTATTATTATTAATCAAATAGCCTTGGGTTGGTTAGAAAAAACCTCCTTGCTTTTTCCCAATGCGCTATTAACTGAGGAACTTCCCCATGAAGTGAATCTGCCAGAATGGAAAGGTAGGCTGATGCGAATGCTTCCTTGCGATCCAATACCGATGGAATTTATCGCCAGGGGTTATCTAGTGGGTAGCGGTTGGAAAGAATATCTTGAAAAAGGGACAGTAGGCGGCTACCGACTACCCCCTCATTTGACTTTTGGCAGTCCATTACCTGAGCCTTTATTCAGTCCTACAACAAAGGCTAAAGAAGGGCATGATGAGGCGCTTGATATAGAATCAGCCAAGAAAATCCTCGGGGATGATTACGAGCTTTTAAAAAATATGACCCTAGATCTCTATCTTTTTGGGAAAAAATATGCCTATCAAAAAGGCTTGATTCTTGTGGATACAAAATTTGAGTTCGGCAGAAGAGACGAAAAACTCTATTTAATTGATGAAATGCTTACACCAGACAGTTCTCGGTTTTGGTTGGTCGAAGATTATGAAAAACACAAAGGAAATTCTGCCCATTACGATAAGCAGATCATACGCAAGTATCTTGAACAATTGAAATGGAACAAGCAGCCACCCCCACCACATCTCAGTCAAGAAATCATAAGAGAAACACAAAAGCGGTATAAAGAAGTCCTTTCCAGGCTTTTTCCAGAACGACTTAAAAAGCTAGAAGCCTCCATTAGTCCATAAGGTTTTCTGGAGCGGTCTCCTCAGTCGAAGGCTTTGGGGTGGATGTATACTTGCTTAAGGGAGCAATAGGATAGCCTTCTAGAGGAGGCCTTCTTTCAAAGATGCCAGGTACAACTTCTTTCCCCTCTTCATAGGCGCAACGAAACATCTCTAATTTTGCATCCAGATTATCGAGGATATGAAGAATCCAAGCCTCTGGCGTCCTTGGGGTCACAGGAGAGCCATATTCTCTAAGACCGTGATGGGAAACGATTAAGTGAAGGAGATGGACTCGGACTAGATCTGAAGGGGGAATCAAGGCTTTGTGAAATTCCTCGCTATGTTGCAGGCTTCTCCACAAGGAGTTGACAATTTCTACCCCTATTGGGATGTGGCCAATGAGTTCGGCTGTTTTGCTTCTTTTCATGACAAACCCCTGTTCTTGGAAATCGTTTTCCCAGAGTTTTCCACAATCATGGAAAAGGATCCCCGCTTTGATAAGGTCCCAGTTGTACACAGGATAAGCTGCCATCAACCCTTCGGCAGCTTGGATCATTTGGCATACATGTCTGAGCAAGCCACCACGGAAATTATGATGGTATTCTCTAGCAGCCGCCGCCCTTTTGAATCTTTCTCCATAGTCGATTAGGAATTGGGAACATAAGCGATTAAGGCGAGGATCTGCTATGGAGCCTATTTTTTTTTGAAGCAGTTCCCAATCCGCTTGAATTTCAGCATTGCGGTTTGGTTCAAGAAGTTCTTGTATTTCTTCTTGGTTTAAAACCCTCAGAGTATGGACGATCGCTTGCAAACCATAGGAGCTATTGCGAAAAGTCGCTGAAAATTCGACAAAGGCGTTCTTTGGCAGTGTTAAAAAAGAAGCATAGGCTTTTGATTCCTGCCATATTTTAATTTTTTTGTTTCCTGAATGGTCTGCAATTTCAATATCTAGGAAAAAAGATCCGTTTCGGGTAGTAGATTCTTTTGTAGATACTAGTTGGCAGCGAATACTCCCACTTAAACTTTCTATTTGTCCTATTCTTTCAGAAAGTTCGCTAAGGCTCTTTATTTTTTCTTCCGTCTGCATTAAATCGCATCAGTCGGGTTTTGATAGTAAAATTATGTTTTAAAAAGAAAAAAAACGGTACTTCTCTATTTAATTGAATTTTTAGAAAAACGGAGATAAAAAAAGGGAAAAAAAAACAAAATTTTTGGATAAAGTTTAGTTTTCTTTGTTATAAAAAGGGCAATGGTCATGGTAGTAATAATTGTCCTTTGGTTCTTCCTCAGTCCGCTTATCCAATCATTCGCTGAAGAAAGACTACCGACTGTGGAAGCGCAAGTTCCTGCAGTGGAAGAAGGCAAACCACCGCCAAGAGCACTACCTCCTATTAGTCAACCTGTTCCTGGTAGAATTGCTCCTTCCTATACCCCTCCTCTTGAGGAATTGCTGAAAGCTGTTTCTCCAATTGCCCACAAACAATCCGATAAAACAGCACTAGACCTCTTTCAATGTTTCCAACTTGCAGCCGCAAGGTGGAATCAGCTAAAGATAGACTATCAGGGCATGATTGCTCAGCAAGCCGTTGTATCTCAAACGCTTGCTCAATTTTATCCTCAAGTCTCTTTCTTAAATGAACAAAGTTTTCAAAACAGCGTTGGCTTTGCCCCAACCTTAGGGGGCATAGCCTTTGGAGTCGCACCAAGTACTTACTTTTCCTTAAATTCCCTCAGTGGTACATGGACTATTTTCAATAGTTTTCAGAATGTCAACCGGCTGAATGCGGCTCGGGCGACTGCCGCTTACTCCGCTTATCATATGGAAAGGGATTATCAACTTCTCTACGCGAATCTGGCTTCAGCTTTTTATAGCGCGTTGATGTACGAAGGGAGTATCGCCATATTGAACGATCAGATCGATATTCTGCAGGCACTTGTCAATGAATTAGAGTATAGGCAAAAAATTGGAAGATCGAGGCCAGCCGATGTGTTCCAAACACAAACGAATTTAGCGGCAACCGTAGCTCAAAGGGAAAATTACAAAGGCTTCTACAATCAGTTTCTGGCTCTTCTTACCTATTATTTGGGGATTCCACCTGAAAAAATAAACATAAAAGACACCCAAAGCCTGCCTTCGACAAAGAACCTAGAAGAGTATCTTGCCCAGGTTGGTTCTAGGCCCGATGTATTGGCTCAAGTCCAACTGTTGCGCGCTCAGAAAGCTGGATTGGCTGTTGCCAGAGGTATGCTTGGTCCCACCATCTCTGTTAATGGGTTTTATCTTTTGACTCATGACCCACCTGTCCCAAACGTCTGGAATGTCAACGTGATCACTTCGATGCCCATCTTCAATGGTGGTCTATATACCTCAACGATCAGGCAGCAAGAAGCCCTTGTGCATCAAGTGCAACTTCAATTGGAAGATTTGAAAAGGCAAGCGGATGAAAATGTGCGTATTTCCTTTGCTCTCTTTAATGCTGCGATCAGTCAAGTGGTACAATTGAGGGAGGAAACAGAGGTGGGAGCCCTTTATTACGCTGCCCAAAGAGATGATTTTCAAAGAGGAGTAGCCGCTTTGCTGGATGTTCTTGTTGCTTTAAATACCTATCAAACAGCCAGACTCAACCTATTTCAGGCCGAAATGGGAGCAAGGATGCAATTGGTTAACCTCTTTGTGGCTGCAGGCACAGTACCTAGAAATCCAGAAGGATCTGCGATGCCGGTTCAAAAAATTATCAAAACGCAACCTGCGGAACTCCAGCCAATTGATCCTTCCCAAATGTTATCAAGGTAAGGGCTTTGGGCTGATTCAAAATTTTTTACTTGTCCGAAGCGCTGAGCCTTTTTAAGATGATAAGACAATTGTCTAGAGGAGGCCAAGTAATGACCTGTAATGGAGAAAAAATATGGAATATAGCGATTCTGAATTAATGGCACTGACGGCAAAGGGGGATGATGAGGCCTATGGTCTTCTTGTACAAAGACATTATCAAGCGATTTATGGAGCCGCACTGAAAATGTTAAAAGATAAGTTTCTAGCCGAAGAAATAACTCAGAAAGTTTTTCTTCAAGCCTATAGAGCCGCAGGCCGCTATGAACCAAGGGCAAAACTAAGGACCTGGTTATATACGATCTTACGAAGACTGGTTCTCAATCAATTTCGGAAAAAGGAGATCCAATCTTCTCCTCTTGTGACGGAAAACGGCGAAGATAAAGATATAGCTACCTATCAGTCGGCAATGTCTCCTTTGGACCAGCTCGTTAAGCAAGAGCAGATGGAATGGATCGAAAAGATCATTGATGACTTACCTCCAAGACAACGATTAGCAGTCATATTGAAAAGCTATGAGGACCTTTCGTATGATGAAATAGCAAGGATTCTTGGGGTGAGTATTCCCGCCACAAAATCCCTACTTTTTAGGGCAAGAGAGACCTTAAGGCTTGCTTTTCAAAAATGGGAGGCAAGTGGTAAGAGAATAGACTGAGGAAAACAAAAACTTTTTTTAAGAAAATTTGTTTTGCCTATATAATAGTTTAAGCAGAAGGAAGCATGGTCATTGAGCATTATAGAGGGAAACTTTCTTTATGGCTCGTTTGTGGTCTTTTGTTTTTTTCTGTGGCTACTTCCGGTATGGCTCGAGGGGGGGAGGTAGAGGGGGAGGGTTTGGACATACACGAGGACTGAAGCAACCCCATCCAACAACTGAAAAGATAAAACTTTATCGTTCCGCATCCACAACAAAAGCGGTCAATCCTCTTTTCCCTTCCTATAAAAGTTACCCTGCAGGCCTCCATGGCATCCGTCATCTCAGAGAATCGGTTTTCCCTAGTTATACGAAATTTACCTCTGGCCAATTTCTACAAGGCAATCGGCCTGGTTCGGCAACAATAATGATTTCTACCAACTATTTGGGTTCGACATATATTGGGCAAGGACGATTTGGGCCAACCTCTGGAATAAGCTATTCAAAAACAAAAAATGAATTTGTTCCTACTACGGGTATAACGGTACCTCCTTTTGTTTCTGCTTTGGCCACAGGTTCCCAACCACCTCGATAGCTATTTTTTCTCACTAACGACAAAACACGCTATATTTTCAAATAAACAAATTGTTTATGGATGGACTCTGAGGTCTTGAAGATAAAACGATAAATTGATCATTTTATGACCCTTTCTGATCTTTCCATTCGCAGGCCTGTATTTGCGTGGATGCTGATGGTAGGGTTGATTTTTTTTGGTATTGTTGCTCTTTCTAGATTAGGAATTAGTCAGCTTCCTGAGATCGATTTCCCGATTATTACTATAAACCTGCAATGGAATGGGGCCTCTCCAGAAATTCTTGAAACAGAACTTGTCGATCCCATTGAACAAGCAGTGATTTCGGCACAAGGGCTAAAAGGGATCAGTTCCTATATTCAATTAGGGCAGGCATCCATCATTTTAGAGTTCGAACTCGGTAGAAACATCGATTCAGCCTTGACCGAAGTACAATCGAAGATAAGCTCGGTCAAATTACCAATGGATCCAACCCAGCAGGTGGGCATGCAACAGGTCCCCACTCCTGTTCCGCAACCAATCCTTGTCAAAGACAACCCTGAAGAGCAGCCTATTTTATTGATTGGGGTCTTTGGAGAGCACAAGACACTTCATGATCTTGTCACTTTTGTGGATCTTGTGCTGCATGACGAGTTACAAATTGTTCCAGGTGTTGGTCAGATTGTGTTAGCGGGTTATAATGTCAGAAATTTAAGAATTTGGGCAGATAGTAAAAAGTTGGCGCAGTACCAATTGACCGTTCAAGATCTTCAAACGGCGATCATGCAGGAACATGTGGAAGTGGCTGCAGGAGATCTTGAAAACCCGCATAAGCAATTCAATGTGAGAGCTATGGGGGAAGGACTGAGTCCGGAAGAAGTAGGCAATATTCAAATTAAAAAAAGGGGCACAGAACTCATTTATAGATCGAATATACGAATAAAGGATGTGGCAAAGGTTGAAGACGGATTGGACGATATTCGACGCATTGCGGCTAGTAATGGACAGACTATTATTGGTGTCGGCATAAAAAAGCAACCCGGAGCAAATTCCGTGGAAGTGGCTCGATTGGTCAAAAAAAAGTTATTGGAAATTCAACCCTTTCTTCCAAAAGGAATCCATCTGAGCGTAGTCTATGATAGAACAAAACATATAGAAGATTCGATTAAGGAAACCTTATTTACCCTTGGGCTTTCAGCTGTTATCACCAGTTTGGTCTGTTATCTGTTCCTCGGAAGCTGGACTGCTACCCTTAATGTGTTGCTTTCTATCCCCACTTCTGTTCTTGGAACCTTTATTGTCATCTACTTTTTAGGTTTTACTTTGAATTTTTTTACTCTCCTTGGTCTTTCCTTGGCCATTGGGATTATTGTGGATGATGCGATCATGGTTCTTGAAAATATCTATAGGCATCGAGATATGAAAAAGACAAGGGTGATGGCAGCCAGAGATGGGGCTAGAGAAATCACTTTTGCTGCTATGGCTGCCACTGTGGCTATTATCGCCATTTTTCTCCCTGTGGCTTTTATGAAGGGGGTCATAGGCAAGTATTTTTATCAATTTGGTCTTACGATTTCGGCTGCAGTAGCTCTCTCTCTGTTGGAAGCCATTACCCTAACACCGATGCGCTGTTCTCAAATTATGGATGACTCTTACCAAAGAAGAGGCTTAGCCTATATCGTTGATTACTCCTTCAAAAGTCTTGCCAAAGGGTATAAGCATCTTTTGAAGTTTTGTATTTTTTATCCCTGGCTTGTGATCTTGGGGGCTTTAGGTGTTTTTCTTTATTCGTTGAAACTTTTCAGTTTTCTACCCCAGGAACTGATCCCCACTCAAGACGAATCTTCTTTCATTATTCGGATTCAAACTCCTGTGGGTTCTTCGATTTATTATACCGAAGAAAAGCTCAAAGAATGTGAAAAACTCATTCTTTCTCATAAGGAAGTCGATAAAGTCTTTGGCGAAGTAGGAGGAATGATTCAAAGGACAGGAGCGACTGATGGGAATCTTGTAGACAGCGAAGTCAATGTTGGAACTATTTATGTCACCTTAAAAGATAAAAAAGAAAGGATACTTTCTCAAAGGGTTTTGATGGACACCATAAGGGAAGAATTAAATAAGATTAAGGATCTTCGGGCTACCCCACAAGATCTTTCTATTCGAGGATTTACCACTGGGAGGGGATTCCCTGTCGAATTGACTATTCGTGGGGAAGACTACAAAGTGCTGGAAAAAATAGTACAGGCAGACATCGAAGAAATGAAAAAAAGCGGCTATTTTGTGGATCTGGACACAGACTTTAGAGATGGAATGCCCGAAGTCAGAGTCTATCCCGATAGGTTTGCCGCAAACGCTTGTTCGATTCCCATTCAGAACATTGCTAATACAGTAGCGATCGCCATTGGAGGCATCGCCCAAGGACAATTCACTAATGGAGAAAGACGGTATGACATCCGGATAAGGTTACGAGGCGATGAAAGAGTAGGACCAGAAGATATCGCTCGGTTGGGGATCCGAACTAATACCAATGAGTTCATGCCCATAACTTCCGTAGCTAAGCTTCAGACTGTCCAAACCTATCAAACACTGACAAGAAAAATGCGAGAAAGAGCAATTACTATCTTTTCTAATGTTGCTCCAGGAAAATCCCAGGCTCAAGCATTGGCAGTGGCTAAAAAGATATGCAGCAAAAATCTTCCCAAAGGCTATAGACTTTTTCTAAGTGGTGGAGCTGCCTCCTTCGAGGAAACATTCCAAAGTCTCGTCTTCGCTATTTGGGTTGGCGTTGTGATCGCTTACATGGTTTTAGCCTCTCAGTTTAACAGTTTTGTCCATCCTTTTTCTGTGCTCCTTGCCTTGCCATTTAGTTTGAGTGGAGCGCTGTTGGCGCTATGGTTTACTCACCAATCCATTAACCTTTACAGTATGATTGGCCTTGTTTTGTTAATGGGTATTGCCAAGAAAAATTCGATTCTTTTGGTTGAGTTTACAAATCAGCTTAGGTATAAAGGGCTCTCTATTAAAGAGGCCATATTAGAAGCGGCCCCAATTCGACTTAGGCCTATCCTTATGACTTCGATGGCGACGATTGCTGCCGCCATCCCTCCGGCTCTTGCCTTAGGCCCTGGTGCTGAAAGCCGTATCCCCATGGCGATTACCTTACTTGGCGGTATTGCTGTCTCAACGGTGTTCACCTTGTTTGTTGTCCCTGCCGCTTATCTTTTACTTTCTCGTTTTGAAAAGTCTAGGCCCTTAATGATCCAGCCTCAGACTGCTGCTGTGGGAAAAGAAGAAGAAGAAAGTTTAGTAGAGAAAAAGGATTAAGCCTATTGATTGTGATTTTGTAAGCAAAGAGGAATCATGAGCTTTCCAGAATTTGCGATTCGCCGACCTGTAGCAGCTTGGATGCTTATGGCAGCATTGGTCTTTTTTGGGCTACTCTCTCTTTTTTCTCTTGGAATAAGTAGATTTCCAGATGTCACTTATCCCGTGATTACCGTAGTCACCCAGTGGCCTGGAGCAGCACCAGAAGTTATGGAGTCAGAGATTGTAGATCCTTTGGAAAATGTCCTTGTATCTGTCCAAGGAATCAAAGACATCGAATCGACTATGCTTCCAGGGATAGCCAATATCAAATTAGAATTTTATATCGATAAAAATATCGATGCAGCCTTGCAGGAAGTTAATTCTAAGGTCCGAAGCGTTCGTCTTCCCACAGATGTTAATCCGCCCCAAATTTTTAAAATCAATCAGGATGATAGTCCGATCCTCTGGCTCGCTGTCACATGGGATAGACCTCTTAAAGACCTCGTTCGCTATGTTGATAAATACATACGGGATCGGTTTATGCTTGTTCATGGCATAGGCGATATCCAACTTGGGGGCTGGGCGGACAGGAATTTGAGGATATGGTTGGATAGAAACAAACTTAATCAATTGCAGCTTTCTCCCACCGACATTCGTGACATGCTTCAGGCAGAAAATATGGAGCTTGGAGCAGGGTATTTGGAAAGTAAAACCAACGAAATCAATGTGAGGATTATGGGAGAAGCTAGATCAGAATACGAAATGCAGTCTTTAGCATTGAACCATAGAGCTGCAGGAGCTAGTGGCATTCCTATCACCGGGATTGGAGGCAGTCAGGGAGGGGAATGGGGGTCACAGGTGCTGGAAGCAATCAGTTTTTAACCAACCCAGCAATGACAAGTGCAGCATCAAATCTGCTTTCCAATACGCGGGGAGCTTCTTCCGTTTATATTCCTTTATCAACGGTGGCTTCCGTTGAAGATGGGATTATGGATCTAACCCGGCTTTCTCGTAGTGATGGCCAACCTGCCATCGGCTTGGGTATTCAGAAGCTTAGGGGGTTTAATGAAATTGCTGTGGCTAAGGAAGTCAAAGACCTTGTCAAAGAGCTTAAAAAAGATCTGCCTGAAGGGATGGCAATCGGACCGCGTTTTGATTCTTCGGTATATACCCAGGAAGCCGTTCATGAAACAGAATTTACTCTTTTACTAACTATATTTTTTACGGCTTCTGTCTGTTTGCTTTTTCTGGGTTCTTTTCGGACAACATTAAATGTCCTCTTTTCCATTCCCATTTCAATTCTAGGGAGTTTTATATTTTTCAAATTCCTGGGCTACACGCTTAATTTCTTTACGCTTTTGGCTTTGTCTCTGGCCGTGGGGATTGTTGTCGATGATTCCATTATGGTGTTGGAGAACATCACAAGGCATAAAAATTTAGGGAAAGACCCGCAGACGGCAGCTCTGGATGGAGCCAATGAGGTGTCGTTTGCTGCCCTCGCTGCTACTCTTTCGATCGTTGCGGTTTTTTGTCCAATTCTTTTTGTAGGTGGGGTGGTCGGAAAATTTTTGTCTCAGTTTGGTGTGGCTTTAAGTGTAGCAGTTCTCATTTCACTGTTAGAGGCCTTGACGCTTGCGCCCATGCGTGTGGCTGAATTTTTAAATGTAGGAAAAGAAGAAAAAAAGAATTATTTCGAAGTTTGGCTGGATAAAGTTTTTTGGGAATTTGCTCGAATCTACAGAAATCTCTTAAAGCTTGCCCTTCAAAAAAGATGGTTAGTGGTAAGCGTTTCTTTTTTGATATTCTTCTTGTCCCTGCGGCTCTTTCCCGCCCTCCATAAGGAACTCTCTCCTTCTGAAGACATGGGTATAGCTTTAATCCGGATTGAAACCCCTGTTGGTTCTTCTCTAGAACATACAGGAGAAAGAGTCCGCTTTCTTGAAGAGTATCTTAAACAACAGCCTTATGTGGCTCATGTCTTCAGCAGTATAGGCGGGTATAGTGGAGGTCAGGTTAACTTTGGAGCTCTTTTTATTACGCTTACTCCAAGAAAAGAAAGGAAGCTGCGGCTTCAAGAGATCCTTAAAATCTGGAGGAAGGAATTCAAAAAAGCTGCTTATCAAGATCTGCATATAAAAATTATCGACATTAGTCAGAGTGCTTTTAGCTCTAAGAGAGGGACTAATATCGAGTTGAGCCTATTGGGCTCTGAATATTCAGTTTTGAAAGAGGTATCTCAAAAAATTCTAAACGAGCTTGATAAAAGTGGAATGTATACGGATCTGGATACTGATTACCGGGAGGGAATGCCAGAAGTGCAGATCATACCGGATAGGGACAAATGTGCGTTAGCCAATATTTCGATGCAGCAGCTGGTTGATTCTGTCCGCTATTCCATTGGTGGTGCCAGGCAGGGTATGTATACCAATGAAGAAGACATTCGTAGGTATGATATCCGAATCCGATTCATCCCAGAACAGTGGAGAGAGCCAAAAGATATTGAAGATATACCGCTTTGGACCAATTATGGAGGAGAGCCTATTCATCTTAAGGATGTCGCTAGCCTGCGCGTCGTCCCCAAACTCATGAACATGACAAGAGAAAATAGACGTCGGGTGATTACTCTTTTTGCCAATGTGAAACCGGAGTATAGCCAGGCCAAAGCTCTCGACTATGCGATGGAAATTTGCCGAAAACTCCTGCCTCCTACCTATTCTGTCCAACCAGCTGGTGCTTCTCAAACAGCCAAAGAAACCTTTGGAGCTTTCCCCTATGCATTAGGCTTTGGGCTCATCCTTGCTTATATGGTTCTAGGCATCCAGTTCAATAGTTTTCTTTTCCCTTTGATCATTCTCTGTGCCATTCCTTTTTCGATCACTGGAGCCATCTTTTCCCTTTATATTTCAAAGCTTTCCTTGAATCTTTACAGTGGCATAGGGCTTATTCTCCTTATGGGTTTAGCTATGAAAAATTCGATTCTACTGGTCGAATTTATTAATAAAAAGAGGTTCGAAGATGGTTTAGATACTTCTGCAGCGATTCTTGAAGCTGCTTTCATTCGGCTAAGGCCAATTCTTATGACTTCGCTAGCAACGATTTCTTCAGCAATTCCTGCGGCTCTTGGACTTGGTCCTGGAGCAGAAGTCAGGGTGCCTCTTGTTATTGTAGTCATAGGAGGCATCGTTGTTTCTACTTCTTTTTCCCTGTTTGTGGTTCCTTGCATTTATAGTCTTGCAGCAAAGATTGGTGGAAAACCACCGGTGGATTTAGAAGAATGGCCTGAAGTCCAAAAAGTAGCTTCCTTATGAGCTTCTTTTTCCCCACTGCTTATCTTATCTTTAACAATAGATTTCAAAGGCGAATAGAAGATTAGAAAAGTGTATTTTTGGTTGGTAACAAAAGGAATAGAAACGGGCAAAAGTCAGCAGACGAATCGTCGTTGGGGTTTGCTTACTTTGCCTGCAGCAATCCCTATTTTTCTCTTCTGTGGTTGGAAGCTCAGGCATCTGTCGGTGATCAGTCCGCTGGGAGCCTTGTCTGGCTTGTAGAGTAAAAGGTTTGCCTGCGTAATCTGAATGCTGGAATCAATCTGAGGATTTGGATGGGAGTTTCATTTTCTTGAGCAAGTTGAGTGGAAAGCTCTTGAAGAAACATAGAAGAAGCTATTGGAATTGTTTTGTTTGGGTTTAGAGAAAGGTTTTAGAGTAGTGTGGCCGTACAATGTTTATTGATAAGAGAGCTAATTATTAGAAATAAAATTTTCTGCTGTTATCTTGGAATTGGCTGAATAAGAAGCATCTTTGCGACCCTTGTGGCCAACAAATACAGTTGATTGACCATGTGGCAAGGTTTAGGGAAATTTCTGCAGGAAAATTCGTCTGAAGGGTAAAATCCTGAATCTAAAATTGCTTCTACTTGAAGCTACCTTTGTGGACACCTTTCCCACTTTTAGACTTTACAATAGAAGCCTCTTCACAGGTATTTTTAAAAAGCATCCCCTTATCTCTGTCCTCTAATCTTTAGCTAAAGTCGTTCGTTTTTTATCAATATTCAGAATGTAAACTAAAAGTTACTGCTTATCTGTATGGACATCAAAAAGATAACAAAAATAAGATTGTCATAAAAAAGTCATAAAGTTGTCATAAATAATTTACATAACTGTCACTACCTTTTGTCTTTTTTTTAGAGTAAACAAGAGGTCGTGTTCTAACGGTTTTCATATCGTTATAATGTCTAGGAGGAATTTAGGAGGAAAAATGATAAGAAAGAGGAAAGAAATTTGGATAATACTTTTCTTTACGACCTTATTGTTTATAAATCTCAATCTTTTTGGTCTTGATGATGAGGATGTTACTACTAATAATCCATCATCTGATTCCCAATACAACGGAGAAAATCAATCTGGAAAGCAAAAATCCAAACAAAATTACATTCCAGTTTATAATCAAAGGGAATCGGCTAGTGGCAGGATCACAATGCCAGAGGTGACTGTACAAACAGAGGCTCCCCCAAGTGCAGTGGAAACCTTTGGTGCTCCGAATGCAGCGGTTCTTCCAACCGAACAAGGTCCTGTGTCCTCTACTTATGGGATACCCATGAGCGTAATGGATACACCCCGGCAAGTAACACCTGTTAATCCAACTATGCTTAAAGCAGCAGGAACGGTTTACCAGGGCTATCTTGATCCCTTGAGCGTTTCTCAGATTCTTCCGACAGCTTATACACAACTCAACTGGGGGATGGGCAATGCGATCACTATTCGTGGAAGGCAAGCACTTCCATATATAAACGGCATTGAAATGACTCTTCAAAACGATTCCATGGCTGGAGTTCCTTTTAGCTGGAATATGGTTGAATCAATGGACATTACTGAAGGTCCTGCCAATGCGGTTTTTGGAGCAACACAGCCTACGCCTGGAAGTGTGAACTATATAACCAAACAGCCCTATTTTGACAAGTTTAGAGGATATGTTTGGGATACCACAGGGATGTACAGCCAATATCTTTGGGGAGCTGATGTTGGAGGCCCAGTCAATGATAAAGTGGCCTGGCGTTTTAGCTATATGGGGCAGGAACAGGGTAGTTATTATAATAACATTTACAACAATCAGCAGAATTTCTATGCGGCCATTGGAGCCAAACCTTACGAGAATTATACAATCGATTTTTATTCTGATTTTGGGACCTATTCCTTTATGCCTCAGTTAGCTGATCAAATCAACAGGCCAACCAATGCCCTCATCGATAACGGACTGTATACCGCTGGAATGCTTCCTCCTGGAGCATTGGCTGGAACTTTAGTCAGTCCTTTTTTTGTGCCTGTAAACAGAAGAGCTGACATTGTGAATCCTGCAGGTGGGGGCAATGCGATGACTGGAATGCTTCAGCTTATCCAACGGATAAAAGTGTCAGATAATATTGAGATTGTGAACAATACCTTTGCTTGGTATACGCGTAGCTCCTGGATCGAACCTTCGTTGTATGTGGATGCTTATCTATCAGGGGATTATGAAGTGGATAACAGAACAGAAATTAGAGTGAATTTTGAAACTCCCTTAGAAGCTGCTGCTCCTGAGAAGGGGTCAAAAGAAATGAAAGAGTATAAAGAAACCTCCAAAAGCGAAGGTGATGAAGAGGTTAAAAAATCCTTTTGGGAGGGAGCTATTGGCGAAATGTTAATGCGGCATAACATTGATGCAGGCATTGAATGGCATTATCAAAGGAACCTTGACTATTTTGGCGACGCTTTTTGGAATGCAGGCAATGTTTGGAGCATGATGACAACCAATCCCTATAGTTGGAACGCCGTCTTTTTAGCACCCTTTGCAAAAGCTGTTAATAATCCAAAAGGACCTGCGGGTGGAGAATGGCAGATTCCTGGAGCTCCTCCTGGATGGTTTTATGAGCCTTTAAATGGCGCTTCTGGAAGTACGGATTGTAACTATTGGACGGTCAATCCCTTTTATCAGCATAATATTGACTGGACAAGCAAGTTTAGTCTGCTATTTGGAGCGAGAGCAAATTTTTACTTTGTCGACGCTTCCACGCCTCCAGGACCAGTTGGAGCTCCGTTTGCACACTTTAGCACAGCAGCTTTTGCTCCTCTTGTAAACATAAGCCCGGTCTATAAACCCTTTCCATGGATGACCGCCTATTTTGATTTTAACTGGCTGCAGACCACCAATGCTGCGGTCATTGGAGGATATGCTCCAACGTTTGCTCCAAATTCCTTCAGCGAGGTAAATCAGCTGATAGAAGGAGGAGTGAAGTTTAACATTCTAAAAGACAAGATGTACATCACCACTGCTGCTTTTACACAAAATCAGATCCTCAATAATTTAGGGTTTTTGCCTAATGGGGCTCCTTTGCCTGCTACCCCTACGAATGTAGAAGGTTTTGAGATAAATGCTTCCTATCAGCCTGATCGCCATTTTTGGGCAAGGTTGGGCTATATTTATATGAGAGCGGTTGAGGAATGGTCGGGTTTTCCTCCAGGACTTCATGGGCCTGGGATGAGACAGTTGACACCCATCCTGCCTTATTATACTGGAGTGCCTATAGCCGGAGGACCATTCGTCAATGGACCCTTTCCTATCTCTGGTTCAATGCCTTCCTCCAATTATCCTTTTATTGGTTTTCCTGACCAGTATTTTAGCGGTACTGTAACTTATACCTCTGACGTAGGCCTTGGAGTAACTCTTGGAGCCATTGTGATGAGTGATCAATACCTTAATTACTGGTATAATACAAAAATTCCAACGCAGTTTATATTAAATGCTCAGATCTTTTATACCCAGCCTAAGTGGGAGGCAAGGCTTTATCTGTATAATTTTACAGATGAAAAGTACTGGTTGCCTTTTGGACTTGGATCGGCAGGTTCGCGTGCTTTTAATATGAGCAGCATTATTGCTGGTTGGCCATTCTGGATTGAAGGAACAGTTGCCTATAAATTCTAAAACTAGGATAAAAGAACTGAAATAGAACAAATTTCACCTGGCGATTTTAAATAATAATCCTCCTTCTTCATCTTCTGCATTGGGTTTTACAGAAATCGCCAGGTGATTTTTTTATTATTCGAGAATCTTACAAGTATTCAGTATAATTTCTTTGTTGTAGGAAGAATAATAGGTTGATAATCTGGGCTTAGTGATTGCTTCGTAGATGATATGACAGGATGCTTGGCTTTTCTACTTGGCTTTTTGCTTGCAGCGCTTCCGACTGGATTACAAGAATTTCAAGCTGGCCTCAATGCGCAATATCATAAATCTTATGAAGAAGCAGTGGAGCATTATACGCAGGCAATCGATTCGGGGGAGCTTTCTAGGGAGACTTTAGCCATAGCTTATAATAATAGGGCCGATGTCTGGTTAGCTCTGGGGCATTATTATAGAGCTATTTCCGATTATAATAGGGCTATAGAACTCCATCCTCAGCCCGATTATTTTAATCGGCGAGGCATTGTAGAAGCCAAATTGGGTCAGTATGAAAAGGCTATCAAGGATTATTCTGAATCCATAAGAAGAAATAGATCCAATGCCTATGTCTATAACAACAGGGGTTGGGCTTTTTATAAAAAAGGAAATTATCTTCTCGCCATCAAGGACTTCGATGAAGCACTTCGACTGAAACCAAATTATGCGTTGGCTTTCGACAACCGAGGTTGGGTCCATTTTAGAAAAGGAGAAAGAGAGGAAGCTCTCTCGGATTTGAGTCGAGCTATTCAGTTGGAACCGAACAATCCAGAATTTTATAATGACCGGGGAATTGTTTTGACCGATTTAGGAAGGTTTGATGAAGCTATAAATGATTTTAATAAGGCGCTTAACCTAAAACCTCATTTTACAGAAGCCGAAAAAAACAAGGAAATTGCCTTAAAAGGGAAAAAAGGGATAAAGCTAGAAGCCCTTCATTCTCTCATTTATTGGAAATGAGGCAGCAGGGACTTGCTCTTCTGAGGCGTTAGCTGACGCAGCAGAGCCCATGCTTTGAATGAGAATTTGGAAGATTTTAAGGGATGGTTCACTGATTTCTAGATTCATTGAAAACCAGTAACTGTCCGAAGAGAAACAGACAAAATCTAGAGTTGCTAAACCCAAAAGAAACACTTAGGTTAAGAAAAGATGACTCTGCAGGTACAGTATCTAGGGCTTACTTTACGGTCTCCCTTAGTGGCTGGGGCTTCTCCTCTTTCCTCTTCTCTTTCAGGTATTCAGCAGTTAGAACAAGCTGGAGCTGCGGCCATTGTTTTGCCATCCTTGTTCGAAGAGCAGATTATCAAGGAAGCAATTGCTGAAAAACACTATACAGATTTGAGTGGTAAGTATGCAAAGTTTTCTGCACTTGAAGATTATTTTAGCCCAGAATCGTATCTTCATTTGATAAGAGAAGCAAAAAACAAAGTACAGATTCCAATTATTGCAAGCCTCAATGGAAAATCTCCAGGATGGTGGTGTCGATTCGCCAAAAAAATAGAAGAGGCAGGAGCAGATGCCTTAGAGCTCAATATTTTCTGGATGCCTACAGATATGGATCAATCGGCTGATTCCATCGAGATGTTTACACTTGATATTGTGCGTCTTGTTAGACAAGAGATCCAGATTCCCCTAGCTGTAAAAATTAGTCCCTTTTATACAAATGTAGGAAATATGGCAAAGAGGTTCCTAGCTGCAGGAGCGAACGGACTTGTTTTATTTAATCGATTTATGCAGCCTGGAATAAATACAGAAAAGATTGAAATTAAAAGCCAAATGCTATTAGGAACAAGCCGTGATACTTTTCTTTCTTTGAGGTGGATTGGAATCTTATTCGATCGCTTAAAAGTGGATTTGGCAGCGACTGGAGGTGTTATGGAACCAAAAGATGCTATCCAGTTGATTTTAGTGGGTGCGACCATCGTCATGCTTTGTTCTGCGCTTTTAAAAAATGGGCCTGAATATCTAAACGTCATGGAAAAAGGGCTTGTTAATTGGATGGATAAGCATGGCTATTCTTCTTTAGAAGAATGGAGAGGTTTATTGAGCCAAAAGAGATGTCCAGATCCTGAGACCTTTGAACGAGCCCAATATATCAACTCTCTTATTTTGGATAGGGAAAAAGAAAAGAATATCGGTAGTTAAAAAGAGGTTCAAGAGAGAGAAACAAAAGTTGTCAAACTGTTCTTTTTCGTCTCCTCTACAGAATAAAGAGCCTACCTTTTAATTTCAGTTATCTTCCTAAAGGCTATCAAGCATCAAAGAAAGAAATCCTATAAGTGGTTCCTGGTCCAATCTTTAAGTAGTTCTCCATTTATTTTTGAGAAGACTCTTATTGGATATAGTTTTGTTTTACTTGTGTTGCTTTTCTTTATGTTTTTTTTTAATTACGCATTTGCAACCCAAAGGCATTTGTTCAACCATCCAAAGGTTTTCATAAGGTAGAGAAAGAGAAGTCAAAAGAAAAAATCTTTTTGACTTTTGTGCCGGTGGAGGGAGTCGAACCCACACCCGGTTGCCCGGACCAGATTTTGAGTCTGGCGCGTCTGCCATTCCGCCACACCGGCAACGCTTTTAGCCAGAGAAAATTACATTATATATTTTTTTAAATCTTGTCGAAAAAAAACAATGCAGTTTCTTTATGTTCTTTTTTCCTTCAGATGATGCCAGGGAATGAAGAACCGATTCGCGACCAGCGTCGGGATAATAGCTGTGGTAATAATGACTGGAATTAAAATCGAATACTGTTTTTGAGAAATAATTTCGTGAGATAGCCCATAGAGACAGCAAATCACATTAAAGGTTAAACCAGTCGACATAAGTAAAGTAGTATAGGCTGCTTCTTGCAATTTCTTTCTTTTTACTAAAAAAGGGAAAATGCTAATAAATTTTGAAAGCTGTTGCAGAATAAAAAAAAGGAAAACAGGCAAAAAACTTTTTGTTAATTCAGTTAAATCGACAAATGATCCAGCTCTAATAAAATAAAAGGGAGTCAGCATGCCTAGCGTTACGGTACGCAGCCGTTTAATGAAATCATGGTGTTGTTCAATCGATCCTGCTAATGTCATGCCGATGATATAGGCTGGTAAGACAGCTTCTGAACCTGCCCATACGGCAATACCTCCAAGGGTAAAAAGGAAAAATAGGAGGTATTTTATTTCTAACTCTGAGGGTTTGTTTGCGTAGTATTTTAGAAAAACAGGAGTGATTTTGGGTAAAATGAGGGCACAAATGAGGACTGTTCCTGTTAATACTCCTGTTTTCCAACCGAAGGGAGCAAAAAGGAATCCTAATAGGAGCACGGAGCTAAGATCGTTGATAAAGCAAGCTACTAAGAGCCCCTTTCCGTAGCTTGTTTTGTTCAGTCCAAGTTCCAGAAGAACCGTATACATAACGGCAACTGAAGTAGCAGAGAGAGCAATTCCACCAAGTAAAGAGGCTCTCCAGTTCCACTGAAAAATGGCGTGCGCAAAAAATGAACAACTTAAGAAGGGGACAAAAAAAGTTAGTAGACCAATAAATGTAGCTTCCTTCCATTGTTTTCGAAAAGAAGTTGGATCGAGCTCAGAGCCAGCCATAAAGGTGAGCATAATGGCTCCTAATCCAGCAAGAAAAGTAATCCAGCCTTCTTTAGGATTGAGTCCAGTTTTGCCGAAGAGTATAGTAGCTAAATATTGGCCTAAGATACCAATTATTATTTCAATGAGGGCCGCAGAAACCCTAAACTGAAGAGCTAGCAATGCGGCGAGCACTGCTAAAGCCATCCAAAAAGAAGCTAAGAACCAAGTGTGCTCCATTGGAAAACCCTTCGTATGTTGCGAATCTTTTTCTTTAGCAAATGGTTGCCGTAGGAGTTATCACTTCTTAAATAAGAAGGGTTTTCCAAAATATTGGATGGTAAACTCCATTACCAAATGCTTTTCTTTAATAAGGAAAAGGAGGGGTGTCAAGACTTAGGAGATTAATTTTTTTAGCTTTCATTTTTTTTAATGACTATAAAGAAGAACGTATTGTCTTTGTAGAATGATTGGATTGATTCAGAGAGTAAAGGAAGCGGCTATCAAGATAGAAGATCGATTGGTTTCTTCTATTGGAAGAGGCATTTTATTGTTTTTAGCTGTGGAAAAGGGAGATGACGAAAAAAAAGCCGATCAGATGATAGAGAAAATCCTACAGTGCAGAATTTTTCCAGATGAAAATGGAAAAATGAATCGCTCGCTTCTTGATATTAATGGAGAACTATTAATAGTTCCTGAATTTACACTTGCGGGAGAATTTTTAAAAGGCAAAAGACCTACCTTTCATCATGCAGCTCCTCCAGAAGAAGGTAAAAAACTTTTCGATTATCTTGTGGAAAAAGCGGAAAGTAAACATGGCTTAGTCAAAAAAGGCTGTTTTGGAGTAAACATGACGGTATACTTAATAAATGAGGGCCCAGTCAGTTTTTGGATTAGGACATGAACTTTATATTTATCCGAAAGACATAGGCTAGGAAAAGGGAACGGTTGTTTGGTTTTATGTCCAAAATTGCCATAGAAGTTAAAAACTTGAGGAAAGATTTTGGGAAACTCGTGGCTATTGATCAGATTTCATTTTCGATTATGGAGTCTGAAATTGTAGGATTTCTTGGGGCAAACGGTGCAGGTAAAACCACACTAATCTATCTGCTTTTGGGATTACTGACACCCACTTCAGGTACCATACGCATCTTTGGCTTCTGTCCATTATCGGCAAGAAATGAAATCCTTTCCTTTTCCAATTTTGCATCTGGGTATATTAGTCTGCCTTCTAATTTAACTGTCCGAGAAAATCTTCTTGTTTTTGCTCGCCTTTATCGGGTGAAACAACCAGAGCTAAAAATAGACTTTCTTTTGGATCTGTTGGAAATTACACATCTGCAACATAAGGTAACCGGTTTTTTGTCTGCAGGAGAGTTGACTAGAGTTTGCCTCTGTAAGGCTTTGTTGAATGATCCAAAGCTGTTGTTTTTGGATGAACCAACAGCCGGATTGGATCCAAGCATAGCTGATAAGGTCTGTGAGCTTTTGTTAGAACTAAGAAAGAAATCTGGAGTTACAATCATTTATACTTCGCATAATATGCGGGATGTGGAAAGACTTTGCGATCGGATTATTTTTATGAAATCTGGAAAGATCGTCACACAGGGGATTCCTCTGGAAATAGTGCAGGAGTTTAAACAGAGAAATCTGGAAGAACTGTTTATAGAGCTAGCTAGGAAATAAATCCATGAGTCTAGAAAGAATATTGGGTCTATTTTTACGTTATACCTACGTTTATAGACGCAGTTGGATTCGAGTTTTAGAGTTTGTTTTTTGGCCCGTAATGGACCTTCTTGTTTGGGGATATCTGACTCTTTTTCTTTCTAATGCAGAGAAAAGCATTTCCAGCCCATTTCAATTTTTAATCGGTGCGATGATTCTTTGGGATGTGCTCTACAGGACTCAGCTGGGGATCACAGTATCTTTTTTAGAAGACGTTTGGTCAAAGAATTTAATCAATCTTCTTGTGACACCACTAACTATTCAGGAATTTTTTACAGCGATTTTTCTAGTGGGGATCTTCAAATCTCTTTTAATTCTTGGATTATTGGGATTTTTAGCGGCTCTTTTCTATCATTTCCATTTGACGCAGATTGGTTTCTATTTACTCCCACTGATTGGGAACCTTTTTCTAATGGGTTCTGCTTGTGGTGTTTTGACCATTGCTTTATTGCTGCGATGGGGACAGGCTGCAGAGTCTCTTGCATGGGCTATACCGATTCTTTTTCAACCGTTTGCGGCTGTCTTTTATCCGCTCTACGTTCTTCCTAAATGGATACAGCCCCTTTCGTTTCTTGTCCCTGCAACACACGTTTTTGAGGGATTAAGAGGTGGGCTACAAGGGACCTACTCCTATAGCCACCTCTTTTGGGCAACTTTTTTAAACTGTTGTTATTTAGGTTTTTCTTTTTTTCTTTTTCAGCGCTTTTTTTTAAGTGCTAGAGAAAAAGGATTACTGGTTAAAATTGGAACTCAATGAACCTTTTCGCTGTTCGCCCTATTTATGCTTTCTTTAAAGGCTTCTTTTATTTTAAAGAAAAGCTCGAACCCATTCCTTCTTTGAGCGGTAGAGGTTCCTTTTTCTGCTCCTTTATTTTCTTTTCGGAGGGGCTGGCACCAAGAAAACTACTAAACACCGTCGCACCAACAAGAGCCAGAATCCATCCTCCAAAAAGGAGGAAAAGTACGATAAATCCGACGAGTGTACCAATAGAAGAAACCAAAAAGGCAATAATATCATTTATATTCATAGATTCCTCCATTAATTAGTAAATATTATGAATAAAAGTACATTAAAAGCAAATAAGAATATATAATTTTTACTCAAAATGTGTGCGAAGGAAAAATACTTGAAAAATGTTTTTGAAAATCTTTTTATCTATATTTTAAAAAGAATCACAACCATTTTTTTCTATAAAGAATAAGTAATACTTTTTTTTAAATATATTAAAAAAATCGATTGTTCTATATATGACAGAAAAATCAATTGAAGAGAAGGCGTACGAAATTATTAATGAAAAGCTAGAAGAAGATCGAAGAAAGGAAAAGTGGCTATTTCATGTTTCTTTTTCGATCATTTTGATGGCTGTATTGGGAACGATTGTCACGGCGGATTCGGAAAATAGTGTGACAGAAGCCATTATATTGCGTAATGAGGCAGTTCTTTATCAGGACAAAGCGACGGATATGTGGAATTTTTTTCAAGCAAAATCCATGAGAGAGACGGGGTATCGTATTGCCAATATTTTAAATCCTCGGCCTGAATTTGAACAGGAACTGAAGAGGTATCAGAAAGAGAAGATTGAAATAGAGCAAAAGGCAAAACGGCTAGATGAAATGGTTGAGGAAAGAGTAAAAGCCAGCGAACGATATTATAGGAAACATCATATTTTCAGAATATCAGGAATTCTTGTTCAGGTTGGCATTGCTTTGTCTTCTGTTTCTGCCTTGATGAAGAAAAAAATGGTATGGTATTTAGCAATATGCCTAGCTACAGGAGGACTCGTTGTGTTTATAACAGCCTTGCTGCGATGAGGAGCCTTCTCAATCTGCTTCTAAAGGGATACTAAAATGGGAATATCCATTTTGTTATTTTTAGGAAGATATCCTTCATGGTAGTTTCTTTTTCTATGTCATGTTTTTGAAAGCCCCGGCTCGAGGAAATACCCAGAGAGTAAATGGGAGTTTGGAAATGTTTTTCTATTGTTTCTATGACATAAGAATAAAGAAAAGAAGCTAGGGTTTCACATTCCGTGGCGGATTTTTGCAATTCAGTGGTTGTATCTGCTTTCGGTTCTACAAGGATACAAAGAGATCCAGTAAAGAGATCTTTCCCATAGCCTGAAATTTTTTCTGTCCATTTCCCCTGATTTTCATAGGCCCCTATTTGGATTTGTAAATCTTCTTTTTCGGCTTTCAATTCTATAAAGCCGTAAGTTTCAGAAAGCCTGAAAAAAGAAGATTCTTATTTTGAAAAAAACCCTCGTAGACTGCGGGTAATTTTTCTATGGAAGGAGGGAGGTTTTGAGAAAAATCAGTTTCTAGCCTTTCTTTGAGCAGGGATAAAGTAGAAGCCTTAGCTTTCAAAACCAATGGGGAAAGCAGCAAAGACTTTGGGGAAAATGGAGGCAAAGAGGGCCAGGCTGATCGGAGTACATAGGATCCATTATGAAAGGAAGATTGATAGAGGAACCAGCCTGAAAGCAGGAAAAGTAAACCAACTCCATAGTAGGGAATAAGTATTAGCCCAAGAATCCACAATAATCTGACCCAAGTCATCATGTCGATTGATTTGAGCCTGACTAGCTTGTTTTTTTCTAACCACAGTTGCCAAGGAAATGCCCTTTTTTTATGAAAGTGACAAAGAGAAAAAGGAGAAGCCACATCAGGATATTTCATCAGGATAGTTTTGACTATCTGTTTGACATGCTCTTGGCTGAGGTCAACCACTCGGAAATGTTTTTTACGTTCCATAACGGCCATCGTGATGTCCACTTCCTGTTCAAACTGCCGAAAAGGGGTATAGATAAACTGAAAGTGAACGGAGGAACGAGCAAGGATGTCTTTAGATTTTGGATGGGGAAACTCTAGCCTATATTCAAGCCAAACGGTTGCTTCTAATGGATGAGATCTAGAATGAGAAGCTTTCGTCCCATACAAAGCAAGTTCTTCATCCATCCAGAATGCAATCTGTTGCGAAGTCTTCAGTAGTTGAAGAAAAGGATCGGTTGGAGTCTCTTTATCAAGCCCACTTGTTTGAGACACTGGGTTGTTGGTTTCAGCTGCTTTTTTTCCCTCAGCTACTTGCTCCTTCTTTTCCTGTTCAGCCTCCTGAATTAGTTTTCCGAGTGGTTCCCAATCTTTAAGGTCTTTGTGCCATGCAAGGGTTTGGGTATTTATTGTTCCTTTTTCTAGCAACTGAAGGATCTCATCCATAGAAAAAGGCCCCTCTTTTTTGCCAGATTGAACGATATAAATTTCCATAGCCATTTTGTATCTGTCTCAGGAATCTTTGAATGGGCTACAAAGACAAAATGCCAATTGTTATATAGTTAAAATTTTGGGAAGAAAAAAGTTTCCCTATAAAATACGCAAAATGAAATCAAAGAAAAGAAAATTAGAATGGAACGGGAATAAAGAAAGAGTTGGCTTATAAATACGAAAAAGCAGCTGGCTTAGGATTCCATACTTTTTCTCCTACTTGCCAGCCACTTGCTTCGATGATTAATTACCCAATCAAGAAGCGCTTTTTCAAAGCCAATATCATATCCCTTTTTTCGCTTTCAATCCATTTATGTTTTAGAATTTCTTCTCTTTCCAAAAGAAATTCTCGATAAAGAGTCGAATTTTTCAATAATACAGATATACACTCCATCTCTTTATTTTCCTCCATTCCTCTCCTCCAAAGATCCACAAATTTTTCAGCTAATATAATTCAAAAGTTGCGATTGAAATTATAGTATTTTTTAAGAATGCCACATTAGATTTTTATTTTAAAAAGTCAACAATTTTTTTAGCTGCTTCTAAAAAAACCTTGCTTGTTTGTCTATCTGGGTCTGATAAGACGATGGGCATGCCATGATCGGAAGAAATCCTCAATTCAGCTTCTATGGGAATTTCTCCTAAGAATGGAACCTTTAGCTTCTCGGCTTCCCTTTTGCCACCTCCGGAACCAAAAAGATCGTATTTTTTATTGTCACTAGGACAAAGGAAATAACTCATGTTTTCTAAAATTCCTAAAATTGGGACATTGACTTTTTTGAACATAGATACGGCTTTTCTTGCATCGACAAGAGCTACTTCCTGAGGGGTTGTAACGATTACTGCCCCCGAAAGACGAACGGTTTGAACGATTGTCAGTTGGATATCACCTGTACCAGGAGGAAGGTCGAGCACTAAGAAATCAAGATTTCCCCAATCGACGTTTTTTAAAAATTCCTGAGTATAGCGAGTCACTAACGGACCTCTCAAAACGGCAGGTTGATCTGATTCAAGAAGAAAGCCCATGCTCATTAATTTTAATCCATAACGTTCGATAGGTATGAGCTGCTCGTCAACAGAGATTTGAGGTGATTCAACCGTTCCAAACATCATGGAAATACTTGGTCCATAAATATCACAATCGCAAAGTCCAACATGGAACCCGATTTTATGGAAAGCACAAGCGAGGTTTGCTGCAACCGTGGATTTACCCACCCCTCCTTTGCCGCTAGCTACAGCAATGATGTGCTTGATTTCAGATCCTTTTGGAGCCATTCTCTGTGTTAGGGGAGCTTCTGGTCTTTTGATGACAACCTGGATGTTGCTAATCGCGGTCATGGACGAGAGGGTGGTTTTAATTTCTCTTTCCAATTGTTCGGGAATATCTGGATTAAGGCTTGAAAGCTCGAGTTTTATATAAATGCTTTCGTCTGTCGTTTCGATCTCTTTTACTAGACCAAAAGAAACGATGTCCCTACTAAATCCAGGGTACCGAACTTTTCTGAGTTGGTTTAAAATTTCTTCTTTTTTTAATTCTGGCATAAGACATTATCCATTAGTTTTTTTTCATCTATGTAATGGAGAACCGGAGAGCAGGTTAAGCAACATAAACAAATGGTAAGCAGAGAATTCTAAGAAGTGATATACTGGAGGGAGATTTAAAAATATAAGAATCGCAATGAACCAGAAAATGCCCATTTGGTGTTCCCACTGATCAGGGATTCTGAAAATGTTTTTTACGATTGTCCATCCATCGAAAGGCATCACAGGCAGCAAATGAAAAACGGCAAGAAAGATAGAGGCAAGGACAAAAGTGGCAAAAAGCTCGCTTAATTTATGATCTTGTGGAATAACCACTTTGGCGATAAGAAGGATAAAAAAAGCAGTTATTATATTAGCCAAAGGTCCAGCTAGAGCAATAAGAATACTTTGTAGTCTAGGGTTTTTTAACAGAGATGGATTAGTAGGGACGGGTCTACCCCATGCGAAAAAACCAAAGCCTCCAGGGAGTAGGAAAATATTGATAGCTGGTATAATTAAAGTCCCAAATAAGTCCATATGAACGAGTGGATTGAATGTTAAGCGGCCCTCTTCCTTAGGGGTTCTATCCCCCATAAGGGTAGCCACCATTGCGTGAGCAAACTCATGGATGGTAATAAGTGGAATAAGAAGAAGAAAAAGATAAAGTCTATCGATAGAGGGGTTCATGGAGAAAAGTCTTTATCGGATTGTAAATGGGTTCATTAAAGAAATATTAAAAAAGAAGGTTCTCATCGTATCGATCCATCGACTGATTTTGTCTTTTTGTACATTAGTCATTATAATACATTCCATTTATCTGGATGATTTGCAAGCTACAGTCATCGATTTGGGGATCGATGTACTTGTGGAAAATCATTTTCATGGCTTGGAAGGGAAAAAAATTGGATTAATCACAAATCTTTCGGCTGTCAACAAAAATGGAATTTCTACTCTAGAACTTTTTTATCATTGTCCACAAGTAAATCTTGTTGCCATATTTACTCCCGAATACGGTCTCTATTGCATGGGTTCAGATAAACAAAGTACTGCTTCTTACATTGATCCTTATACAAACCTTCCCGTATATCCACTCCAAGGAGAAACAGTAAAACCAACAGATGACATGCTTGCCAATATAGATGTTCTTGTTTTTGATTTACAGGATATTGGGACAAGAAGTTTTACATTTTTAAGCACAATGGGATTGGCTATGGAAGCAGCGGGAGAAAATGGGAAAGAATTTTATGTCCTTGATCGGCCAAATCCCCTTGGAGGCGAACGTGTTGAAGGGATGCCTTTTAACAACTCTTTTCGTTCTTTTTATAATGAATGGGATATTCCTTACATCCATGGTATGACTCCCTGTGAAATTGCTGGAATGATTAATGGAGAAAATTGGATTTTTAAAAAACCGAAACTCACCCTTGTCCCCATGAAAAACTGGCAAAGGCATATGCTTTGGAAGGATACCGGGCTTCCTTGGATGCCCCTTTCTCCCTACTTGACTGATGAAGAAAGCCCTTTTTATTTTGCCATCAGTTCTTTTTTAGGCTTAAGTCCTCTGCTTAATAACGGAATTGGAACCGCTTTGCCTTATAAATTAGTAGGGGCTCAAAAAATAGATCCTTTTACTTTTGCTAGGAACATGAATAAAAGAAAAATCCCTTTTTGTTATTTCAGGCCAGTTTTCTATTGGCCTTTTTTCGGAAAATTTCAAGGAAAAACTTTGGGTGGTTGTCAGATACACATTCAAGACTTTTCTAAAGTCAAACTTGTGGAAATAGGTCTTACTCTATTACAAGAAATGATGACAGAGCTAAACCAAGATCCCTTAGCCTCTTTGACGGCTGAACAACTTGAATTTTTTGATCGCTATTGTGGGACGGATGAAATTAGAAAAGAGCTCCTGTCTGGAAAGAGGGTTCAAGCTATTATGGATAATTGGATCCCTTATTTAGAAAACTTTAAAGAAAAAAGAAAAAAATATTTATTATATCCATCTGATTAAAAAGAATTTTTAGCAATTTTAAACAAACAAAAGACCGCCTATGGATACTGATATTGAAAAATTGTTCGAAAAGCGGATAGAGGAAAAGAAGCCCTTTCAAATTGTTTTTTGTCATCAAAGTCAGCAGGATCTCTCTCAGCTTTCCAAAACTGTACAGTTTCAAATTCTGGATTGTCTAGAAATGATCCCAGAAGTCTTATCAAACCCTCATTCAGATTGTTTAAGCAAAGCGGAAAGAGATAACAGAACCCTCTATCGGTTCCGATGCAAGGAATACCGGATATATTTTGAAAAGACTGACTATGGGATAGTAGTGCAGAGAATTTTACTCAAAAATACCCTAGCGGACTTTCTTTTCCGATCCAACTTAACTTTTTCTGACACCAATCCTTAATTGGTAACTGCCACTGTATCTTTAGGCAGAAACTAAAGAGGAAATGGCCTGGTCGTCTCATTCTAACCTATAAAGCCTTTTCCCAAGCAAACATCGAATAACTTAGATCGATTCTCTATCCTTTGAGGGGTAGATGTGACTTGAGATGTAATAAGAAAAATCACGTTTACCATTTTTCTTTTTCTAACCTCTCCAACAAACCGATACTGAAGTATTAGAATAAGATTAGACTTCTCTATCTAATGCCTGCAACAGTACATGTTACTCGCTCCCTTAGCTTGGACGCTTTTCTTGCCACAGTCTTAAGAAATCGGCAGCCAATTTTTAGTTTGCTCGTGTTAGAATGTTTAAAGAGGTAGGTTTTTTATCTTTTTGCTCCATCCTCTCAGAAAGAAAATTTTCTTTTAATTTTTACTCTTTTGATCCAATCCCTATTCCTTGATCGTCCAACCTAGAAGGACTTCACTAAGCTTTGCCACCTCCCCGTTGCAAGGAACAAGCTCAAGCAAACAACAACCTATGGGTTCGGCTAAAAATGCGTTCGTTGGCGCATGATTCTTTATCTTTCCTTGCTTCTGTTCTCGATGGATTGTTGTTGAGGAGGTAGAGAGAAGAGAAAGAGCTGCTCTTTCTCTTCTCTTTATCTAAATGGGATGCACAGAAGCAGAACCAAAAGGGTTATTAACAATAAAAAAAGTTGGATATAGTACTTTCTTTACTAAGAAAGATTTAATTTTTTGATATTAGAAGCGACATGTCGAGCGCTTTGTTGTAATGCCAAAAGTTCATCTTCTCTCAAAGGAAGCTCTACTATTTTTTCTATTCCATTTTTTCCGAGGACCACTGGAACGCCCACATATTGACCAGTGATTCCGTATTGACCTTCACACCAGGCAGAGCAGGGTAACAACCTTTTTGATCTTTGACAATACTTTCTACCATTTCAAGTATTGCTGCAGAAGGAGCGTAATAAGCACTTCCTTTTTTCAAAAGCTGGACGATTTCGGCTCCTCCATCCCGTGTTCTTTTAATAAGCTGTTCTATTTTCTCTTTAGAAAGGAAATGTTCGATACTCACCCCAGAGACCGTTGCGAACCTTGGTAAAGGAACCATTTCATCTCCATGTCCACCTAACACCATTGCTTGGACTTCCTGAGGAGCTATCCCAAGTTCTGAGGCGATGAAATAACGAAATCGAGCAGAATCCAAAACCCCAGCCATTCCCATCACTCTGTTTTTAGGAAGCTTCGTTTTAAGGGCGATAAGATAGGTCAACACATCGACCGGATTAGAGACTACTATCACTATTGGGTTTTTGGAAAACCGTGCAATATTTTCGGCAACCCCACTGGCGATTTCCGCATTTCTGTTGAGTAAATCTTCTCTGGACATGCCAGGCTGTCGAGCTAATCCGCTAGTAATGACATAAATATCTGAATTGGCACAATCTTCAAACAGATTCGTTCCGACAATCTTTGATTCAACTCCAAGTAATGGAGCAGACTCCATCATATCTAAGGCTTTGCCTTGTGGCATCCCCTCGATAATATCATGGAGAATAACATCTCCTAGGTTTTTTTCCCAGATTCTTTGGGCTGTCGTAGCCCCAACAAAACCGGCGCCGATGACTGATATTTTCATTTTACCATTTAAGAACGCTTTTCAAAGAAAGACAAAATTTTTTTTAAGTTTAATCTCATTCTGTTGGGAAAATGCATTTGAATATTTTTTGTATTACAACAAAATATTTGATGTGACTCTTTGGAGAAATCCCTTCTTTCTTTGTTGTTTCCTTCTTTTTTTGCAGCCCCTAAAAGGGCAATCCTTATATGATGATGAAATTCCACTCAAAGAAAAAGACTTACGAGCAATCTTTCAGTCCCCGATCCTCTTTTCTGATAAGAGCCTTTATCGGAATTCCAAAACAAGGATATTTTCTAATCTCTCTTCTGGAAATTCGAATTTTATTTCTTCTGGAGGAAAAAATTTTGAGCTCGTTGAAGATCAAGACAGTTATGGGATAACTTTTGAGAGTAAGCCAACAGAATCTTTATCTATAGTGTTGAGTCCTTCGACTGCTATTCAAAATGTTGCGCCTCTGAGTGGAGGACAAGCAGCGATTTTTCCCTTTGCTTCTCTTTCTCCAATGATTGGTAATCTTATGTCCACAAACACAGCTTCCATGTCCTGGAATCTTGATCAATTTTCAGCTAAGGGTTGGATCAATCAAACTTCTACTTTTAATAACTGGCAAACCTATGAATTTATGACAGAAGGGACTGGAATGGATTTTTCGTATCAAGCAAAAACGCTTACCACTTTTTCTATATCTGTAGCTAACAATGTCAATCAGTATGGGATGATGATTCCCAATTGGTCTTATTTATATAATCAATCAGACTCGCTTTTAGCAGTTAGGATGGAGCAGCCAATAAAAAATACTCCATTGACCTTTTGGACCGAAAGTTCCATGGATAAAAACACTGCTATGTCTGGTTTTGAGAATTTCAACTACTACTATGGTTGGACCATACCCAGTGTGAAAAGCGGCTTAAATTGGTTTGTTGATCGAAATAGTCTCTTTTCTATAGGAGCCTCTGCTTCTGAGTTGCTGTACACTCAAGGATATGGATCAGAAAATTTCAAGGATATCTTTGGAGAATGGAAACAGAAAGTTTCTTCGAAAGCGGCACTCAACTTAGGGACAGACTTTCAGGATTGTAATTATACAGCTGGCTCTCAAAGCTTGCTAGATACAGATCAGGGCAGTAGGCTTTTTCTATCAATTGGGCCACAAGTTCAACTTTCGAAGGACTTTTCGGCTAGATTGGATATGAAATATCGACTGGGTGATCCAAACTTGAAGTACGAAGCCTTACAGATTCCAGAAAGGTATTTTCTTTTCAGTGTCCAAGGGAAGTTTTAAGAGTTAATACTCTATGATTTAAATTCAGACTGTAGAATGACATTTTTCCCAATTAAAAACGCAAGAACCAAACCCGCTAGTCCAATTAATAAACCCAATAAAGTATTGACCCATGCTTTTTCTACCTCAAACAGTTTGTTGCTGTCTATCTGTTTAGCGTTTATATAAAAACGGATAGAAGCAACAAAAATGGTGAACACTCCAATAGACATAAAAGCAAAACCCATCCATTGCACCACGGGATCAAAAAACCTGGAATCCTGATGATGGTTTTTATTATCAAACATTACCCGGATATAGTCCAAAAAAAGAGTAAATTTCTCGATAAGAAACCCAAAGGCCATAATAGCAATTCCGGTACGGATCCAAGCAAGAAATGTTCTTTCATTAGCTGAATGATCGCCGAAATTTTTTTTCATTTTATTGCACCAGTCGATCGACAACAAGACTGCATCAAGGCGATCTATCTGGTAGCAGGCACTTATAGTTTTTCAATAAACCGACAAAAGCGGTCCAGGCCGGTTTTGATTCTTTCCATGCTTGTTGCGTAAGAGAGTCTAATGGATTGATCATCCCCAAAAGCTACTCCAGGCACCACGGCGACCTTTTCTTCTTCGAGTAGTTTTTGGGCAAAATCTGAAGAATTCATCCCTGTTTTTGATATATTCACATAGACATAGAATGTTCCTTGAGGAGGGACAAAGGAAATTTTCTCTATGTCTGAGAGGATCTTCATAATGTAGGCCCGTCTTTTTTTGTATTCTTCGACCATATTTTCCACACAATCTTGTGGCCCCTTGTAGGCAGCCAGTGCCCCTTTTTGAGCGAACGAGGTTGGATTGGAAGTCATATGACTTTGGAGAGAGGCGATCTGTTTAGCTGCCCATAAGGGAGAAGCAGAATATCCTAGTCTCCATCCGGTCATTGCGTAGGTTTTGCTAAAGCCATTAACGGTAAAGGTCAGCTCGTAGACCTCTTTGCTAAGAGAAGCGATGCTGAAATGTGTCAGATCGTCATAAACGAGCTTTTCGTAGATTTCATCAGAAAGAATCAGTATGTCTTCTTCCAGGGCAACATGTGCGATACCCTCCAACTCTTCTTTGGAATAAATACTTCCAGTCGGATTCGAAGGGCTATTGATAATGATCATTTTTGTTTTTGGCGTCATCGCCTCTTCAAACTGTTTAGGAGTGATTTTATAACCGTTTTCAAAAGATGTTGGGACAATGACCGGTTCAGCTCCTGCTATCTTAACCATTTCAGGGTAGCTGACCCAATAAGGGGCAGGGATGATCACTTCATCTCCTGGATCAACCGTTGCCAGAATAACATTTATGCAGGCATGCTTCGCCCCACAGCTCACGTTTATTTGTTCCGGACTGTAGTCTAAAGCATTATCTTTTTTTAGCTTTTCGCAGATAGCCATTCTCAGTTCAGGGATTCCCGCAGAGGGAGTATAGCGGGTAAAATTGGCGTCTAGAGAACCCATAGCGGCTGCTTTGATATGCTCTGGGGTGTCAAAGTCAGGTTCTCCAGAAGTAAAATTAACTATATCTTCTCCTTTTTGAGCCAATGCTTTGGCCTTGCTGTCCAAAGCCAGAGTAAGAGAAGGACTAATCTTCTGGACTCGAGATGAAACTTCCATAATGGCTTCCTTTTCGTTACATGTTAAAATTTTTGATTTAGCTACCGTAGGTTTCTTCTATAAGAGAAACAAATGAATTTTGTTCCATTTTTAAAATCTTAATTTCTCTTTCGGCATTTTCTGGGGAATCAGAGGCATGCGCTGCGTTGACCATAATGCTTTGACCAAATTCCCTTCGAATAGATCCTGGAGGTGCCTTGGCTGGGTCAGTAGGTCCAAGAACTTCTCTGACTTTTCTAACCGCATCGATGCCTTCGTAGATCAAAACGATGCATTTTTCCTTCCCTGGCATTGTTCTTTGTTCGATAGGGCAATTTTTGGGATTGATGCCTGTCATAAATTGAACGATCGAGTGGAATTGTTCTTCGGCATAAAGCGGTCCGATAAGATTAGCGAGTGCTTCTTCCCTTGAAGGGTCCAGTCTAATGGCAAGTGCTGATTCAAGTAATTCTTTGGCTTTTAGTCCTGCTGGTTTTTTAAGTTTTTCTCTTAGGGCTTCCCTCACAGGGGCATAAAACTCTTCGGCTTCAGCGACACTCATATGATGAACTTTAATGGCTGTTATCGCTAGTTCGGTTCGAGAAAACATATCGATTACATAACCGGGTCTTCCACTGGGAAAACGGAAGTTATCTGGTTTTAAGATGACAACGGCTCGTTGATGTCCTGGTTTATTGTAAGTGGGGATAAGATGCGAAAGAATCCCTGAATCCCGGTCATAGTATTTCTTCCATAAGAGCAGCTTGGCTTTTGCCTCTTCCACAGAGGGTGCGGCAAGAACGGCAGGCTCAAAATATTTTACCGTACCATCTCTATTGTAGATAAGATCACCAAAGGTATCCCGGATCGTCTCTCCGCCTTTGCTTTGATGACGGATGTTGCCAACAACTTCCCTAGTTCTTGCGACAGCATTTTCTCCTCTAAATAAAAGGACCATGACCCTCTGACGAGCGCCCGTCTGAGGATTGGGCATGAAGTTTTCAAGAATGTAATCTCGAATGAGCTCCTGTATTTCTCTATCTTGAGGATCACTTTCGGTCACAATCATTTTAGAATATTCTCTCACGAGCTCGGCGCTCGGCGAGTACATAGCTGCTCCAACAAGTTCTAAAGAACTTTGTGAAAGTAGCCGAGAAAGTATGACCCCTGTTCTTGATTTATAAAGCGTATAAGGATTAATAATAACGTAACTAAGTTCTTGTGCCATAGGATGATAGAATGCTTTTGGTTTTTTCTTTAAAAAGTTTTATGTTTTACTGCTAATTTAATATTATTTTGTCCTTTCAGAAACTGTTTCCATTTAGTTCCCTTTTGAAATTAATCAACGATAGGTTTGGATTTACTTCCATACTTTTTGTAATTGGCAGACCCAAAAGATAAAATAAGGCGGCAACAAAGGCAATCATAACCGCATTATCTGTACAAAACTTTTTATCTGCAATCAGGATTTCAATGTCTGACTCCAGCGCTTTTTGCTCGAGGAGAGTCCTAATCCTCTGGTTGGCAAGGACACCACCTGAAGCGGCAATACAGGAGAGACCAAAGGCTTTGGCTGCACTAATAGTTTTTTCCTGAATCACTCGAGCAATAGCTTCTTGGAAGGAGGCGCAAACATCGAAGAAAAATTGTTCTTTTTCTAATAGCTCTTCTTTTCTTTTCTCCACAAAATATCGGACCGCCGTTTTCAGGCCGCTGAAACTAAAATTATAATTATTTTTTTCTATGAGACTTAAAGGGAAGGCATAAGCGTCAGCGTTCCCTAGTTTGGCCCATTTTTCTATTTCTGGTCCTCCTGGATAGTCCAAACCTAGCAGTCTACCAACCTTATCGAAAGCTTCACCGGCGGCATCATCAATGGTGGAACCAATCATCTCGTATTTTCTTGGCCCATCCACTTTTGTCAGAATAGTATGTCCTCCACTGACCACTAACCCAAGAAAAGGGAATCTCAGCTTTTCTTCTCTGCCTATAAAAGGAGAAAAAAGATGACCTTCTAAATGGTTCATCCCATAAACCGGTATGCCAAGACCTTGGGCTAGGCCCCTAGCAAAAGCATTGCCCACGAGTAAGGAGGCCATTAGTCCTGGTCCTTCGGTTACAGCGATGGCCTCAACATCTTCTAGATTGAGACTACCACGCTTGATCATCCCTTGCATAAGCATAGGAAGGTTTTTGGAATGCTCCCTAACGGCAAATTCTGGTACTATCCCACCAAATGGTTTGTGGAGAAGGGCTTGACTGATACACTGATCGTCGACAATCTGGACTTTGCCATTAGTCATTCTGATCAGCGCAAGCGCAGTCTCGTCACAAGAAGACTCTATGCCAAGCCATAACATAGAAAAAAATTTTCTATTGAATTCATGAAAAGTCTAGAAAAAGAACAAAAGATCACTTATTTTTTTAACTTTTCTCTGAACCATTGGATTGTTAATTTTAACCCTTCTTCGACATCGACCATAGGTTTCCAACCCAAATATCGGATCGCTCTTGTAATATCTGGCCTGCGTTGTTTTGGATCATCTACTGGAAGAGGTTCGAAAACTATCTTTTCGGGCACTCCGGCTAGTCTGCAAATGGTCTTTGCAAATTCTAGGATAGTCATTTCTTTTGGGTTCCCCAAATTGATGGGTTCATGATAGTCTGAATGGGCAAGAGCCAAAACCCCATCAATTAGATCGGAAACATAACAGAAACTGCGTGTTTGTGAGCCGTTGCCGAAAACCGTTAAAGGTTTTCCTTCCAAAGCTTGAGATATAAAAGCGGGCACCACTCTCCCATCTCTTAATCTCATACGAGGTCCAAAAGTGTTAAAAATTCTAACAATATAGGTTGGGATTTTGTGGACCCGATGATAGGCCATGGTCAAGGCTTCAGCAAACCTTTTGGCTTCGTCATATACTCCTCTAGGTCCAATAGGATTGACATTTCCCCAATAGTCTTCGGATTGAGGATGGACAAGTGGATCCCCGTAGCATTCAGAAGTAGAAGCAAGACAAAAAGAACAGTTTTTAACTTTAGCCATTCCAAGAGTACGATAGGTGCCTATGGAACCAGCTTTTAAGGTTTGTATTGGCAATTCAAGATAATCGATCGGACTGGCAGGGGAGGCGAAATGAAAAATGATATCGATTGTTCCAGGTATATTGATATATTCGGTTACATCTTGAATGATCAAGTCGAATCTTGGTTCGTGCTTTAAGTGTTCTAAATTGGCAAGGTTCCCAGTAATCAGATTGTCGATCCCGATGACTCTATAATCCTGGCTTAGCAACTTGTCGACTAAATGGCTTCCTAGAAACCCTGCAGCCCCTGTAACTACAGCAACTTTCATAGGCTTGTTCGTAAAAAAGCTCTTCTTTAAGGCTACCCTTTTATCTTCTTTTGTTTAAAAAAAGTCTTTGAAGGGGATACCGTTCAAAAGAAAAAAGCACAAGAAAATTTAGCAAATTATTTTTTTTACATTTTTTATTATCATGCAAATGAAGAAATTGTAAAAGAATTTCCAAAGTATTGTAATTGCGCAGATTGGCGGCAAACCTCATAGATGCCACGGCAAACCTCTATTGATCTCTTAAAAGAATGGGTTTTTTTCTGGAAAAGAATCCTGCAGTATAGAGGTTGCAGCCATGCTCCTCAAAGCTAGCGATAAGATCGTTGGGCATAAGAAGCAGATGAAGCAGGCAAGCAGCCGCTTCTTTCTTTCCAGGCCAGAGAATGGCAGCGTTAGCGAACAGCTGGTCAACACTCGGCACGGTGAGCCAGTCTTGCAGGAAGTGGTTGGTCTTCATCCAGACCGAGTGCAAGGTCGAGCAGTCTATTCCTAATGGTGGGGCGGTTGGTATCGACATGGCATCGACTGGTTGTCTAAGAAGTGAGCGATGCAGTCAGTTCGTCAACAGTAGGAACTCACCGAAAAGACTCAGGAATGGCTCAATACCATGCCTGAGCGCCTTAGGTGTCTTTGGCCTTCAGACTGGGGGAATGGCAATGCTTCCTGTCACTGGTTCAGGAATTATTGTGGATTTGCTATTTTTAGAAGTTTGTGAAGGTTTTCTCGGCTCCCCAAGGCAATAAGGGTCATTCCTGGACAAAGCACGGTTTTCCCACCTACGGAGTGGGTCCAGGTTCCATCGGGCAGTTTGCATGCAAGAATGGTGACATTCAAATTGTTTCGAATTTGAGACTGAGCGAGAGTTTGACCGACAAGGGAAGAGCGCTTATCAACCAAGATTTGTTCAACGACAAGCTCTGTACCTTCCACATTGGCAACTTCGCAAAAAAAGTCAGCGACTTCAGGACGTACCAGCATCGACACAATTCTCCAAGCAGAGACTTTTTGGGGAAGTAGTACTCGGTTTGCTCCTGCTTTTATCAATTTATCTTCAAAGTTCTTCGAAGAGGCTCTTGAAACAATTTGCAAAGAAGGATTGAGAAATCTCGCTGTCAATACAATCAAAATATTTTCCTTGTCAATAGAAGTAGTCGCCGCTAGTCCGGCGGCCTCCTTTATTTTTGCTTCGCATAAGATTTCCTCATCGGAGCCGCTCCCGAGGATTGCTAGCTCTCCAGAAGCGGTTAAATGAGCAATTTTTTCTGGATCGGTATCGATAATCACATAGCTTTGTCCTTCCGATTTAAGCTCTTCGACGACATATCTGCCGGTTCTTCCATAGCCACACACGATAAAATGGTTCTTTAATTTTTGAATCATCTTTGTTCTCCGTTTTCTTTCGGCATTTTCTTTCCATTCTCCGGAGGAAAAATAAGCTAAAGCACTCGAAGCTGAGTAGCCAGCCAAACTCACTCCGCAGATAATGAGAAAAATGGTAAATATTTTTCCCTCTGCAGAAAGGGGGACGACTTCTTTGTATCCCACCGTACTTAAGGTAATAACGGTCATGTAAATGGAATCAAGAAGAGATATTTTTTCAATCACCATGTAGCCAATAGTACCGAGGCAAAGCAAGAGAATGAGAATGGAAAAAGCGGTCTGAAATTTTTTAGCGGAACGGTGTTGGGGATCAGAGTAGGGCACAGATTATTTTATAGGAACAAATTATAACACGGGGGCATCTCCCCAAAGTTTTTCGAGTTCATAAAAGGCTCTTTCTTTTTCAGTAAAAACATGGATAAGGAGTGGGCCGTAATCGATGATGATCCAGTGGCTTTTGGGAGAGCCTTCGATATGGATGGGTTCAAGACGAAATTCTTCTCGGATTTTTTTCTCCAGTTCAAAAGCCAGCGCTTTTAAGTGAGGTTCAGAAGTTGCTGTGCAGACGACAAAAAAGTCGACAAAAGAAGAGATCTGCCGTAGATCTAAAATGAGAGGATCGAGCCCCTTTTTTTCTAGAATAATCGTTTTACATCTTTGAGCCAGCCTTAGATTGTCCCTTTCTAAAGTGGCATGAGAAGAGGTAGGTGGAAAGGGGTCAATTTTGTTTAAAACAATATCCAGAACTGCCTTTTTTTTCCTAATGGCTTTTCTTTGACTCATGAGACAATGCTCTTTTATGACAAAAAGAAAAATGAAATTGCTGAGAATAGAAACAATACAATCTATCAGGCCTTTTGTTCATTATCGGTTTTATTTGGTAGATAGATCGAATGTTTTTTAATATAACGGAAAACCGCACTTGGTAAAAGATGAATTACAGGAAGATTTTTTTTCACTCTTTCACGAATTTCACTAGAAGATATATCAATATATCTACTTGTTGGCAAGATCCTAAGATAACTCTTTTTTTCGAATGGAAAACCAGCCCTTGGAACTACAATAAATTTAACGATTTTGATGAGCTCAGCAAACTCTTTCCATTTTGGAAGTCCTTGGACTTGATCCGAACCAATAATCCAGAATAGCTCAATCTGTTGAAAGAGCTTTTGGAATGCCTTTGCCGTATGGATAGAATAAGAGGGAGCAGGGCTTTGCAATTCAAAGGAAGATAGTTCAAACTTTTTGAAAGGTTTGATGGCAAGCCGGATCATTTCTAGTCGATCTTGAGCGGAAGCGATAGGATTGGTTTTTTTGAATGGGGAACGAGCACAAGGCATGAAGATGATCTTCTCCAGAGCCATTTGTTCAAGGCAATCCATAGCGCTAATCAAATGACCATGATGGATAGGATCAAAGCTTCCACCAAAGATCGCTATCCGTTGAACTGAGGTATTTCTGATCATAAAAGAACCGTTAAATTATAATTGACATTTCGTTTATAAATTGGATTTGTTACTCATTGTTCTTGTTCTTGTTTGAAAAATAATAAAAAGCGGGCCGTGGCGCAGCCTGGTAGCGCGCTTGCTTGGGGTGCAAGAGGTCGCGAGTTCAAATCTCGCCGGTCCGATTGTTATATTGTTTTATTTCTTTCTCCATTTAATATTTTTTAGTATTATTATTGTTTATAAATTTCATTTATTGTTTTGAATCTTTTTAAAAAAAACCCGAACGCCTCCTTTATTTAGGCTATGAAAACCATGGAACGTTACCAAGTAGAAAATTATCCGGATATAGAACGCATCATTCAATTCGATTTTGTACGAGCAACAGAAGGAGCTGCTTTAACTGTTTACCGGTGGCTAGGCCGTGGAGAAAAAGAAAAAGCGGATGCGGCCGCTTCTGATGCGATTCGAGGTATGTTTGATCTCATGGATATCCGCGGAGAAGTTGTCATTGGCGAAGGGATCAAAGACAAGGCTCCAGGAATATTTAAAGGAGAAAAACTTGGCCGATGGACTGAAAATGCTCCGTTATATGATATAGCCGTCGATCCAATTGATGGAACCACCAATGTTGCTAAGGGTAGCGGAAGCTCTCTGTCTGTTATTGCTGCTGCTTCCCCTGAACCAGGAGTAGAGTGCGCGCTCTTGGATATCCCCTGTTTTTATGTCATGAAATTGGCTTATGGGCCACAAGTCAAAAATTATATTCGGTCCTTAGGGGTTGATTGTCTGAAACTCACAAGCCCTGTGGATGAACTACTTCCTATCATTGCTAGAGGGCTGAGAAAAAGATTGACTGATCTGGTTGTATGTGTGTTGGATAGGCCTCGACATGAACGATTAATCAAAGAAATACGGTCTATGGGCTGTGCCCTTCGGCTTATTAGCGATGGGGATGTGACGGCTGCAATGTTGCCTTCGTTGCCATCAGGAGGCATTGATGTGTACATTGGAATTGGAGGAGCGCCCGAAGCAGTCCTAGCAGCAGCAGCAATCAAATGCCTGGGAGGAGAAATCCAGATTATGGTATGGCCAAAAGATGAAACAGAAAGGCAATTTTTAATCGAGCAGGGTTGGGAAGACCGTCTCAACCAGATTTTCTATACTGATGATTTAGCTAAGGGAGGCAACATTATTTTTTGTGCTACGGCTATTACGGATTGCCCAGGAATTCCAGGCGTTCGGTTTACAGATAAGTATGCCATTACGACTTCCCTTTTAATGAGAGCTAAGAATAGAACCATAAGAAAAATAGAGACTTATCACAACCTTAACTACAAAACTATTCGGCTCCGGAGCGAAATGGGTGAAAAGCTTGTCAGTACGCCAAAATTTAATGACGTTCTCTAGGGATCCGTTGGGGCTTTTTCTATCCTAGTTTCTGTGGCTACCACTTACTTTTTTTGGTCTTTTTTCAACAAAGCTATACGAGCTCTTTCTAAAGCAGCACGTTCGGATTTCGTTAAACTGCCTATACCGCTTTTAGCAATTTTATCCAGAATGGCATCTATTGTTTCATCTTCCTCTGTTTTTTTCTTATTATAGATAGAAGAAGACTCTGGGGCCTTCGGTTTTTGTGTCTTTCGTTTGGCCATTCCTATTTTGAAAGAGGGTAAATACTGAAAGATTTTTCTTCCAAGTATCGAATAAGTGGCAATCGCCACTGAACTCCAACACCAGAAGAGATGGATCCAAGACTTAGAAGCGATATCGATCAACGAGAAAAGAGCAAGGAAAATAATAGCCACCCATTTTGCCTTGATGCCAAGAAAAAGCTCTGAGGAGGGGAATAAACAGGTGTAGGCAATGAATAAGGAAAAATGAATGAGATCTGACCCATTCATAACTCCACGGATTGTTGGATCAATAGCTGAAAGGCCTAAAGAAAAGACAGCAGGCAAGAAAATAAGCGAAAAATAAAGAAGCAAATATTTAAGTCTTCCTAGGACATGTTCAACATCATGGCCAAACCAGTAGAGAACCAGCATGTCAAGGGCGAATGCCAGAGAAGGGGTATGAACCCAGGGGTAAGTTAACAGTTGCCAGAGCTTGGTATGGAGGAGTACAGCGCGCGTATTGAAAGAAAGTTCCACAAACCAAGAGGAAAAATCTAAAGCTGCAGCGAATACCCCAATAATAAAACAGACACAATGAGCAAGAATCAGAACACCGGTGACATACACCGGCCTGTTTTTCACCCAGAAGAGGGGCTCGCCGCTCTGTTCGTTGGACCAGTACGGCATGTTCATAATTTTGCTCAATATTGGATGATAAACAATCTTTTTCTCTTTAAACAAAATTGTAAAGTGGGATTTCTTTTCTCAATCTATTTTTTTTCTAAGGCTTGAGCAACACAAACATCTGGTTATTTCCTCTCTGGAGGAAAACGGCCACGCTTTCCGTTGCTGGAATCTGATTGATCAGCTGCAGGAATTCAGCAACCGAATGGATCTTAATTGGGGCGCTTCCAGGCCTTCTAATTTCTTCAATAACGTCTCCTGGATAAAGCAGATCAAAGGCCGGATAGCCTCCTTCTACATCAACCAGATAGATGCCAGTAGCTTTTGGACTCAGAGATAAGCGCGATCTTAATGTTGGATCTAGATCGACTACATGAAGGCCACCAAAAACATTTTGAAGATCTCCAGTGACAGTCACTTTCCAGGACGGATTGCCTCCAGATTCATCGTTAGCGCCACTGGCAATATTTTCTGGCTGTTCGGTAATTTCCACATAGATCTGATGTTTTTGCCCATCTCGGTAAAAAACGATAGGAATTTTGCTGCCTGCTGGGATTGAGAGACAGAAATTCTCAGCTCGGCAGGATCCTTAACAGGCAGCTCATTGTACTTGACGATGATGTCACCTCGTTGTAGGCCAGCTTTAGAAGCGGGGGAATGAGGTTCGACTTTCGTAATCAAAGCCCCTTCAGAGGTAGGCAAGCCAAAGATTTGCTGTAAGTCTTCGTCTACTTCCTGTGTTTCTACTCCAAGAAAGCCACGAATCACTTTGCCTTTGGTCAAGAGACTGGCATAGGCGAACTTTGCAAGCTTACTTGGAATGGCAAATCCGATGCCATTAGAACCCCCGTTTCCAGAATAGATCGCGGTGTTAATTCCAACGAGCTCTCCCCGGACATTAATTAAAGCTCCCCCAGAATTGCCTGGATTAATAGCGGCATCTGTTTGGATAAAGTCTTCGTAGCTTGTAGAAGAAAGGGTAGGGTTCCTTCCTTTGGCACTGACGATACCACGGCTTACAGAGCCTGTCAGGCCAAAAGGATTACCCACAGCAAAAACTTGCTCTCCAACTTGTAGGGCATCCGAATCCCCCCAATTGAGTACTGAAAGATGCTGGGCAGATATTTTTAGTACTGCTACATCTGTTGGAGAATCGATTCCCAAAAGCTTGGCTTCGTAGCGACGACCATCGAAAAGTTGTACTCTGATTTCTCTAGCGTTTTTCACTAAGTGGGCGTTGGTTAGAATGTTCCCATCATCGCTCAGAATAATGCCTGAGCCAAGAGATGTTTCTTCATCCATGGGGGGTTTTTTCCAAGTTTTTCGTTTTTGTTTGGTCTCTTTTTGATTTCCATCCTCCAAATCCGCAGAACCTTCGACAGGCCGTGCAGAAAAAATATTAACCACAGCAGGTAAGGCTTGTCCTATAATCCGAACGTATTCCTCGTTAATGGTCTCAAGGAGATTATTGCGAAAGACTCCAATTTCTTTCGGATGAACGGGTAAAGCTCTAGCCACTGGAACTTCAACGGTGGTAGGCGGAGCTGATTTTTGGGAGCTCGAAGAAGTAGGTTTAAAAATTAAAAAAGCGGACAGACCTATTAATAGACCAACAAGCCCTGCAATCAAAAAACCAGAAAGGGTAAGAAGAAATTCTCCCTTTTTTGTTTCCTTTGGCATGAAAGTCATAATATGGTTTGGTTTCTCTGAAAGTAAATAACTTCAAAATAATATATACTGAGAATTTTTTTATGGTATAGCAGATATTAGGGCATTGATAACGAATTTTATGATTCTAGCAGATCGAGATTTTCTTCGTTTATATATTTACGAAGTTTGATGTTGATTAAAAGATCAGGGTCTTCTGAAAGTATTTTTAGAGCTTGTTGCCTTGCAAGCAGAAGCAGGTTTTCTTGAACGATGGGATCGGCAGTGAGGTAACTGCTTTTTCCACTTTGAAGGGATCCAAAAAACTCCCCCATGCCTCGAATCTTCATGTCTTCTTTGGCAATTTCGAATCCGTCTCTGGAGTATTCTAAAATTTTAAGTCTCTTCCTACTTTCTGGAGTTGGGTTATCGGCAATGAGAATACAATAGGAAACAGCTGGACCCCGACCAATCCTTCCACGTATCTGATGGAGCTGAGCCAGACCAAATCGATCAGCACCCATCACTAGCATGATTCGTGCATTGGGAACGTCAATGCCCACTTCAATGATCGAGGTGGCTGCTAGCAGTGCAATTTTATTCTTTCTAAATGACTCAAAAACTGGCTCCCGTTCCGAAGGATCCATTTCTCCATGGACCATTCCAAGGGGAAAGTCAGAAAAGACTTTTTTGAGTTCTTCAAATCCTTTTTCCAAGGACTCTCCTACATATTCCTTTGATTCATGGATAGTAGGATAGACTACATAGGCTTGAGCGCCTTGTCGTAGCAACCCTCTAATAAATTCCCATATTTTAGGAAGGGCATCTGAAGAGCGAATTTTGGTTACGATCTTTCCCCGGTTAGAAGGAAGGACATCGAGAATAGAAAAGTCTAAATCGCCATAGAGCGATAAGGCCAGTGTTCTGGGAATAGGAGTTGCTGTCATCGTCAATATGTCAGGATAGATTCCTTTTTTGGCAAGGCTCGTGCGCTGTTCGACTCCAAATTTATGCTGCTCATCGATGATGATTAAACCAAGAGATTGTGGATCGAAAGAGCGAAAGAGTAAGGCGTGAGTTCCCACAAAGACTTTACCTGGAAGAGAACCCAACGAACGGTCTTTTTCAAATTGGAAAAGATCTTCTTTATAGGAAGACTCTAAATCAGTCTTTTGTCTGGATTCCTTCCCTACATAATAAATGGGAATAGACATGGAGTGTAGCCAATTTTTTAAGGTCAGAAAATGCTGACTAGCCAAGGCTCCGGTAGGAGACATAAACAAAACATCTTGTCCTCTTTCGACTGTTTTTAAGGCAGCGTAAATGGCTACAAGGGTTTTCCCTGAACCCACATCGCCCATAAGAAGCCTATTCATGGGTGTGGGAGCTTCTAAATCTTTTTCGATTTCAGAGATGGCTTTTTGTTGAGCCGAAGTTGGAACAAAAGGGAGGGAAGCTAAAAAACCACGACAAAGGGACAGACGCTTAGGCGGCCGTTGGATTTTAATTTTTGATCTTACAAATTTCCTGTAGGCCATTCGAAACTGCTCAACGAAAAATTCGTGATAGGCGATTCGTTCCCTGCATTGTTGAGTTTGATCAAGAAAGTCGGGAAAATGCACTTTGTGAATGGCGAAGGAAAGGGTAGGAAGTTTAAGTTCCTCAGGTAATGGATAGGGATCGGCAGATTCAGGATTAATTTTTTGTAGCTGCGCTTGGATGATCTCTCTTAAGACTTTTTGGGAAAGACCAGAGGTTGTCGAATAGATGGGAACAATTCGACATAAGTGCAGAGAAGCTAAAAGCTCTTTTTCCTCTTCAAAAGGTTCGACTTCCGGCTGCCACATTGTCCATTTTCCTTTGTATAGCCGCACTGTTCCATAAACAGCAAGTTTTTGGCCTACTGAAAGGTACTGTGGTAAGCTTTTCCAAAACCAAATGCAAACCAGTTGTTCTCTTTGATCGCTCAAAGAAAGAAGGGTAGTCTTCACAGTTGTTCTGGCCTTAAGTTGGCCTTTTTGGACAGTTCTGATGATTCCTTTAAATAGTAGAGCTTCGTTTTCCGTCACTTCGAATAAAGATTTTTGCTCCTTGCGGTTCTCATACCGAAAAGGCAAATAAAGAAGAAGGGTTTTTTTAGAAACAATCCCAAGTTTTTCGAGTAGTCGTGCCCGTTTGGCTCCAATATGGGCTTCCTTTACCAGTTCGTTCATCTCTATTGGTTGGGTTTAACAACTTAGTAAGAAATGTTTTTCAGTTTCTTATAGGGCACAATTGGCCAAAATTTGTTGGATGGTTTTGAAATGTATTTTAGCGACTTTCTGAAGGGTATCTTTACCACAACGCAACAATATGTCTTTAGCAAGCTGTGCTGCTTTTGAAGAAGCTCCTTTGGGTAATGGCAAGCCGATAACTTGGCTTAATTTTGCCAACTCCTCTACAAAAGTCAGTCTTGCAAGGATGGAAGCTGCAGCCACTGCTGGATCCGATTCGGCTTTGGTTTTCTGTTCTAGTAATTGATCGGCTCCAATCCTTTTAAAAGATTGTTGAAGGACCCATGGTTGGGCAAACCTATCACAGAGTACTTTTGGGGAATCGTTGAGTTCCAAGGAGAGTTTTTTGTAAACCCAAGCATGTGCCCAAGCTAAAAGCAAATTAAGATTTTTAAATTTTTTTTCGTATAGTTCATTATATCGTAAAGGGGGCAGCGTTAAGAGGGCATATTTGGTTCTTTTCTTTATTTCTAAAGCAAATTGGTTTAGCCGTTTGATGCTTGAAATCCGTTTGCTGTCTTTGATCCCCATTTCGAGGAAGTCCTTTGCGGTTTGTGGCTCAACAAAAACAGCGGCAATGACCAGAGGTCCAAATAGATCTCCTTTGCCGCATTCATCAATTCCAACATGCGCTTCGAAATATTCAGGATGGACCAGGAACTCATAGCCAATAGTAGCTTGTTGGAGAATTTCAGGTTCTATCACGTTGCGGGAAAATTCCAGGGCTTCTTTACCCTGTACGAGCACCTTACCCGTTTTATAGGCTTGTACCACTACCCCTTTTGATTTGGCTCTAAATAGCCCATGATCCATGGTTGAGAACTCAAAGCCTTTTTGATCTAAGAATGCTTTAAGTTTTTCAATTTGTTTATCGCTCAGGGTGAATGTAAAAGAAGAAGGAGTCATGGAAAATGGTAATAATATAGCTTTTTGTCTAGAAAGAATCGACGCAAAATTCAGAGAAACTTTTCCCAGAAGACTTTTTGAATGGCATGGAGAGAATGCTTATTCCTATCCATGGCGGCAAACCCAAGAGCCTTATGCGATCGTCGTTTCTGAATTTATGTTACAACAAACTCAAGTAAAGACTGTTATTCCTTACTATTTAAAATGGATGGAAAGATTTGAAAATTGGGAAAGGCTTGCCAATGCTTCTGAAGGAGAGGTTCTAAAGGCATGGGAAGGGTTGGGGTATTATGCAAGGGCAAGAAATCTCCATAAGATAGCCAAAATTGTTTTCTATGAAAAGCAAGGAATATTGCCCTCGGAACCTACAGAACTTTTAAAATTACCCGGTATAGGGCTCTATACGGCCAATGCGATTGCCAGCCTTGCCTTCGGAAAAAAAACGGTAGCCCTTGATGCTAACGGCATCCGTGTTTTGGTTAGACTTCTATCGATTCATCAGCCAGTTAACAAAGTAAGGGCGTTAAAGGAGCTTTCTAGAATGGCTATGAATCTCCTTTCAGAAGATAGTGATTTTTCTCTTTTCAATTCGGCACTAATGGATTTTGGTCGGGCAGTATGCAAAGCTCTTGCTCCAAAATGTATGATTTGTCCTTTGAAAGAAATCTGTCAAGCGGAGCAGCCCGAGCAGCTGCCTTTTAAGCCAAAAAAAAGAATCGAAGTAAGAAAAGAAAAGATAGCGATTCTTAGAAAAGAAGATTCTATCTGGTTACATCAAGCAGACTCCAAGACAGGGAGGTACCGAGGCATGTGGGTATTTCCAAATTTCGATCCTTTTGCTATGGAACAAAAAACCATTCTTTTTTCTTTGCCTGCCTTCCTCTCTAGATATAAGATTTTCCTTGAGGTGTGCGAAGCAGCCTGGAAGCAAGAACAGCTCTTCCAACCTAATCTTTGGCAGGGAGAGTGGATTAAAAAAGAGAAAATCTCCTTTTTACCTCTCCCAGCTCCCCATCGGAGAATCTGGATGAAATTGATGACAGAACGAGCATTTTCTCCGCATCCTGGCTAGAACTTTAGTTGATTTTTGATCTGATTCCGAATAGAATATAAAATTCTATTATGATTCCGATTATTAATGTTCATGTCAAACAGGTAGAAAGACTGATTTCACCTGCTGAACTGCAAAGACTCCTACCGATCACGGATAAAACTTATCAAACGGTGATCGAAGCCCGAGAAATTATACAAGCTATTTTAGCTGGTGAAGATAACCGTTTTTTAGTTGTCGTTGGACCTTGTTCCATTCATGATCCTAAGGGAGCAATCGAATATGCAAAAAAGTTAAAAGAAATAAGAAAAGAAGTAGAAAAAGAACTCTTTATTGTCATGCGGACTTATTTTGAAAAACCTCGGACCACAGTAGGATGGAAGGGATTAATAAATGATCCTGAATTGGATGGGTCCTGTGATATCGAAAAAGGCTTGAAAATTGCGCGTACTATATTGCTAGAAATTGTTGGGATGGGTATTCCCACGGCAACTGAATTTTTAGATTCCACCACACCCCAATATATTTCTGATTTGGTCTGTTGGGCAGCTATTGGAGCTAGAACCATTGAATCGCAATATCATAGAGAAATGGCTAGCGGCCTTTCGATGCCGGTGGGTTTTAAGAACGGGACGGATGGTTCTTTGCAGATTGCATTGGATGCTCTAGGTGCTGCCATGTATCCACATAGTTTTCTTGGAATTGATGAACAAGGAATGACCAGTATCATCCGGACAACTGGGAATAGATGGGGGCATGTCATTCTTCGGGGAGGGAGGACACGGACGAATTATGATCCTGAGAGTATCGAAGATGCGGTTCGTCGGCTAAAAGAAGCTGGTCTTCCTCCTAGGCTTATGATTGATTGCAGTCATGCCAACTGCGGAAAACAACACAATATACAAAAGACAGTGTGGTATAGCATACTGGAACAGAGGATTAAAGGAAACCTGAACATTATTGGTGCGATGCTCGAGAGTTATCTTTATGAGGGGAATCAAAAGATTCCAGCCGATCTATCCCAGTTAAAATATGGAGTTTCCATTACAGATCCCTGTATTGGATGGGAAATGACCGAAGCCCTTCTTTTAGAAGGCAGTAGAATGCTCGAAGAAAATAAATTGGCGCTCCCATAAAGAAAAAATAGTTGAATTGGGCACATAGCCTTGACTCTCTTTGTTTTTTCTCTTTTTATTACAAAAAAGAAGCTATTTTGCTTGAATACGTGGGGTCTTAGCTCAGTTGGTAGAGCGCCTCAATGGCATTGAGGAGGTCAGGGGTTCGAATCCCCTAGGCTCCACCATCCTAAATGAATCTTTGGCTTGGTGAAGATAACCTAAAAAAGCTCAATCATCCTGCTTAGAGAAACTGCGTCTACTAAAAGAGATCATGCCCTCCCCCCAATTTGGGGCTATTGTAGTTTCTTTTAGTCTTTAAAATTATAAGAAGGTCTATAAGATAAAATGGCTCTTGTTGAAAAGAGTTTGGACTGGTCTCTATTGCTCGATTTTTAGCTAATTTTTTGTTCATTGTGCTAATATGGATGTTATTATCTTTTAATTTTAACAGATTTAGGCACTACTGGAACAAAATGAGCAAGAGGAAGATATCAAAAGTCACAAAAATGATTTTGTTGTTTAGCTGTAGAGATCTTGAAGAACGATGAGAGAGAGTGCAGAGAATACTCAATGTCATGTTTTGCTAAATCAATGGAAGGGCATTGATCTTTATAAAAATCAATTAAAAATATTTGTTTATTGGAAAAAATAAAATTTGACTATGTATTATTAAATTATTTATTAGAACCATAAAATAAAAATATTGGTTTTTATACCGACATATGACGGACATTATTCAGGAATGGGAGAGATTTACCTTGGGTAATGCAACTCACCCTAGGGTTAGAGATGAAATTTTGAAAAGTTGGGAAAGATGCAAAAAATATGGTATTGATAGAGAAAAACACTCTCCAGTGCTTCTTTCTTCAAAAGAAGAGAAACTTAACTTAGAGTTAGATTCTTTTTCTTTTCTCCAGCCTTTATTTCCCTTGCTGCGAATGCAAGCGCTTGATTTTGATTGTCTCATAGCCATTGTCAATTCTGAAGGAGTGGTCACCTTTGTCGATGGACCAGAAAGATTATTAGAAAAAGCGAATTTTTATAAGCTAGTGATTGGAGCTAATTGGAGTGAAAAATATTGTGGATGTTCAGCCATTGGGGCAGCAATTGAAGAAAAAAAGCCTATTTCAGTTATAGGTCCAGAACATTATTGCGCTTCTCTTCATGACATTTGGTGCACCTCTGCAATCATTCACAAACCTGAATCCAAAGATCTATTTATGGCTTTAACGATGATTGGGGACATCGCACACAAGCCTATCCCAATCAGTATAGCCATAACCAATAGCTCTCTTATAGAAACCAAACTGACCGCCATTCTTTATACGGATAGGGTTTATCTTTATAACAAATTTGTAGAAAAGAAGGGCTTTTATAGTACTTTTCCCTTTTTATTGATTGATTCTTTAGGAACGATTTTACATTGTCCAAAAGAAATTCTGGCAGAGTTTCAGGCCACAAAAATGGATTTTGTCTCTATAAGGAATAGACCTAGAATTTCTATTGATCAGCCTCAGGTTTTTGAATCAGATATTGTTCTGGGAAAGATGGTCGTTCCCGCTTTGATCGAACCCATTGTCCGTGAGAACAGAATTATTGGTTATATCATAGAACTTTCTAATAGTTATGTTTCGGCTCCAGCAGGTTCAGAATCGTTGAATTTTTCTTGTTTTTTATTTAAATCTCAAAAATCTTCCTCTGAAACGACTGTATCACATTCGCCTGATTTGATTATTGGCAAATCCCCCGCTTTTGTAGCTGCAATGGAAGAAGCAAAAATTGCCGCTCAAAATGATTTGCCTGTTCTCCTGTTAGGTGAAACGGGTACCGGAAAAGAAATATTTGCTAAGTTTATCCATCAAAATAGCCGAAGAGCAAAAGAAACCTTTTTAGCAATCAATTGTGCTGCCATTCCGAAGGAACTAGTGGTAAGTGAACTCTTTGGATTTGAAGGTGGAACTTTTACTGGTTCTTCGAAAGAAGGGAGAAAAGGGAAATTTCTTTTAGCTAATAATGGTTCTATTTTCTTAGATGAAATTGGTGAACTTCCACTCGAAATTCAAGGGACTCTGCTTAGAGTCCTTGAAGAGTTTGAAATTTTTCCCATAGGAGCAAAAAGTCCAATTCCCGTTGATGTTAGGGTTATTGCAGCAACCAATAAGGATCTCAAGCTGTTAAGCACGCAGGGAGCATTTAGACAAGATCTTTTTTATAGGTTAAACATTTTTCCAATTCATCTTCCTCCATTACGAGAAAGAGATAAGGATATAGAATTGCTCTTCATTTATTTTATTGAACAGATCTCTGCGAAATTGAAATTTTATCCCTCGATTGATTGGGATGAGATTTTACCGATCCTTTACAATTATTCCTGGCCTGGAAATGTAAGGGAGTTGAAAAATGTGGCTTTTAGGCTTATTGCTAAAAACCTTCAAAGCAAAGTGATTAAGCCGGCAGACCTTCTTTCCATTCTACACAATGCTAGAAAGGAAAATGAAGAAGGACAATTGCTAGACAAACAGGTTCTTAACGGGACGAACTCCTCTGGTGAGGCAACTCCTCTCCATTTCAAAAAATATAAAAAAGAGCTATTTTTTTCTGCATTGGAAAAAACTGGAGGAAATGCAAGTAGGGCTGCAAAACTATTAGGGGTACACCGGAGTACTCTCTATAGAAACCTTAAAAAGTTCCATTCATAAGGATCCAAAAGGGCATTGGAAAATCGGCTGTTTCTCTTTCTTTTCCTTTGCGCTAGCTGTTTTAGACTAAGCTGTTTGGAATATCTCTGCGTTAAAAAACCCTCTTCTGGTGCTCTCTTTGAAACTACAGATAGGTTTGCTTTGGGCTGTAGCGAAAAGCTCCCATCGCTTCTAAGGATCATTCTCTCATTACTTGGCTAGCTGGGCATTGAAAGAAGGCGATAGGAGTCCAACCTAGTCGGATAGAAAAAAGAGGATCAAGAAGCACCCTTCTGGAATAGTACAGAGAAAATTCTCGGAAGCCCCTATGCTTGCCATGATCAAGCACTATTTTATTTAATGAATGAGTCCAGCCAGATTGGCTTCTTTCTTTTCAATGGATCCTCCATCTCTCTCTTTCATCCTATAGTATTGTGCAAGAAGGGAGATAGGATGGATCGTTTGGATGTTTAAATGATGTTTTTTCAATCCCTTTTCTATAAAGAGTAGGCAGCCAGGATTGGCTGTGCAAACTACTGAGGCGTTTGTTTTCTTTATTTTTTCTACTTTTTTATTCAAAAGCTTATGAGCCATTTCTGGTTGTAAGATGTTATAGATCCCAGCACTCCCGCAACAGTGATCGGCCTCCTCAAGTTCTATAAATTGAATACATGGCAGAGAACGGAGTATGGCTCTAGGCTCATTTTTAATCTTTTGCCCATGGCATAGATGGCAGGCATCATGATAAGTAATTACTGTGTGAGATTGGCTGGTACAGGGAAATGCCTGAGGAGGAGAAAATCCTATCTTTATTAGCCATTCATGGATATCATAGACTTTTTTATCCCATACTTCAGCCTTTTGTCTCCAGAAAGTTCCCGGGGGAAAGAGATCTGAGAAATGTTTGAGATGAGATCCACAACCAGCAGAATTCGTTATAATTGCATCCAATTCTTCTATGGGAAAAGCGGCTAGGAGTTTTTTAGCTAGCCGTTCTGCTGTTTCCAACTCACCATTGTGTGCATGGAGAGAACCACAACAACCTTGCTCAGGAGGACATATAACTTCACATCCGTTATATAGGAGAACATCAGCGGTATCTCTGTTAATTTTAGAGAAAACAAGGTCTTGGACGCAACCAGTCAAAAGGCCTACTTTCCATCGAGCAGGTGTATTGATTGGAATTTCTCTTGTGGAAATGATTTCATAGGAAAAGTGAGGGGCAATAGAAGGAAGCTGGCCAAGCATATCTTTTAGCTTGGCTGGAAGAAATGGAAGGCTTTTAAAAAACCTATCCAGTCCCATTCTTTGATAAATTCGTAGCAGTCTGCCAAAGGTTCTTAATCTCCAGGATGAAAGAAAGAGATATTTAATAAGGAAAGTCCTTGCGAGCAGCCGTAAGGGGTTATTTAAGATTTTCGACTTTTCAATGTCTTGCCTGGAAGCTTCAAATAAGGTCTTGTAATCCACGCCGACTGGACAGGCTGTTTGGCAAGCTAGGCAACCGAGGCAAAAATAGAGCTCATGAGCAAAAGAAGCGGTCAGATCCATTCTTTTTTCAGCAATAGCTCTCATGAGGGAAATCCTACCCCTAGGACTATTGCGTTCTATTTTGGTTTCTTGGTAGGTAGGACAACTAGGAAGGCACATTCCACAATGAATGCATTTTTGAATAACTGCAGGATCCATTAATTGAAGTGAGTTTTTGGAGTTTAATGGGCTCATTATTGAATCAGTCAAAGATTTTCCCAGGATTTAAAAGATTCTCAGGATCTAGGATTTTTTTTATGCTTTTAAGCAATTGAAATTCTTCGCTTTTATATTGATAAGCTAGAAATTCTTTTTTAGCTAGTCCCACTCCATGTTCTCCAGTAATGGTTCCTCCCAGTTTTATGGCATAAAGGAAAATTTCTTTCATTGCCCTAAAGACTTTCTCCATTAAATCCTTATTGCTTTCATCCCCTAAAAAAACTGGGTGCAGGTTTCCATCTCCCATATGTGCATAGACCGCAATTTCGACGGCATAGGTTTTTGAGATTTGCTGAATTTTACGAATCATTTGGACAAGCGAACTTCTTGGAACAGTAACATCTTCTAAAAGAACCGTAGGTGCTTTTCTTGCGAGAGCTGAGAAGGCAACTTTTCTTGCACTCCACAATTGCTCTTGTTGTTTAGGATCCTCAGCGATTTTGATTTCTAATGGACCGTATTGTTTAAGAACTTGATTGATCCGAGTGATTTCATCACGGACTGCTTGAGGGTGGCCATCCGATTCAATGAGCAATACGGCTTGGCTTTCTTTGGGAAAACCTGCTGGCGAATAGGCTTCGATGCACTCAATGGTCTTTTGATCAAGAAACTCTAGAGCACTAGGGATTAAGGCTGCTTTTATGATTGCTGATGTAGCTTCAGATGCTGCTTCAAGGGTAGGAAAAGAAGCTAGTATCACCTGCCTTTCTTGTGGCTTTGGAATAAGCCGAAGCAATACTTTAGTAACAATGCCAAGCGTTCCTTCAGAGCCTATAAAAAGATCCTTTAAGGAATAGCCTGCAGAATCTTTTACGCATTTGTTCCCTAACCATACCACCTGGCCATTTGGTAATACCACCTCCATTCCTAAGACGTAATTCCTTGTTACGCCATATTTTAATCCTCGGATCCCCCCAGAATTATGTCCCACATTGCCACCTATGGTCGAAATTTTATAGGAGCCGGGATCGGGCGGGTAAAAAAGAGAATACTTAGCGGCTTCCTCTTGTACAACTTGAGTGGTAATTCCAGGTTCGACCAAAAGGGTCAAGTTATCAGGATCTGTTTCTAAAATTTTATTCCATTTGGTCATAGAAAGAACAATGGAGTTTTTTTGAGGCACAGCGGCCCCACTTAAGCTTGTTCCAGATCCTCGAGGAAGGATGCAAGCATGGTTTGATTTGGCCCATTTCAGAACCCAGAGAATATCCTCAATAGAAGAAGGAAATAAGACAGCAAGCGGAGCATGATAAAAAGTGGCTGTAGCATCGAAGCTATAAGGGATAAGATCTTCTTTGGAAATTAAAAGGGAGCTTTCAGGAAAATGATCGATCAAGCTCCTAAGAACTTCGTTGGGAACGTTTAGACTAGTCATAAATCATAATAAAAAGCACATCGAGCGATTCTTAAAGCCTCAATGCTTTCATTTCCCTTATAATGTATTCGGCTTGTCGAATAGCCAATGCGGATATCGTCAACGTGGGGTTTTCACAAGCTCCTGTAGGAAATAGGCTCCCGTCAGATATGAAAAGATTTTTTACTTCATGGCATTGACCATAAGAATTTGTCACAGAGGTTTCCGGATTATTTCCCATCCGGCAGGTTCCTAAGTTATGAGTTGCTGGATAAGGGGGAGTATCGTAAACTTCTATGGCCCCTGCAGCCTCATAAATTTCTCTTGCCCTTTTCCAGGCATATTCGCGCATCCGTTTATCATTAGGATGATCATTAAAGGTAATAACAGGAATCGGCATTCCGAATCGATCTTTTTTTTCTTTGTGTAAACTAACTCCATTGGTCAGTTGAGGAAGATCTTCTCCCACAATCCACATGCCAGCAATATGGGTGTAGTTCTCCATCAAGTTCTTCAGTGGCTCGCCCCATAAGGCTCTTGCTTGTGAAGTGGAGGTATTGGGGCCAGGTCTAAGAAAAATCGATAAAAAGGCCGGTCCGAGCATAATTGTTTCAAGATGAAATCCACCCACAAAGCCTCTCTTTGGCTCGTTTTTGGCAAAATTATCTATAAGTCCCATCATAGTTATGCCCTTATAGGCATGTACGGGTTTTGGAAATAGGGCATAAGAAGAGGCAGTTAAGTGGCGCATATAATTTTTCCCAACCATTCCACTGCCATTAGCTAATCCATGAGGAAATTTAGAAGATTCTGAATTTAATAATAGCCTGGCCGTTTCAATACTATTGCAGGCAACACAGATAACTTTTGCTTTGAGTTGATGAAGTTTTCCTTGGCTGTCTGCATAAATGACGCTTGTTGCTTTTTTCCTAGAATCTGTTTCAATACGAATTGCTTGGCATTGTGGCCTCAAATCTAAATTACCTGTTTGCTCTGCTTTGGGAATGGCTTCATAGAGAACATTCCATTTTGCTTTAATCGTACATCCTTGAAAACAAAAACCACATTGATCACAGGGAGGCCGTCCATCAAAAGGAATACTATTGATAGCCATAAAGCCTGGTGTTGCCTGGATCCCAAGTTTTTCAGCCCCTCTTTTCATGACCAGAAAATTGGTATTTCCTGGTTGAAAAGGCATGACTCGGCCAGAAACCCCAAGAGCCTTTTCAGCTTTTTCATAGTAGGGTAAGAGATCTTCATAGCTGATTGGCCAGTCAGCTAGATTAGCTTTCGGAATTTCTCCATATAGAGACTTTACTTTAAATTCCCATGGTTGAATGCGTAAGGCCGCTCCTGCCCAGTGAAGAGTCGTTCCTCCAACTGTTTTACATGTCCAAGCTGCAAGACCGGTGATATCTTCTCCTTGCGTTTCTCTTGGATCAAGCCATGCTGTCTTTAAGAACATGGCCCATTCATCGTTTTCAAAATCCTTTTCAGGAACGAGCCGTGGACCTGCCTCTAGCGCTACAACTTTAACTCCTTGAAGACAAAGCTCCCGGATTAGATTTCCTCCTCCGGCTCCTGTCCCTATGACGCATACATCAACCGTTTCATTAGAAAGTGTCGTGGCCATAACTTATATCTTATTTTTAAATTTTTAAGAGTTTTTATGCTACCAATCGAGTTGATCGAATCCTTTGTTTACATACCCTCCAAGATACTTCCCATTCTCATTCATTGAGGGGCCAGGATAACCAATAGCTGTCCATACCTCTTTATCATTATAGAAGGTAGAGAGAATTTGATTGAGAAGGTCCTGAAATATCTTTTGGTCTTCTGTTCTTTTGACTATGTTAGTTCCTTCAGGCAACGAAAGAAGGTAGAAGTCTTTTTTAGTTAATTCTTGAGAGTATTTCTGCAGCAAATCTAAGTAGGCTTCTAGCTTGTGTTGTTTATTGGAATTCTTGTTGGTAGACCAACTTTCAAGGAGGTGATTATATGAGATGGTCCTTGCCTTTTCATAGACCTCACCTTGATGAGGCACAACAATGGCTATAAACTTATGAAGGTTTTTTTGCTGAAGATCACTAAGAAAGTTATTCTGAACATTATTTTCAATTAGCTTGGAGGTTCCAAAAAATGAATGATTTACGGAACAACAACTTGAGCTCAGTAATTGGTGTTTTTTATCGACAAAAAAGAGGGTACCAAAAAAATAAAAGAAGAATTTTCTTCTAGAAATTTTCATAATTGAAGCTTGCCATCGATCGAATCAACAGTTCATTCTTTTTTCTTTTCTTCTTGGATCAGTTCAATTTCATAGCCATCCGGGGCATCAATGAATGTAAAATACTGTCCGTTTTCAGCTTTCTGGATTTCATCAGTAAATGGCCATCCCATTTTGCTGCATTTGATGCGAGCCTCTTCAAGATCATTAACAGAAAAAGCCAGATGCGTTAGGTCTGGAGGTACGACGACTTTCCCACTATCAGGATACTCACAGAGTTCAAGCAGGGTGCCATTTTCTGGAGCTTGTAAAAAAACCAATTTGGAGCCTCTTGGAGAAGTAATCCGTCCGACTTCTTTAAGACCGAGAAAATTGACAAAATAAAAGAGTGCTTTTTCCAAATTCGAAACACGATATCTGACATGTAAAAAACGATGAACCATTAATCCTCCTTCTTTTTAGTCAGATTTAGAGCAAAAAATGTGCCATCTGAAAAATACAGGATGAAAGAAAAAGACCAGTAGAAATGAAATGATGCAGATGATGCATTTAGCAATGAGAAATGTAGCTATATGCAACAGTAATAGAAAATATTCATCCTTTATTTTTCAAAGAAAAGTAGATGGCTAATCCGAAAGGCAAAAAAAATGTTAAAATTGGCATACCTTATGCTCGAAAATTATGCAGAAGCGTTCATACGCAAAAACCAGAAAAACAAAAAAAGGAGGATAGTGTATGGCTAATGAACGAGTAGCAACAGTTGGAGCAATGGATGTATCATCCGTTGCTGAGCTGGTGCCTAGAAAGGAATATTTTAATAACTGGAGATTCTATCTATATTGTATATTGATATCGCTCTTCTATGGAGCTTGCATGCTCTATCAGAGAGCATTTGCGATCACGAAAGGAATTGATTATACCTCACAAGACTTCCAGACTTATTGGATGAATCTTTTCTGGGGTATAACAATAATGAATGTTATAATTTGGGGACTGACATGGGGTTGGATCTGGTTTGTCTATAGAGATCGTCATTTGGAACAGCTAAGTCCAGGAGAGGAATTAAAACGCTGGTACTCGAACTGGCTAATCACCCTTGGGGTGTATGCGTGGTGTTTAGTATGGGCGGTCTTCTTTGTTGAACAGGATGGAGTATGGCATTCATCCATGATTAGGGACACAGAGTTTACTCCTAGTCATATCTTCAATTTTTATCTTAGTTGGCCTATTTTTATTAACTTTGGAGTAGCTGGATTGATGTTAACCAGAACAAGACTTCCGGTAATGGGCAAAAAATGGTTGCTGCCCTTAGTTATGGAAGTAGCTTGGCCGATAATGTTTATTCCATTAATTGGAGAAAACGAATGGGGGCATAGTGCTTGGATTTTAGAAGAATGGTTTGCCGCTCCGTTGCACTGGACCTTTGTGCCTTTTGCATGGGCTGCTGTTTGGTTCTTAGGCAATGGATTTGACATGTTTCCAAGGATAGCTGCAGTTCTAAAAGCAACCTATTTTGGTGAAAAATGCATGTCAGCTGCAGAGGCTATGGAAAATCCTGAGGAAGCCACTAATCCAGTGCATACACTCCCTGGAATGTAATTTTAAAACATTAATTTCCTGGTCACCAACTATAAATGGGAAGGGAGAGTAATAAGGGAGAGTACTCTCCCTTCCACAATACTAAAAAGGAGAAAAATGCAAACACAGACGATAAAGACTTCCCCAGAACTTCAAAAAGAAGGTTTAGAAGTAGGGAAAAGAATTCAATTTGTAGCATGGGTCATCATAGGAATGACTGTGACAGTAGGGACATTCGCTTCTCAGTCATTATTAGAAGGAGACTGGAGCTTCTGGATAGATTGGAAAGATCGTCGTTATTTTCCAATTTTAGGAGTCATATCCTATATGTTGATGTTAGTCAGCGTACAAGCAGCTTGTTGGATTAAAGCTAGACTACCCGTAGGAATGACTTTATGTGCGGTAGGAATCAATCTCTGGCAGTGGTTTGAAAGATATGTCAATTGGTGGGGATGGTTCAGTTATCCAATGAATGAATTGTTTCCAGAGACTGTCATTCCATGTGCTATTGCTGCGGATTGTGTTTTACTTTTATCTAGAAAGCTCCTCTTGACTTATCTTTTCGGTGCCTATGCTTTTGCTTTAACCTTTTACCCAGCGAACTGGGTCATGATTGCTCCATTTCATCAACCCATAGAAGCCTTAGGCCAAACCTTGAGTATAGCCGATTATATCGGATTTTCCTATGTCCGCTCTGCTATACCAGAGTATTTAAGAATGATTGAAAGTGGTACGCTTCGTACTTTTGAAGGGGGAGCCTTAGGCCCGGCCATATTCTTCAGTGGTGTTGTTGGTATCTTTATATATGCAATATTTTGGTGGATTGGAGATCAGTGCACCAGAAACCGTTGGGTAAAGAAGATCTAAATATCAGAGCATTCAATAACAAACGCTAAAGGGGAAAAATTGCCATGAAAATAAAAAATCACTCCATCATCACGCTAATATTAGCATGTACTGTAATAATCGCAATTATTGCTTCTTCTCACCTTTATGGCTCTGGAATAGGGGAAAGGGCTCAGGAAGCAATTCTGAGGATGCGGACCGCCCAATTTTACGATGTTCGCTTCTCTTCCAATCATTTGAAAGTAGGCGATGATCTTGTAGTCACTGGAAAAGTCATGATTTTGCCTATATGGCCGCATGAGCTTGGTTTTTCTGGTATTGGCTATATCAATTTCTTTGAACCCGGTCCAAGGCTGGCCCGCAAGGAAACTATCGTTAATGGCCAGCCTGTGTTTTCAAGCATGATCGTGAAGCTTGGAGACACTTATGACTTTAAAGAAGTGTTGACCGCACGCAGACCGGGTACTTGGCCTGTGGGTGTTACAATGAATATTAAAGATATTGGACCCATTGTAGGGCCTTCTATCAAAGTAACGATTGATCCTTCCTCTGCTCCATTTACAAATACAGTCCAAACCTTGACCGGACAAACCATTAATCTAGAAAACTATGGATTAAGTCGGGCCTTTGGTTGGTCCATCCTTTGGGTATTGTTAGGAATTGGTTGGCTCTATTATTGGCTTATTCTTAAACCAACAGCTCCAAGACTAGGGCTTGCCTACTTGGAAAAAGAGGACGAATTGGTTACCAAGCAAGATCAAAGGTTTGGATTTTTATTCTTGGCCATTGTGATCGTACTCGTATTTGGTGGGGCTTTTCTTACCTCCAAGCAGTTTCCAATTGTTATACCCCTCCAAAAAACCTTTGTAAGAATTGACCCTTTGCCACAGGGACCAACCTTTGTTGAAGCAAAAGTCAGTAAAGCAACCTATTATGTTCAGCAACGAAGCCTCGATTTTGATTTAACTGTAACCAATAAAGGAAATGAAAAAGTATATTTGCGACGGTTTCAAACAGCGAATGTTGCCTTTTTGAATCCGGCTGCTCCTGACAATCAGTGGCCAGCTGATTCTCCAGAAGTCAATGGCGGAGAGTTGCAAATTACTCCTAATGAACCCATTCTGCCTGGTGAAACAAAACTACTACATGTAAAAGCTCAAGGAGCAGCTTGGGAAGTAGAAAGACTCTCTACTATTTATAAAGAATCCTCCAGTAGGTTTGGTGGGCTCATCTTTTTTGGAGATGCAGCAGGGAATAGAAATATCATCGCTATAGCAGATCAGTTTGTCATTCCAGTCTTTCAATAATACATATTTCAATGAAACATAATTATATAGATAGATATATATCTGTAATCATAATTATGTATCTTGTTATATGTAAATATACTATATCGAATGGTGAAACGATAGATAAGTGTGGATTTGTGGTGAATAATTACTTTGCGGCTCATTTTACGATCTATCCAGAATATCCAATACCATATAATCGTGGATGTTTAATGAATGCTTATTGCAACAAAATCCCACACAGTGGTATGGTTTCACTGGTATACGATATAGTTGGAATCGGCAATATTTTAAATGATCATAAGATAAACATATATATTACCTATAAAAATGAACCTGAAAAATATCTATATTCATGGTCTGAAGTTCCTGTAAACGGGGTAATATGGAAACGTGTTTATCTTAAGCCAGGATCATATATATCAAAAATAAATATATTCTGTGATCAAGGAATACTAACAAAACTTAACCAATATGGGATCTTATTAGAAGATAAAAATGTTAATTTTGTATTTCCATTTATAGTAGATAGGGAAAATGTATTATCATGGATAAAATACAAAATTATGATAATAACGATAATAACCATCTTAATATGTGTTATTATCGGAATGATATTCCGGATGGTGCAAAAAAATACATGTAAGTGAAACAATGAAGCAATGGGGTATAATATGAATCATAAAGCTGTATATAATAGCATAGATTATATTTTATGGTATAATCAAATAACATTGGAAAATATTGCTGAAGTAGGGGGTAAAAATGCTTCTCTTGGAGAGATGATGAAAGAATTAACACCATTTGGAATAAAGATACCAAACGGTTTTGCTATAACATCATGGGCTTATGAACAATTTATAAGCTTTAATAATATTAGAGATGAAATTGATCAGAGATTACAGGCTGTCAATTATTCTGACATAAATAGCGTTAAAGAAGCTAGTAAATACATTAGAAATATTATCATTAATTCTAAATTCCCTTATAAATATAAAAAGGCAATAATTAGTGCCTATAAATTTTTATCTAATGATTCGGGGATAGAAGATGTTGATGTGGCTGTCAGATCCAGTGCTAATGTTGAAGATCTTCCGCTTGCTAGTTTTGCTGGTCAACAAGACACTTACCTTAACATTAAAGGGAATGCAAATCTGTTAAATGCAATCAAACTCTGCTACGCATCCCTCTATACGGATCGAGCCATAATGTATAGAAAGGAGATGGGATATGAACACGTTCATATCTCCATGTCCGTGGGTATACAAAGAATGGTGCGATCCGATCTAGCTTGTTCTGGCGTCATGTTTACTCTTGATCCTGAATCAGGATTTAAAAAAGTCGTCCTAATTAATGCTTCTTATGGGTTAGGCGAAAATATTGTCCAAGGGGTAGTCAATCCAGATGAATACTACGTCTTTAAGTCCACCTTAATGAAAGGCTATAAGCCTATTATTCAGAAGAAATTGGGGAGTAAGGACATCAAACTTGTCTACGACATCGATGGGGAAAGATTAATGAAGGGGCTTATGTTAAAAATGTCCCTGTCCCCATTGAAGATAGAAACAAGTATGTCTTATCTGACTCTGAAATATTAACTCTTAGTAAGTGGACATGTATAATAGAAGAACACTATACACGCAAGAACGAGCGTAGTACGCCCATGGATATAGAATGGGCAAAAGATGGTCTCAGTGGAGATCTTTTTATTCTTCAAGCAAGACCGGAAACAATACACCGAGGACAAAATAAAAAATCTATTCAAGTCTATCAGTTAAAAACCAAGAGCAAAGTTCTTGTTGAAGGGAAAGCGGTTGGGGAAAAAGTCGCTCAAGGGAAAGTTCGAATTATCCAAGATCTCCAACAAATGGATCAATTTCAGCCAGGCGAGGTGCTGGTTATTGAAAAAACAGATCCAGATTGGGAACCAGTAATAAAAAAAGCGGCAGCAATTGTAACAGACAGAGGGGGAGAACCTGTCATGCCGCTATTGTTAGTAGGGAACTTGGGGTACCGGCAGTAGTTGGAACCGAAAATGCCACACAGGTGCTTCAAAACGGAATGCTTGTAACGGTAAGCTGCGCTGAAGGGGAAGTTGGGAAAGTCTACGAAGGCAATATTCCATACACGATCGAAAAGATCAATCTTACGGAAATTCCTCGTCCAAGAACAAAGATTATGATGAATGTGGGCAATCCACATAAAGCCTTCGATTTTTCGTTTCTTCCCAATGATGGCGTTGGGCTAGCTCGCCAAGAATTTATCCTTACTAATTACGTCAAAGTTCATCCTATGGCCTTGGTGCACTTTGATCGGCTCAAGGAAGGGCCTGAAAAGATGAAAATTCGCCAACTGACAGAGAATTATCCAAAGAAGACTGACTACTTTGTTGATAAACTAGCCGAAGGCATCGGACTGATTGCTGCGGCCTTTTTCCCAAAGGATGTCATTGTTAGGCTGAGTGATTTCAAATCTAATGAATATTCCAACTTGTTAGGGGGCACAGACTTTGAACCCATTGAGCGAAACCCAATGCTGGGTTTTCGAGGAGCTTCTCGTTATTACCACCCTCGCTATCAACAAGGATTTGCTTTGGAATGTCTAGCCCTTAAGAAGGCCAGGGAAACCTTTGGTCTTTTGAACATTAAGGTGATGATTCCAATGGTTAGGACCGTAGCAGAAGGAAAAAGAGTCATAGAGGAGTTAGAAAAAAACGGACTGCGGAGAGGGGAAAACGGCTTGGAGGTCTTTATGATGTGTGAAATACCAAGCAATGTCATTTTAGCCGAAGAATTCTGTGAAATTTTTGATGGCTTTTCCATTGGTTCCAATGATCTAACTCAGTTGGTGCTGGGGGTGGATAGAGATTCTGAAATTATTGCTTCCCTTTATGACGAGCGGAATGAAGCGGTGAAAAGATTAATCGCTTCCATGATTCAAACCGCTAAAAAGAACAAAAGAAAAATTGGGATATGTGGAGAAGCACCAAGTAATTATAAGGATTTTTTAGAATTTCTTATAAAAGAAGGTATAGACAGTATCTCTGTTAATCCTAATTCTATATACTCCACACTTTTAAGGGCTTCCGAACTAGAAATGAATATAAACAAATAAAAAATAAATATGAGGTATATATGAAAACTATAATGAAATTATATAAGCATGTGTACATGAAATATGTATATGTTATATTGTTTGTATGTATTGTAATGTTAAATAATGCATCACTTCGTGCAAATACAAGTGATAGCCTATCAGAAGATCAGAGCGAAGGGGATCAGTCAAAAACCTATATAGAGCATAGGAAACAACTGTTAGAAAATAATGAAATAAGCAAGCCTAAACCTTATCATCTATTCGTACTGGGTGGTTTTGGACCTGCTTTTCCCTATTCTGGATCTTCAACTTTAAATGGAATGACAACGGATTTTGCAAAGAACTACTCCTATGTTCCAGCGGTTGAAGTTGGAGTGCTGTGGTATGATCCTTCGCGGTGGAAACATTTAACCTTTGGGATTGCTTTTGTCGGTGCTTTTTTAGGTAATCAGAGCTTGTCATATGTCCAAGGATTACAAAAAATGGATAATAATTCAGCAATAGGGGGCTTCTTAGGACTATCTGCCATTGTGGGATATGTTACTGGAAAATTTGTTCCTTACATCGGTATGGCAGGAGGTGGTGTAGTCTTGAGTTTAGAAAGCAGTAATGCCTATTTGGGCTCTGTGTGGGGAAGTTGGTATTCTCCAGTACTAGGGTTTAATTACTTAATAGACAAGCATTGGTTTACCGGTGCTACCCTATTCTGGCTCTTTGATCAGAATCTCAATGGGTATCATAATTCTAAGGCTGGCATCAATGCTTTTAACCTGAATCAAGTTTATGAGCCATTACTTACGGCCAATATTGGGTTTATGTTCTAAAAGAATGGATTGCTAACTGGAAGAATAACTATAACAATACCTTCTTTCTTACCTGCTGAAATTTAAAAGCAAAAAGTTAATGAAAGACTAACGTACAGACCGCTTCATTAGAGTTCTTTTCTATTCTTTTTCCTTCTTAAAAAGGAAATAAAACTTTTGAAATACGATAAGAAAAAAAAAATTTTTTCTTATCGTATTTCTTTTTTTCTGCTCCATCCTTTTTGCTTGTAAAACCAACTTAATAAGCATATGGATTGGAGAAATAATTTGTGAGGCAAGTTTCCGATAGGGAAAAAAATCCGTTATGAAAATCTACGTCGTCTTTTATTCGATGTATGGACATATTTATAAAATGGCCGAAGCGGTGGCTCAAGGAGCAAGGTCAGTAGCCGGAGCTCATGTAGAATTGCGACGAGTCCCTGAAACCCTACCAGAAGCTGTGCTACATAAAATGGGTGCTATAGAACCTCAAAAAACCTTTGCGCATGTCCCTATCTGTTCTATCGAAGAGCTTGGGGAAGCTGATGCCATCATTTTTGGAACTCCTACAAGATTTGGTAATATGTGCGGTCAGATGAGGCAATTTTTGGATGCAGCCGGAAAACTTTGGTTGTCAGGTAAGCTGATCGGAAAAGTTGGTAGCGTTTTTTGTAGTTCTAATACACAACATGGTGGCCAAGAGACAACATTGTTAACATTCATGATTACTTTGCTGCATTTGGGAATGGTCATCGTAGGACTGCCTTATTCTTTTACTGGACAAATGGCAGTGGATGAAATTACTGGCTGTTCTCCTTATGGAGCTTCCACAATAGCTGGAGGTGCTGGTGAAAGAATGCCTAGCGAAATTGAATTGGCTGGAGCTAGATTCCAAGGAAAACATGTTGCTTCCATTGCTGCAAAACTGAGTAAATAATTCGTATGGCTTATCAGCCAATTGAAAATCACGCCATCATTGGAGATATGCACACTGTGGCCTTAGTGGCCATTGATGGGTCTATTGATTGGTTATGTATTCCTTATTTTGATTCTCCAAGTGTCTTTGGTTCCTTGTTAGATGACAAAAAAGGAGGATGTTTTAAAATTGCTCCTTCGGAACACCATCTTAGCTACAAACAGTTTTATTGGCCTGGGACCAATGTCCTTGTTACAAGATTTCTTTCTACACAGGGGGCAGCTGAACTTACCGACTTTATGCCTGTTGGCTCATCAGAGAATACAGGCTCTCATAGATTTCGGCTGATTCGTCGCCTAACGGCGGTACGAGGCACAATCAGCTTTAGTTTGGAATGTCGTCCTGCCTTCAACTATGCCCAGGATCAGCATGAAACTGAACTCACCACCATAGGGGCGGTTTTTTCAACAGAAAAACTAAGACTCTTATTGACGACAGACAAACCACTGCAAATCTCCGAAAATGGGGTAGTTTCGAAGTTTACCCTTAGAGAGGGACAGACCTGCGATTTTGCTTTGGTCCAACTCTTGCCTGGTTCCGAATGGGGGGTGCATCTATCGAGTAGGGAAGCAGAAAATCTTTTTAGGCAAACCGTTTGTTATTGGAGAAATTGGATTGCCCGTTGCAAATACTCGGGAAGATGGCGTGAGATGGTATATCGCTCAGCCTTAACTTTAAAACTTCTTACTTTTAAGCCAACAGGAGCCATCATAGCAGCACCAACGACCAGTCTTCCTGAAGAAATTGGTGGCATCCGGAATTGGGATTACCGGTTTAGTTGGATTCGTGATTCTGCCTTCACTATTTATGCATTTATGCGACTTGGCTTTACTGAAGAAGCTCAAAGTTACATGGAATTTCTTTCGAAGGTTTATAGAGGTTTTTCAAGAAAAAATCCACCCTTACAAATTATGTATGGAATAGATGGTAGGCATGAATTGAAGGAAATGGAGCTGAACCATCTGGATGGATATAAAGGTTCAAGACCGGTTCGAGTGGGGAATGGTGCCTATCAGCAATTACAACTGGATATTTATGGAGAGTTGTTAGATGCGGTTTATCTGTGTAACAAGTATGGAGCTCCAATTTCCTTTGAGGAATGGCTTGAAGTCAAACATCTTATTGAATGGGTTTGTGAAAACTGGCAATTAGAAGATGAAGGGATCTGGGAGGTAAGAGGGAAGAAAAGACATTTTATCTATTCAAAATTGATGTGCTGGGTGGCCTTGGATCGTGGCATGCGATTAGCAGAGAAAAGATCCTTCCCTGCCGATATTTCTAGGTGGAGAAAGATTCGTAATGAGATCTATACATTTATTATGGAAAAGGGGTGGAATGCGAAACAAAAGGCATTTGTCCAATCCTATGGCAGTGAGGCACTCGATGCATCCATTCTGATGATGCCTTTGGTGTTTTTTATTTCGCCTGTAGATCCGATGATGTTGAGTACCTTACAAGCTATCATGCGTTCCTCCCATGAGGGGGGACTTTTAGCAAATAACTTGGTGTATCGATACAATTTCAGGAAAACAGACGATGGCTTAGCAGGCAAAGAAGGGACTTTTAATATCTGTACGTTTTGGCTTGTAGAAGCGTTAGCTAGGGCCGGTCAATACCAGCCCCAGTTATTGGAAGAAGCCCATCTGCTATTTGAAAGGATGCTTGGCTTTGCCAATCATGTAGGCTTGTATGCCGAAGAAATAGGGTTTAGCGGAGAGGCATTAGGCAACTTTCCTCAAGCATTGACACATCTTTCATTAATTAGTGCAGCCTATAATCTGAACAAGGTTCTTGAAGCAAAAGGAGGATAAAAAGAATCATTCTCCGGTGCCCAAAAAAAGTTTGAATGCTCTCCCTCCATTTTTCTTAGGCATTGGTGAGAATAGATGCACAGGGAGAAAAATCCATAGGCGACAAATAAAACTTTTCGCATAGAAAATAAAGCAGAAAAAACTAAGAAAAGCTTTTTTCAAAATACTGACTAAAAGAATGGAAGGAAAATTATTCGAAACTTTCTATCGTTTCATTCTTTTGTAGGGTATCAGTATTCTTTGTATTTTTGTATGTATGCAGCTTCGTTTTGATTTAGATTCTATTGAACTAGCCAAAAACTACGAAAAATTTAGCGATTCACAATTCTTCCATGGCAAGGTCCTCATTGACATGCTTAAAATCAAGCCATCGGACTTTGTGCTAGACATTGGCTGTGGCACAGGAAGACTGACTCAATACATTTCAGAATCACTGAGATGTGAGAAAATCATTGGAATCGATCCATTGCCCTACAGGATCAAAATTGCAAAAGAAAAAGAAACAAAAAATCTTTCTTTTGAGGTGGGGGGAACTTCGGATTTGCATCGATTCCAAGAAAATTCTTTTGATTGTATCTTTTTGAATAGTGTTTTTCACTGGATAGAGAACAAAGCAGAAGCTTTAGAACAAATAAAAAGAATTTTAAAGCCTGGAGGAAAAGTTGGAATATCAACGGGTGATAAAAATTACAAAACTCCGATTAGAGAACTAGTCGAGCAAACCGTAAGAAAATACGTTAAAAATGCTTTTGAATTTTCCTTTTCGCCTTTTCTATTGAGTTCTGAAGAAATTAAATCACTACTCAATACAAGTGGGCTTCACCTCGAACAATTCCGCCTTTTTGAATATTCAACCTTTTCACATAGTCCTGAAGAACTGATTACTTTTCTGGAATCAAGTAGCTTTGGGAATTTCCTTTCTCAAACTCCTTTGGAATATAAGTCCCAAATTCTTGCGGATATTAAAAGAGAGCTTGAAAAATTAAGGACTCCAAAAGGCATAGAAAGAAAACATCTCTGTATATTGGTGGTGGCTACAAAATCCGAGCGATAAAAAATAACCTTAAGAAGAAAAACAGATTTTTTTTTCTCACCCTTCGCATCTCCTTGTATTTTGCATACTTCATGAGGTGATCACTCGGCAGCCATACTGATAGAGATTGCTGCCTATGCAGGCAATGGTGGTGAGGGGGATATCTGCATAGGCATTGGCCGGTTTGCTTGTGAAGGGAGTGATGTAGACAGCTTGCTAGCAACAGGAACTCACCGAAGTCAGCCAAGGACAGCTGAATGACCTGCCTGAGCGCTTTATTACTCTCCGGCATTCAGGCTAGGGAGGATGTCATTTTGCCAAAGAGCAAGAAAAGACTGAGTAGGATGGAAGAGAAAAGAGAAAGTCTCTTATTCTTTTGGTCTTAATCCTCTAAAGAGAACGAGGGATCGATTTTTTAGTTGGTAATTAGATTCTCCAGGAAAGTCTTCTTCGGGAAGCTGCCCATTGGATGTGTCTATCACTCTAGTCCAACTGCGATTATTTCTTCTTGTCGGTAACTTGAAGACAATGTCATTTTCAGACCCATTAAAACAGATCAGGATAGAATTTCCTTTTATGGGTTTACCCTCTGAATCAATATCTCCTATGAGATCACCAGCCATATAGACTTGAAAAGATTTAATAAATCCAGCGTTCCACTTTTCATCCGTTAAAGGGCTGCCATCACAGTCCAACCAAAGAATATCTTTTATGTTGGTGCCACGAATTGTTCTTCCATGAAAAAATTTGCTTCTTTGAAACACCGGTTCTTCCTTACGGATTTTTATCAATTTTATAACAAATTGCAGAAATTCATTCTTTTCTTGCTCTTCTAAATTCCAATCTAACCATGTCAATTCGTTATCCTGGCAATAAGCATTGTTGTTTCCTTTTTGACTATGTCCTAATTCATCTCCAGCAAGGAGCATTGGCACTCCGATAGAAAAAAGGAGGGTTGCAAGAAAATTTTTTCTCTGTCGTGTTCTAAGCTCTAAAATTGATGGATCATCGGTTGGGCCTTCTATTCCGCAATTCCAGCTATTATTATCGTTATTCCCATCTCTATTCTCTTCTAGATTTGCTTCGTTATGTTTCTGGTTATAGCTTACAAGATCCGTGAGAGTAAAACCATCATGGCAAGTAACAAAGTTAATACTCGCATAGGGCTTTCGTCCACTCTGCTCATACAGATCACTCGAACCTGCCAGCCGATTGGCAAACTCAGGCAGTGTGCCAAGATCCCCTTTCCAGAATTTTCTTACATCATCTCGGTATCTACCATTCCATTCAGCCCATCCGACAGGGAAATTGCCAACTTGATAGCCCCCATCCCCTACATCCCACGGTTCAGCAATGAGTTTTACTTGAGAAAGAATGGGATCTTGCAAAATAGCATCGAAAAAAGTTGATAGTTTATCCACTTCGTAGAGTTCTCTGGCAAGAGCGCTTGCTAGATCAAAACGAAACCCATCAACTCCCATCGTGTCGACCCAGTAGCGAAGGCTATCCATGATCAGTTGAAGGACCCTTGGGTTTTGCATGTTAAATCCATTCCCACAGCCACTAAAATCCATGTAGTATCTAGGGTTATCGACAGAAAGTCTATAGTAAGCAGCATTGTCAATGCCCCGGAAGCAAAGGGTAGGGCCTAATTGATTGCCTTCGGCTGTGTGATTGTAAACAACATCTAGAATGATTTCGATCCCTGCGGCATGCAGGGCTTGGACCATGGTTTGAAATTGAGCAATGGGATCAAGATCTGTTTGAGAAGCTACAAAACGCTGATCGGGAGCAAAAAAACCTATAGTATTATACCCCCAGTAGTTCACGAGTCCTTTTCTTATCAAATGTTCTTCAGAGATATGTTGATGGATGGGCATCAATTCTACTGCTGTAATCCCTAGATTAAGCAGGTAGTCAATGACGGGTTTGGAAGCTAGGCCTAAAAAAGTTCCTCGGAATTCGGGTGGGATTTTCTCATTTTTCTGAGTAAATCCTTTGACGTGTAGCTCATAAATGATGGTCTTATGCCAAGGGATGGAGGGCTTAGGCTCCTTTTTTCCTGTGGACTGATTAGAATCTACTACGACCGATAAAGGAACATAGGGAGCACTATCTGTTTCGTTAAAAGAAAGATCCGATTGAGGATCATTTATTTTATAACCAAAAACAGCCTCATTCCAGTTGAGTTCCCCTTTAATAAGTTTAGCATAGGGATCGAGCAAGAGTTTATGAGGATTAAACCGATGCCCTAGCTGTGGTTCATAGGGACCATGAACTCTGTAGCCATACAATTGGCCTGGTGCCAGGGAGGGAATATAGACATTCCAGATATAATCAGTACAATCGGTTATCGGTATTTTTGTTTCCTTTCCCGTTGAGTCAAACAGGCAGAGCTCGACTTTGGTGGCATGTTCAGCATAGAGAGCAAAGTTGACCCCTTGCCCATCCCAGGTTGCTCCTAAAGGATAGGTTCGGCCAGGCAATGCGGTATATATAGTATCTTTTTCCATAAACTAAACTTCAGTTGGTTTAATTTTGAGAAAGTATATAAAGAGAAAAGGAGTTGTGAGAAAGAAAAACAAAAGATTCTTTTCCATAAATTCTAGATTTGAGCAAAACAGCTCATAGGGCTTAGCGTTTTATTTATGGTGTGATTTAGCGGAATGAGTTGGGAGGAGGGAGATGGAAAAATGGGATCGAAAAAGGTTAGAAATACAAGATCTTTCTAAAAATATAAATAATTGGTTTTTTTCTTGTAGAAGTTAGTAGCGAAGGATAAAAGAAAAAGAGCGAATCTTCTAAAAGGAATATAAAGAATATGAAAAAACAACTTCGTTCTGCCGTTGTGGGCACGGTGATGGTTGGAATGCTTGCAGGCACTGCTCTGAATGGGCAGGTGAAAAACCTTGATAAATTAGCTGGAAAATCAGCAGATCCTAGAGCCTTTGCTGAAATGAGTTGTAAAGGAAAGCAAAGCTGCAAAGGGAAGAAAAAAAGCAAGAAGGGCGAAGAACCTCAAAGCTCAGAATCGAAAACCTCTAGTTGGTGTTAAGTTTTTGACTTTGTTTAGAGTCTATCTCTGTGCCTCTTTTTGCATGGAGAAAGCATGTCTTTGAAGTTTTCAAAGTTTTTCGAAGCCTACGGAATAGGGATTGGCTTAAGGATCCCTCACTACCAGCATATATTGGAGAAGAAACCAGGGGTGAGCTGGTTTGAGATTATTTCTGAAAACTTTATGGGCAATGGAGGCAAGCCAGAGATCCTATTGGATAAGATACTGGAAAGCTATAAAGTAGTGCCGCATGGGGTAGGGCTGTATTTTGGTTCGGTTGATCCGCTAGATCGCGAGCATTTAAAACGACTGAAAAAACTTGTTCAAAAAACAAAAACTCCCTGGGTATCGGACCATTTAGCTTGGGGTAGTGTGGATGGAACCTATGTCCATGATCTTTTACCGATGCCTTATACCTTAGCGGCAGCAAAACTGACGGCTCAAAAAATAAAAGAAGCCCAGGATTTTTTGGAAGTTCCGATTGGGGTGGAAAACATTAGTAGTTATGCCCAGTATCGCTCTTCTAAAATGACGGAGTGGGAGTTTTTAACCGAAGTGGTTGAAACGGCAGACTGTGGCATCCTCCTTGATGTGAATAACCTGTATGTCAATTCGCAAAACCACGGATTTAATCCCCTAGCATATTTGGACCATATTCCTTTAAAAAGAGTCATACAGTTTCATATTGCTGGACATAGTCGACTTCCAAAGTACCTCCTCGATACCCATGATCAGCCTGTATCCTCAGCGGTGTGGGACCTCTACGGCGAGGTTATCCGACGGTGTGGTCCACGGCCAACCCTCCTCGAATGGGACGATGCCATTCCTTCTTTTGAGGAGGTCTATCAGGAAGCCTTAAAAGCCAAAGCGTTTATCGATGCCTATCAATCTACAGAGCCTAGATGCGGAAAATCCTGAAAGCTTGAGAAAGCTTCAACGATTGGTTCTAACCTGGATCCGTCGTCCGCTGAATTCCAAGGATCGGATCAGGAAAAGGGCCGAAGATGGAAAGTCTATGGAAGCATTGGCACAAGAGGTCTTTGCACCTAGTCGGACGATGACCAGCTTAGAACGCCTTGAAGTTTACAACCAACAATATTGGTTTAAAATGCTTGAGGCTTTCTATCAGGATTTCAGCGGGTTGAGCTATCTTATTGGAAAAAGGCGATTTAGAAAACTGCTAGAAGCCTATTTAGAGAAGTATCCGCCTCGCTCTGCTAGACTCGGGGATATTGGATCAGAACTAGAAGCCTTTTTAAAAGAAAATCCAGATTTTTTAGGTGCTACTATTCAGGAAGCGGCTATAGACATGGTTCGATTGGAACGGGCTCTGTTTAGAGCAATTGATGCCCCAGCCTATCCTCCTTTGTCTTCTAGGGATATTATGGAAGTAAAACCTGAAGCTTTGAGAATAAGCCTTCAACCGCATATGAGCCTGCTTGAGCTTCAATTCGCCATCGAAGATTTTCTCCTTTCTGGTTTAGACAAATCCGGTATGGGCACTTCAGAAAAGGGGATCGTTGATAGGCGCAAGCATCCGGTTAAAAAACTCAAGCGGCCTTTTGCTCTTGAAAGACAAAAGCATTGGGTAGTGGTGCATCGGTTTAGGAACGTTCCTTATATTAAACCAGTTGAGTATCCAGTCTTTTGTTTTTTGAGTCTCTTAGACAAGGGGCATACCCTTTATGAAGCTTGTGAAGCCTTTGAAACAAGCAAGGAGAAGGGAGAAGAAAATTTCTCTGAGTTAGAACTATTGCAACGGGCTCAAGAGTTTATGGTATTGGGTTGGTTTTGTCGATATAGGGAAAATGTTCTCTAACGAGCTAATTCCTATAGTTAGGCTTGGCTTGGTAGTGGCTTTGAGCTTTCTTTTAATCCTTAGTTTTTTTTGCTTCAGATAGTCCATATATCCTCAACTGATAATCAATCGGGGTCTTTTTTTTTCTTCTGGGTTAGTTTTTTCTCTAAATCTATTGACATTTTTTAAAACGCATCCATACATTGGCAAAGCGAATGGCTCACAAAGTTCTTATTTATATCAAACCTACATGTTCTACTTGCCGCAAGGCGGTTGGTATTCTAGATGAAATGAAAGTCGATTATGAAAAAATCGACTATTTTAGCCATCCTTTAAGCAAAGAAAAGTGGGCAGAGCTTTTAAAAAAAATGGGGAAAAAGCCTATGGAAATACTAAGAACCAAGGAAGAGACTTTTACAGAACTTAAGCTTGATAAGCATCCGTTCAGTGAGGAAGCGTTGGTTGAAATAATAGCTGCCCATCCTGAACTCATTCAAAGACCGATTCTTGAAATTGGAGATAAAGCGATTCTTGGAAGGCCTCCCGAATGCATTAAAGAATTTCTTCGCTCCGTTTTTAATCGTTCATCTTGATAAAATGTTTTTCAAAGCTTCGAGTAATATCTCAATATTTTCTTTCCTTGCTCCTTCTGCCATAAGACCAATCCTCCATATTTTTCCTTTAAGCGGTCCTAATCCAGGTCCGATTTCAATTCCATAAGCATCAAGCAGTTTTTTGCGCAGAGCAGCTTCGATTGTTTCATCAGGAACGGTGATCGCATTAAGTTGCCAGAGGCGACGGTCTTCGGGAGTGAAAAACTTCAAGCCGAGTTGGGCTATTCCTTCTTTTAGCATCAAATGGGCTTGGTAATGGCGTTGCCATCTATTTTGCAGTCCTTCTTCCAGAATCAGTCTTAGGGATTGATGCAGTCCATAGTTATTATTAATCGGTGCCGTGTGATGGTAGAGTCGTTCCTGGCCCCAGTAACCATAGAGAAGGGAACAATCAAAATACCAACTGGGAATTTTCGTTTTTCTTTTTGCTATCACCTCAAGGGCCCTAGGACTAAAGGAAACGGGAGATAATCCAGGAGGAGAGCCGATGCATTTTTGGGTAGCGCTAAAGGTCGCATCCACTTTCCATTGATCGATAAAAACAGGGGATCCTCCAAGAGAAGTGACCGTATCAAGAATGAACAGAGCCCCGCTTTCAGCGACAATGGGAGCCAGTTCTTCCATTGGATTGCAAATTCCAGTCGAGGTTTCAGCATGCACTAAAGCCACTATTTTGGGCCTTTCCTTTTTTATTGCCTCTTTGAGCTGTTCGGCTTCGATCGATTGTCCCCATGGCACTTCTAAGGTTTTGACTTCTGCTCCCAGTTTTATTGCTAGATCAGCCATACGCCTGCCAAAAAGCCCATTAATTCCTACAAGCACTCTATCGTGGGGCTCTAGTAAGTTGACAAGACAAAACTCCATGCCAGCGCTTCCTGTGCCACTGATCGGAAAAGTAAATTCATTGGAAGTTTGAAAGACAGCTCTTAGCATTGTCTTTATTTCTTCCATAAGAGAAAGAAAAAGGGGATCTAGATGGCCTATAGGTGCACAGCTCATTTTTTCAAGGACCGACGGATGCACTGGACTAGGTCCTGGCCCCATCAATAAGCGCTTGGGGATATGGAAAGGTTGAATAGGAAAACTCATAGAGTCCATTTTTTAGGCAGGATTGAGAAAAAAGAGTAACGACTCTTTAAAAATAGGAAAGAAAAAAAGAAAGCCAACTGTAGAGAAGCTTTGACCCAAGGGCTGATGGCTAAAAAAGAACAATAAGCAAAAAAAATTCTAAATCAATATACAGAAAAATATTTATTTTAAATTAGGCAAACCCTTACTCTGCTCTAGGGTGGTTATAGATTATAATCTGGATTTATTGTATTAATCATCACAATGTTAACCTGTTGAGTCTTTAAAATACATTATGAAAATAGCCATGTTGTCTTGGGAAACTCTTCATTCAATTGCTGTTGGAGGATTAGCTGTACATGTGACAGAGCTAGCCGCCGCGTTGTCCCGTCGGGGCCATCAAGTACATGTTTTTACTAGAAGACAGAATTGGATGAGCCACTATGATTGTATTGATGGGGTGCATTATCATCGGTGTGATTTTGCTTTTCATCCAGATTTTGTAACCGAAATGCATAATTTATGCAGATCATTTATTGGGCATCTTTGGAAGGAAGAAGATTATGCTGGGGGCTTTGACATTGTCCATGCGCATGACTGGTTGACCTCAATGGCTGGGAAATGGGCAAAATGGGGTCGTGGCAGACGCTTTGTTTTTACCCTTCATTCTACGGAATATGGTCGCTGTGGGAACTGTCATCATGGAGGCAATTCTGCTAGGATCCGTCACCTAGAAGGAGAAGGTGCTCATTATGCCGATAGAATTATAGCTGTATCCAATCAGTTGAAATGGGAAATTGTTTCCATTTATCATCAATGGGAAGGCAAAATCTGGGTTATTCCCAATGGGATTAGTGTGACTCCTTTTAGCGGTTTTATTGATCCGGCAGCAGTCAAGGCAAGATATGGTATTGGACCGATGGATCCAACATTTCTTTTTTGTGGCCGATTGACCCATCAGAAAGGCCCAGATCTTCTTTTAGAAGCGATTCCTTGGATTCTTAAATTCAATGGCAACGCCAAGTTCATTTTTGCGGGTGATGGATACTTGCGCTCTCAGCTGGAATCTCGATCTTGGCAGCTTGGTATCCGGCATGCTGTACGATTCATAGGACATAGGTTTGGGGCGGATCTGCATGATCTTTTTCGTGCGGTGGATGCGGTTGTTCTTCCTTCGCGGAACGAGCCCTTTGGCATAGCCGTTCTTGAGGGGTGGGCAGCGGGCAAGCCTGTCATCGCAACGCATAATGGTTCAGAATTTGTATGGCATGGGATAAATGGCTATAAGGTATATCCAACCCCAGAATCGATAGCATGGGGCTGTTGCGAAATCATGAAAAATTTTGAGCATAGTCGTTGGATGGGCCAAAACGGCCGAAAGGCAGCAGAAGAATCGTTTAGTTGGGATTCAGTTGCAGCACTAACGGAACGTTGTTATTATTCCTTATTTTAGGGCATTTGTGAGGGGCTTCTTAAAAGATGGAATCCAAAGGAGTTGTGGTTATGCCAAAAATATGTCATGCCCTTGGCCTTCATATGCATCAACCTCTAGGGAATTTGAATCTATTGTTAGATACTAATCGGTGGGAAGCACAGCAGATTCTTTTAGCTTATGAACGGCCTATCCACTTCTTAAAACGGTATGGAGATAAGGCCAAAGTCCATTTTGGCTTTTCTGGGACCTTGCTGGAACAGTTTTTAGATCCTTCAATCCAGCAAAAGAGTCAAGATATTCTTGATCTTGGAAGAATGCTTGAGGCCTACAAGCAACTTTCTAATATCGAGCTTGTGGGCATGGGGTATTTTCATCCCGTCTTTCCCATTATCCCTAAAGAAGATTGGGAAGAACAACTATGGCTGCATCGCCAATGTATTGAAAAGGTTTTCGGCAGAAGGCCTAAAGGTTTTTTTCCTCCCGAAATGGGTTTTACCATGGAAATGATCCCTTATTTGGTGGAGGCGGGCTATAGCTATGTCATTGTGGACAGTGCTCATATTCGCAGACAAGACGGTCAACCTGCCTCCCCCTATCAGGGGTATCTTGCCGAATGGAAAGGGAAAAGTATTGCCATTGTCCCTAGAGAAAGAGATTTAAGCAATGCCCAACAAAGCGGAATGGATCCGGTATGGTTCATGGGGGAAGCAAAGAATAAGACGAAGTCATGTGCTTCTCCTGTCTTGATCACAACATGGACGGACGGTGAAAATGGAGGATGGTTTAGAAACTTAAGCGATTCGGCGAATTTCTGGGGCTATTTCTTTTCACCTTATCTGGAAAAAATTGAGGCTCAAGGAGATATTGAATTGGTATTTCTGGCTGATTATCTTGAGCAACATCCTCCGACAGAGAAGGTGCACGTACAGACTGGGGCATGGAATGTTGGATCGACCTCAGGATACGATTTTTCACAGTGGACAGGCTCTCAATCCCAAAAGCAAGCTCTAGAAGCCATCTACAGACTCAGTGCCAAGTACTGGGAAAAAGCTAAAGAACAACCTGCGCACAGTGAGCCTGAATATACAAGGAAACTTCAAGAAATGCGCAAACTATTACTGCAATCAGAAACGAGTTGTTATCTCTTCTGGGGGAGTCGTGGCTTCCTAAGCTTTATGAACTGATTGATCAAGCTTACAAAGCAATACCTTAAAAAAGAAGGTGCCTACTTGTAAAGTCTGCTTATTGGAATAACAGGGGCGAGGGCTAGGCTGCTTTCATAAGTATTTATTGATTATTCACTAATTATTTTTAAATTAAAAAAAACTTAAAGAATAATGGGAAGAGAGCAGAAAAAAATTTGGATCTATAACATTTTCCCAAGGCTTTTGGGTACCATAAAGGATTGGGAAAATCATCTAGAGAGGATTGTTTGGATGGGTTTTGACGTAATTTTTCTTAATCCAATTAGCCCTTGTGGTGCTTCTGGAAGTATCTATTCCATATTAAACCCAAAGGCGATTGCTCCCGAATATGGAACCGAAGAAGCATTCCAGCGGTTTGTAACCCTTTGTCATCAGCAAGGGCTTGAAGTATGGGTTGATCTGGTGGCTAATCACATTGCCATAGATTCTCCTTTAATCAAAGAACATCCTGATTGGATTGTTTGGGAAGGAGGACAGCCAAAAAATCCTGGTTGTATTGACAATGGTCAGTGGATTAGTTGGAAAGATCTTGCTCAGCTTGACTATTCAAATAAAGGTCTCGTTGATTATCAGAAATCGGTCATTAAATACTGGTTGGATTTGGGAGTCGATGGATTTAGAGCGGATTACGCCTATGGGATTTCACCAGCCATTTGGAAAGAGTTGATTGCCTCTGGCCGGTCGATCCTTCCGGAAGTTCTGTTTTTTGGAGAAGCTTTAGGTTGTCCTCCAGAACAGGTGGTCAGCATTGCCAAAAGCGGCTTTGATTATATGGCAAGCTCCATTTTTTGGTGGGATGGGAAAGCGGAATGGTGGCCGCAACAGCGGGAACTCTACAGGCGGGAATCGATCAAACTCATTGGTTTTCCTGAGAGTCATGACACTGCACGTTGTGCTTCTTTTGAAGAAGCTCTGTTAAAACTGCATCGAGCCTATGAGCAGAGCGATGGCGTACTCATTCCAGCGGGCTTTGAATTTGGATTTAGAAGAAAACTAGATGTAGTCAAAACCACCAAAAGATGGTGGATAGAGGAGTTACCTGGTCGATGGAACCTGTCGGAAAGAATTAGGCAGTTGACTCATTCCTAAATCAATTTTCCCCTCATAGCATAGGGGGGGATCGTTAGCCATGTGGTTTGTACGAACGCCATTCTAATTTGCATTCAGAACATTTTAAGGCACCGTAGACATTATAGTAACTGCTATAACCAGTACTTGTATCCGACTTGGCCAACGTCATTTCATCATGGATATGAGCATGATGATGGCATAAGGCTCGACCGCAGGCTGCACAGGTTCCCCGGGCTTCTTCTTCGCAAAACCAGCATTTCATATACGTTTTTTTTAAATTAGAATTGAAAAGAGCTTACCAGAGAGATACTAAAAAAACAATAAGATTCTTTTTCTTATGGTTGCAATGCAGGCTATCCACCATGTTACTCTTCCCGTAAAAGATTTAGAACGCTCGATTCGGTTTTATACTGAAGTCCTTGGTTTAAAACAGATTGCTAGGCCTCCTTTTTCTTTTCCTGGTGCTTGGTTTGAGGTTGGAAACCAGCAGCTGCATCTAACCGTTGGGTCTTCTCCACTCCCTAATACAGAAAGCCTTAGGATAGACACCAAAGCCAGACACGTCGCTTTTCGGGTTAAAAACATAACGGAGGCTTTGACTTGGCTAAAAGAAAGAGGCTACAGCGAAGAGTCAACCGATCCAGCCTTCCGACTAAAGATCAATCTGGAAAGTGTTGCTGGGTTTCCTCAAATCTTTCTTTTGGATCCCGATGGCCATCTCTTGGAAATTAATTCTGAAAGTGTCGCCCATTAGCTAGGAGAGTTATTTATTTCTCTTTAGTTTTATATTTTTATAATCAGAAAAATGGTTCATTTTTTTCTTTGCTTGAGAAAGTCTAAGCATGCCAACGCTAAGGATTGCACCAGCGGTTGCTCCAAGACAGTCTGCTAACCAGTCATAAAAATCACATTGTCGGCCAGGGATAAGTCTTTGATAGTTTTCGTCGATCATTCCAAAGAGTGCAGCGAGGGCTATCCCATAGAGAAGTTTCATGGAAGCTTGGCAAAAAAGCCACCCGAGAATCGAATAGGCAAAAAAGTGGAGGATTTTATCCGATACATTTTTAGTGATTACAGAAAGCGTAGACCCTGGCAACGAAGAAAAGGCGAGGATTAAATCACAGTACAAAAAAGCAAGGACCCATTTACCAATCTTTCGGTGCATGTTGAAAGAATGGTTGTAAACGTAACCTTGAAAACGGATAGAGAAAAGAAAAAATAAGAAATTTATGGAAAAAAGTTTGTGATTTTCAATTGCGGACAGGCAACGAAGCTTCCTTGTTTGAGGTTCCAGCACGAAAATCCAATCCCTAGTTCTTTTTGAATCAGCTAAGGGCATTAACGGGTAATCGGCTCATCGCCAAGCAGCCAGACCGTCGTAGTTTGATTGTGATGGCCTACAGTGCCTGCGATAGTGTAGCCTGTTTCCCCATAAGTCGAAGCTCCAATCAGGGGTACATTTTCGCCGACTACAGATTTAACAGCTTGGATTTCTGCTCTTCCGGTTCTAAGTCTTTCAGACTGTTGGTGGCAAAGGATACAGTTAAAGAGCACAACGGCGGCAATTTTTTGAGGATACCCCGCATCGGCTATGGCTCTTTGTACGGCCAAACGGGTAGATTCAATCCGGCTTTGAGAATCAGCCTCGAGCAAGGAAACTCCTGAGCCTTGAGGAATTTCTGAAAAGAACGCCATCGAACCATCCTTTTGGATGGCAGCCGGGCTATGGATATGCCAGTAGTGACTCACTGGTTCTACTATTCCAAAAGGATGACTATTAAAAGCATTAAAGGCTTCTTGCCATGAGGAAGAAGCGGTCAACTCCATATAGACATCAGCAGCTCTGCGGTGATTTAAAGAATAGACGACTCTTCCAAAGCTTTCTGTTACAAACGCTCCTTTGCCAGGTACGGGACGGAAAGCGTTTGCTATGCCTACCCCATTCTTTAGAGTAGTGGCTAGGGCAAGAACCGAAAGAGCGTTTTTTTCTGCCTTCTCGTCTGCATAACAGTAGGTCTCGGTGACTCTTTCTAAATAGAGAGAGTCAGCCCCGCTCCCTCCGGAAATTCGGACTCCGCGCCCAACATATTCGCAAATGCCTTTCAGGCATTTCTCTTCGGTTCCAATCTGAGAATGAGCGACAAGCAAAGAAAAAGGAGTAGCTTTGAGCAAATCCGCCGGTTTTTTCCCGGAAAATCCTAAATAGAGGAGTTCAGGATCAAAATGAAGTCCTTCAAAGGCTTTTTGCACGATGGCTTTGGCGCTGTTTTCGGCGTCGACACCAATGGTTCCATAGGAAACATTGGATTTTAAGACATTTGCTAATGGCTCAATGGAAAGCATGAAAATACCCCCACAAGTCATCGCTTCTTCTATGCCGTTAAATTCCCCAGCGCTCGATAGTCCCCACAGATGACCGCTTAATGATTGTTTAATTTGACTGACTACCTGTTGTTGATTAAAAGTGCTTGAGGCAAAACAAATTGAGAATTCAGGCTGGCGAATCCCTTGTTTTTTAAGGGCATTAAGGACTTCCTCTACAGTTTTCCCATAAGCCAGAGCTGTTTTGACAAGAGAATTATCTATCGTGTTCATTTTAGAAAAAGGTGGAAAAATAACAAAAAGAAAAAACGGGTTGCTTTATTCTAAAAATAGTAAGTTGGAACGGACAGTGGCAAGCATTTTCGTTTTTGTTGAAGTTAGGTAAAATCCTTGTTTTCGGATAGGTTTTTTTAAAAAAATAAGGCTATTATTTGTTTTGTAGGAGTTCGGCTTTTCTAAAGATATCATTTGAAAAGTAATTTGTGTCGTATGATTCCCATTGCTGATACCATACCCAGTACTAGAAGACCATATGTAAATAATTTGTTAATTTTGACCAATGTGCTTGTCTTTCTTTACGAGCTATCTCTTGGCAAACAACTACAAAATTTTCTTCTGGATTATGGCAATGTGCCTGTTCGTTTTGTCTATTGGACTGAATTTGGTGGGGATACGTTAGATCCACACCGCTACATTCCTTTTATAAGCTCCATGTTTCTGCATGGAGGGTTTTTTCATATTCTTGGGAATATGGTTTATCTTTGGATTTTTGGAGACAATGTCGAAGATCGTTTTGGTCACATAGGATATCTTTTTTTTTATCTCTTCGGTGGTCTTGTTTCTGAAATTGTTCAGATCGTTTCTGATCCGCATTCCACTCTACCTATTATTGGAGCGTCTGGAGCCATTGCAGCCGTTTTAGGCGCTTATTTTGTTTTTTATCCTTATAGTCGGATCATCACCCTAGTGCCCTTTTTTGGATGGTATACCTTTGCTGAGATTCCCGCGGTTTTCTATTTAGGATTCTGGTTTTTCATGCAGCTTTTCAGTGGCTCTCTGATGGCAATGAGTCCAGAAAGTATGGCTGCAGGAGGAGTGGCCTGGTGGGCTCATGTGGGTGGATTTGTCGCAGGAGTGGTGGTAGGCTGGATCCTCAAGAAGATTTTCCCGATCGAAGACTGATAGAAAAAATACGGCTTTTTCTCCTGAATGGAGAAAAAGCCGTGGTATTAGTTAAAAACCTGGATTGTTATTTATTTTTTAATAGTTCTTCCACCCCTTTTGTCGTACTGCCTGCTGTGTAGGAATGGGCCCCGACTCCTGCAAGCTTGCCGCCTTTTACAATCAGGTATTCCTCTCGGATCGGCCGACCCTCAAAAAGCATTCCAAAATTTCCCTTGTCCCGGCAGCATATCGAGCTTGAGCTGAAAGGGTTGTTCCTGAATAATGGGGAGTCATCCCATTGTAAGGCATAGTTCTCCAGGGATGATCGGCAGGAGGAGGTTGCGGGAACCAAACGTCTCCTGCATAGGCTGCGACTTTACCACTTTTCACAGCTCTTACCACAGCGTCTCGATCACAGATTTTACCTCTAGCGGTGTTCACAATAAAAACACCCCGTTTGCATTTTTCAAAAAGCTGATCGTTGAAAAGATGCTCGGTAGAAGGATGCAAAGGACAGTTGATGGTAATGACATCACAATGAGGGACCATTGAATAAACATCTGGGTGATAGGTAACACCGAGCTCCCTTTCGATTTCTGGAGGCAGCCTATGCCGATCTGTATAGTGCAGGTGGACATCGAAGGGTTTTAGTCTTCTGAGCACGGCCAGTCCGATTCTACCTGCTGCGACGGTTCCGACATGCATCCCTTCCAGGTCATAAGCTCTTACGGCGCAATCGGCTATATTCCAGCCTCCTTTGACAGCCCATTCGTGCGCAGGAAGATAATTCCTCACAAGCGAAAGAATCATCATGACCACATGCTCAGCCACGCTAATGCTATTGGAATAGGTAACTTCGGCGACAGTTATGCCTGCTTCTATGGCTGCCTGAATATCCACATGATCTGAACCAATCCCTGCCGTAATAGCCAGTTTTAAATTTTTAGCCTTCTTAATGCGCTCAGGAGTTAAATAGGCAGGCCAAAACGGCTGAGAAATGACGACATCAGCAGTGGGTAGCTCTTTTTCGAAAACAGAATTGGGTCCGTCCTTATCCGAAGTAACAATAAATTCGTGTCCAAGTTCTTCCAGATACTTCCTTAGACCGAGCCCTCCCGAAACAGATCCTAAGAGTTCCCCTGGCACAAAATCAATCCGCTTGGGATTAGGCACCGTTTGACCATCTGGATACTTTTCAATTTTAGGGATCGAATCCCGAATGTAAGATTTTGGATAGCCATCCACTGGATCGGGATAAAGAACACAAAGTACTTTTGCCATATTTTTCTCCTTTGGTTTAATTAATAAAATTTATACACCTAAAAGAAGTATAAGTAAATAAAATATTATCTAAAAATTTAATTTTAGTAATATATAAAAATAATTAATATTATTTATCTTTTTACAAATTATATTTTTAGCTCTGATTCTTTATTCCATTCGGTTTTCGGATGGACTATCCTGATCGTAAAAGCGTGGAAAACCCTAATAGTATCGTCAGGGAGAAGATGACTTTTATAGGGCATTCGAAGAGCCTTTATCAAGGCCCAAAGCTCAATTGTTGAGAGCCAGGGGGCTGGGGTATAATGGAAGGGAAAAGAGGGCGAATGAAATACGAAGAAGAAAGTTTTTATGCTCTGATTCATAAACAAGGAATTAGCAGAAGGAGTTTTATAAAGTTTTGTACTCTTTCAGCTTTCAGCTTGGGGCTTGGCATAGATGTAGTCCCGCAGATGCTCCATGCGTTTGAAACCAAGCCGAGAATACCCGTTATATGGCTCCATGGCTTGGAATGCACATGTTGTTCAGAATCCTTCATTCGCTCAGGCCATCCCCTTGTTAAAGATGTGATTCTATCAATGATATCTCTTGACTATGATGAGACGCTCATGGCTGCTTCCGGATGGCAGGCCGAACAGTCCTTAAAAGAAACAGTTGAAAATTATAAAGGCAAGTATCTTTTAGCCGTTGAAGGCAATCCTCCAACCAAAGAAAACGGAATGTTCTGTATAGTCGGAGGCAAACCGTTCCTAGAACACCTTCGGTGGGCGGCAAAAGATGCCAAAGCAGTGATTGCTTGGGGCAGTTGTGCTTCTAACGGTTGTGTGCAAGCAGCAAAACCTAATCCTACAGGGGCGACTCCTATCCATAAAATCATTCAGGACAAGCCAATTATTCGTGTTCCAGGTTGTCCTCCTATTGCAGAAGTCATGACGGGAATCATCACCTATATGGTCACCTTTGACCGGTTCCCTGAATTGGATTCTCAGAACAGGCCAAAGATGTTTTATAGCCAGCGGATTCATGACAAATGCTACCGGCGTGGTCATTTTGATGCGGGGCAGTTTGTGGAACAGTGGGATGATGAAGGGGCAAAGAAAGGATATTGCTTGTATAAGGTGGGCTGTCGTGGGCCGACGACCTATAACGCCTGTTCGACTACTCGGTGGAACGGAGGAGTAGCGTTTCCGATTCAGGCTGGCCATGGATGTATTGGCTGTTCGGAGGATGGATTCTGGGATAATGGTCCTTTTTATAGTAGGCTGTCGAAGATCGAATTGTTAGGAGTCGAAACGGATGCCGATACGCTTGGCTTTAGCCTTCTTGGAGCAGCAGGCCTGGGGATGGCTGCGCATGCAGTCGCTAGTGGGATTTTCAAAAAGAAAAGAGAAGAAGCCTCGGCGGCTGATGCTGTAAAAGACCAAAAAGGAAAAAAGGATGAATGACCAACAAAAGGTTTCGGGTAGTTCTCCGTTGAACAGCTCAGAGCGTAGAATTGTGATCGACCCGATCACGCGGATTGAAGGCCATCTGCGTTGTGAAGTGAATATTGATGCAAACAATACGATCCACAATGCAGTCTCTAGTGGAACCATGTGGCGTGGTATTGAACTGATCGTCAAAGGAAGAGATCCAAGAGATGTCTGGGCATTTACCCAAAGAATCTGTGGAGTCTGTACGGGCGTACATGCTTTGGCTTCGGTACGAGCTGTGGAAGATGCCCTTGGCATAACAATTCCAGACAATGCCAACTGTATCCGTAATATTATGCATTTGGCACAAATGGTTCAGGACCATTTGGTCCATTTCTATCATTTGCATGCACTCGATTGGATCGATGTCATTTGCGCATTAAAGGCCGACCCCAAAGCCACTTCTGAAATTGCTCAGAAAATATCTTCCTATCCCAAATCCTCTCCAGGGTATTTTTCTGACATCCAAAATAGGTTTAAGCGGTTTGTGGAAAGCGGCCAGCTGGGGTTATTTAAAAATGGATATTGGGGGCATCCAGCCTATAAGTTGCCTGCTGAAGTCAATCTGTTAGCTCTCTCTCATTATCTAGAAGCTTTGGATTTTCAAAGGCAAATTGTAAAAATCCATACGGTTTTTGGTGGAAAAAATCCTCACCCTAATTGGCTTGTTGGTGGGGTGCCCTGTGCCATTAATATCGACGAGACCATGGGAGCAGGAGCCCCCGTTAATATGAGTCAGCTCAACTTAGTCTCTTCGATTATTGACCGATCGATTGAGTTTGTTGAAACGGTCTATTTGCCAGATATTCTTGCGATTGGCTCCTACTATAAAGATTGGCTTTATGGCGGAGGTCTGTCTTCCAAAAATGTTCTTTCTTATGGGGAAATCCCTGAGCAGGCAGGCGATCAATCTTCAGCTCATCTCTGCTTTCCGCGAGGAGCGATCCTCAATGGGAATTTGAACAACGTCCATGAGGTCGATCCCAGGGACTCGTCTCAAATCCAAGAATATGTTTTTCATTCTTGGTATAAATACCCTGATCCTGCCGAAAGCAGGCATCCTTGGGAGGGGATAACTGAACCTTATTTTGTCTTAGGGCCAAACACCAAGGGAAGCGGAACACACATCCAACAGTTGGATGAACAAGGTAAATATTCTTGGATTAAAGCCCCGCGGTTTAAAGGAGAGCCTATGGAGGTGGGGCCCTTAGCAAGGTTTCTGATCGGTTATGCTTCGGGAAGAGAGGAATTTAAAGAACTGATTGAACGATCGCTTCGTCAATTGGAGCTTCCTTTAGAAGCCCTTTTTTCCACTTTAGGCAGAACACTTGCTCGGGCATTGGAGGCTTCTCTCTGCGCAAAGCTGCTCAAAAGATTTTATCAACGCCTCCTTACAAACATTCAATCTGGTCAAACGACAACAGCTGACACCACTAAGTGGGATCCAGCCAGTTGGCCTATTCAGTCCAAAGGGGTCGGTTTGGTCGAAGCACCTCGAGGCGCTCTTGGTCATTGGATTCGGATAAAAGATGGAAAAATCGAAAATTATCAAGCCGTTGTTCCCACCACTTGGAATGGCTCGCCTAGAGATCCAAAAGGAAAGATGGGTGCCTTTGAAGCCTCGCTTCTGAATACCCCATTGGCAAAGCCAGAAGAGCCTTTAGAGATTTTACGCATCCTCCATAGTTTTGATCCTTGCTTGGCCTGTTCCACCCATCTCATCGATGCAAAAGGAAGGAAACTGGCCCAACTGAGAGTGGTTTGAAAGCATCCTCCATGAAGCCAATGAAAGAAAAGACTCTTAAGACTAAACAGGTATATGTGTATGAAGCCCCCCTAAGGCTTTGGCATTGGATTAATGCGGCATCTATTTTCGTTCTAAGCCTCAGCGGGTATTTCATTGCACATCCTCCGCCAAGCATCGGAGGAGAAGCCTTCGGGCATTATAATTTTGCCTTTATCCGATACGTTCATTTTGTAGCAGCACTTCTGTTCGATGTAGGACTTATGATTAGAATCTATTGGGCGCTTGCTGGCAATAGGTTTGGAAGGGATTTTCTTCTTTTACCTTTGTTTGATCGTTGTTGGTGGACTGAAGTGTTGAAAAAAATCAAGTGGTACCTGTTTTTGGAAAAAGAGCCTATAAAATATGTTGGAGCGGATCCATTGAATCGGTTAGCAACGTTTTGTGTTTTCCTTTTAGACTGGTTCATGCTTATCACTGGATTGGCTTTATTTGGAGAAATGGATGGGATGGGAACATGGGCATATTACTTGTTTACAATTTGGGTCCTTCCAATCTTCGGTAGCAGCCAAAACTTGCATACCTTTCATCATTTAGGAATGTGGCTGTTTGTTATCTTTATCCTGCTCCATGTCTATGTCGTAATTCGTGAGGATATTCTGGGGAGAGTCAGTGTCATCGAAACGATGATCAACGGCTGGAGGACTTTTCGGGATGATCGACCATAGGTTGATAGAAATGCAAACACTGCTTGAAAGAATCTTCTATTCTTTCCTTGAGGCACAGAGTAGGAAGGAGTCAGAAAAAATATCTCTTAGCGCGCCCACTGATATCCAATCAGTTGCCAATTTCCTAAGCGTAGGGGAAGTCGAAATCACTATTGATAAGCCACTCCCTCTTTTTATCTTCGAGACTCAAATTCTTGGACTTTGGGCCATTTGTCTCTCCAATAGGCTTCAATGGCTTGAAGTAGGCCAATTGCCTTCTGCCTTATTGGAAACTCAAAGGTCTCTTCCCTCTATTCCGAGATTTTCTCTTAAAGAACTTGGCCTTTCCAGTGGTGGACTCATGAACTCACCCTATCTTCTGGTAGAAATCAGCCGGCTGGCGACTGAGTATGTAATAGAAGAAAAACCTCAGGTTATCCAGCTTAGCCTCTTGCCACTGTCCCTGAAAGACAAGGAGTTTTTAAAGTTGACTTTAGGCTTGGGCAAGACGCTTATCCGCGTCAAAGGCTACGGGGACTGTCTCATCAAGAATTGTCAGTACAAAAATATCTGGTGGATCGAGCATTTTAATTCAGAAGGCAAAAGCTTATTGCAAGCAATTGAGATCGACGAAGTGCCTGCCATAGTAATGGCAGCTAAAGAAGATTTGGACGAAAGTCTCTTGAGAATAAAAAAGTTACAACAAGAGCTATCCATTTAATCATTGCAAGAGAGAAGACGCTAGGGAGAGAAAATTCGAATCAGTGGAGCAAAAAAGTCCTTGGCCCCATTTGAAGCCCCTTCTTTTTCGATCTTCGGAGGATGCGCTAGTTCGATCCGAACGATCAATCCTCCAGCGCGAACAATTTCTTTTACCTCTGCTGGACGGTCTTTAGTGATTTCGATGATATCTTTTTTGTCGATTTTTAGGTGTGGTAGACTCGAAGAAAATATCGCACTATCGTACCTTTCTCCAAAAGGGAAGATGATGCCGGCAGTGATCACTCCTTCAATAATTCGACGCGTAGCAAGACCAGCTTCATGCGCAATAAAAAGCCCATCTTTGTAAGGAGAATCCACAGAAAACCTTCCATAAGTCCAAGTATTGATTGGGTGGATGCCTCTTTTTTTAAAAGCTTTGCCTATGTCCGAAAAATGAACGATCAGCGGTCTTTTCTCTGTCCTATTGTTGCTTTCTTCTTGCCCTGTTTCTGCTTCTCCCTCTTCAAGCGTTTCGTCAGTGGAGCCGGCTCCCTTCCTTGACGTAGGTTGCTTTTCCTTTTTTTCCAATTTTTCGGCTTTGGGAATCGATAGAATTTTTGGAACAGAGGAAAGCCTTAGCCTAGCATAAAAGGAGCCGGCTTGAATCATTTCAAGAACCTCCGCTGGATTTGATTCAGCAATTTCAAATCGTGTTCCTTCTTTAAGTCCAGGAATATCAAAGGCTGTTTCGCAAATAGCCATCTGTACAATGACTTCGGTTGGAGATACTGTAAAAGAACTCATTTTTTGCAAGAAACTATAACTGAGTAGCTTAGGAAAACCGGCCGCAAATACCCCATCCTTCACTGGTGCCCAAGCTGTGAATTTCCCATAGGTCCAGACGTTCTTTGGTTTGGTGCCCAGTATGGAGACCTTTTTATGTAGTTCAGCAAAGGGGACTATGGTTTGAGAATGATGGTTTTGCTTTGATAAAGAGCGAGGATGAGGAAAAAGGGTAAGCGAGCATAAAAAAATGCTAGAAAGGATAAGGATTTTCTTTGTTAGACTTTTCAAGCTTTTTCTAAATTCAATGTTTTTTTAAATAAGATCTATACATCTATACTAGGGAAAAGTTTAGAAAAGCATAATTTTTAGTCCTTGCTTTGCAGCAGGTTGCTTGGGGCTGTCATTTATCCCTCTGATTCCAACAATGCTTTCATCTTTTTTTTAAAGCATGAAACTAAAAGCATTTTTATCATTTGTCTTATTCATTGGTCGAACACAGAGGAATGGTTCTCTATATGAGAGAACCACTTCCTGGAAAGCCATACAATAATCGGCGCAATCTTAGCTTATGTTCGAGATCTTGCAAGCCGGATAAAACCATAATGAACTTCCTAGGTGGTTGCCTACCGTTTCTGTATACCAATTTTGCTAATAAATCATAACCCTAGAGGTTAAGAGGCAATAGGAAGATACTTGATAGGACAATGTCATCAGAGAACATGTCTTTGTTTTTGATTTAGAGACAATGGGATGTAATCCTTAGAAAGAGGCTGTCTATGAGTCCAGAAACATACAGAAAAACGGTGGGGCAAAAAAGGACATTCATAGAGAAAGGGACTGAGCTCATCGCTCTTGGCTCTTTGCTTTCTATTATTGCGTATGTGGTGCTCCGTTATTTATTGAAGCTAGAGCCATTTGTTGCCACTCTGCCTCTTTTTTTTAGCTACAGTATCGGTGGTATCCCTCTTCTCATTGAGTTGGGATGGAAATTGTTTTGCCTTGAGTTTGGTTCTGATCTTCTGGCTGGAATTTCGATCATTAGCTCTTTCCTTCTTGGAGAATATTTGGCAGGGGCAATAGTAATTTTGATGCTGAGCGGTGGACAGCTATTAGAAAGATTAGCTATCTATCATGCTTCTGCCGTGTTGAGAGCGCTTGCCCAAAGAATGCCCACGGTAGCTCATCAAAAACTGAATGCTTCTGTCAAAGATATCGGTTTGAAAGAGGTGATCGAGGGAATCGAGCTTATCATTTATCCACACGAAATCTGCCCAGCCGATGGGGTCGTTATCGAAGGCAAAACGGTCATGGACGAAAGTTATTTGACTGGAGAACCTTTCATGATTTCAAAGACAGTTGGTTCCACGGTTCTTTCTGGAGCTATTAATGGGAATGCGGCTATTCGCATCCGAGTTCTTAGAAAACCGGAAGACTCTCGCTATGCAAAAATAATGGAGGTCATTAGAAAAACCGAAGAAGCTAAGCCTAGAATAAGAAGGCTTGCTGAACAGATAGGGGCTTTTTATACTCCTTTGGCCATTTTTATAGCTACTGCAGCGGGTATGGTTGCTAGTAGTCCACTTCGATTCCTCTCAGTTATGGTCATTGCTACTCCTTGTCCCCTGCTTTTGGCGATTCCTGTAGCGATCCTTGGGTCCATTTCACTTTGTGCGCGTCGATCGATTGTAGTGAAAGACAGTCAAGCTCTTGAACTCATCAGCAAATGCCAGACAGCCATTTTCGATAAAACTGGTACATTGACTTATGGACTGCCTAAGCTTGTGGAAGAATCTTATGCTAGCTTTTTTGAACCCCGGTTTGTCTTTGAGTTAGTTGCAAGTCTAGAACGATACTCAAAGCACCCGCTGGCAGCGGCTGTTTTGCAAAAGGCTACAGAAAAGAAAATCGAGTTCAGGGAGCTCTCTGAAGTGCATGAACCTTCAGGAAAAGGTCTTTACGGACAGTTTGGAAAAATGAGTGTTAGGATTACAACTAGGTCCAAGTTGCCCTCTAATATCAAGGGGCTAGAACAGATGCCTAGAGAAAGTGAAGGGTTGGAATGCGTAGTGTTGATCGATGAGGTGTATGCGGCTACTTTTCGTTTTCGAGATGCTCCAAGAGAAGAAAGTAAACCATTTATCGCTCATTTATCGGCTAAACATGGATTTAAAAAAGTTCTTATTGTTTCTGGTGACCGAGAATCTGAAGTCCGTTATCTTGCTAAACAGGTGGGTGTATCCACCCTATATGCTCAATGTAGCCCTGAGCAAAAACTTGAAATTGTTAGAAAAGAGACTAACCAAGCAAAAACCTTGTTTGTAGGCGATGGCATAAATGACGCTCCAGCCATGATGGTGGCAACCGTTGGGATTGCTGTGGGATTAAATAGTGAGCCGACAACAGAGGCGGCTAAGGTTGTTATCATGGAAAATACGTTGATGAAGGTCGATGAGTTTCTTCATATCGGCAGAAGAATGAGGATGATTGCCCTGCAGAGTGCTATTGGTGGAATGATGCTAAGCTGCATGGGCATGGGCATTGCGGCTATAGGAGGATTGACCCCAGTAGAAGGAGCCATTTTTCAAGAAATCATTGATGTATTCTCATTGCTTAATGCGCTTAGAACCGTTTTTCCACCCAAAACTATCAGAGATTTTTAATTAGATTCTGTTTCTTTTGCTGTGTTCTGAAACTCCATGCTTGTTGCTCTCTATTCGTTTCTTGATTAGAATCAAAGCGTACTGACATGGAATAGGAAGTATGTCATCCTTGTTTTTCTAGACATAAAATTCAGTCTTATGCCTACTAGTCTGAAATCTTATTGCTGGCATTTCGTCTGCTATCTAAAAATCTGGTGCCATAGTGTACTGTCAATCCACTTGTTTGCCTAGGTGATCTGTTAAAACTTTGTCAGATAGTTTTTTATGTCTCATAAAAACCTAATGCCTTTCCTTTCTCTTCCATTACCGTTCCCTTTGGCAATCTGACGACTTTTCTCTAATACTTTGTTCCACTGCTGCTCAAGTGTCCTGTGGCCACTATGATTCTTTTTAGAAAAGATAAACAGTTGTATCTTTGTGATAGGAATTTATCAACTGATCTTTAGAGAGGACTGAACTGCTAAAAATACATTTCTTTGAAGATTTTTTTCAGAGATGGATTTTTAAAATGATGCCTAAAAGAACGATGCTCCCCATGAGTAATCCAAAATATTGAGAGAGGCGTTTATCCAGGTTTTCAATTTTTGATTCTAGTTTGTCTATCCGAAGACTCAGTTGCATTTCCAGCCGCTGTTCTGCGTTAAAAGAGGCGGTTTTTTTATTTTCTTCAAGAAATCCTTCAACAAGCGCTTCAGAGATAATCTCAGCTTGTTTTTGAGTCAAACCAGCTTCTTCTAGCCGCTTACTGAGTTTTAGGGTATCAAATGTAGAGGCCATTTTTTTCTTCTCCTTTTGTTGAATAAAAAGTTCGTCTTTAATATGGTTCTTTGCATTCTAAAAAGAAAACTCGAAGTAAAAAGCTTTCTGAATGAGTTCTTAGTTTTTTATACGCCAACTCTTAAGCTACTGAAAAAACTCTATGGTTTATCTGCTTCGTCGTTTTCTTCAGAGGAACTGATCATTGACCTAAGTGGGGAAAAGGATGTAAAAAGAAAAGAATCAACAAGGGGGTGTCCTTTATGAATCTTTATTTGATTCGTCATGCAACAGCCGAACCAAAAGCGGATACGGATGCTCAGAGAAATTTGGTTCCTGAAGGTAAAGAAGAAGCAAAGATTGTGGGAAAAGGATTTAAGAAGCTTGGGATAAAACCTGATGTAATTTTCAGTAGCCCTTTAAACCGAGCCTTGCAAACGGCAAAGATGATAGCCCAGACATTGAAATTTGAGAACGAAGTGGTGATTATTCCTGAACTGGAGAATGGGCATTCGGCCTCTGAACTACTGGAAGTGATTAAAAAGTACGATAGCCAATCCTCTCTTTTACTTGTTGGTCATATGCCAAGTCTTGCTGAGTTTCTATCCGATTTTATTGGTGCCAGTAGACCTCAGGCCTTTCCGTTTGATAAAGGAGGAGTCGCTGCCATTCGATCTGAACAGCTTCGGCTAGGTGTCTGGGAATTGAGATTCATGTTGCGTCAGAGTCAACTACGTAAATTTTAAAAATTTTTCTATTTTCTCCTCCTCCTCCTTTGGGTTTACTCTCTGCAGACCCGAAAGCTAAGGATTCGTAGAAGAGGAAAAGAGAAAACAAAGAACTGTCTTGTAGTCAACCACGCCGCTTCCTGTAGCAGTTGGTGTCTATCTGCAATTCAAGAAGCAAAAGCTTATAACAAACACATAGTGGCTATGAATAGCCTTTTATGGAGAAGGGAGGATGATAGAAAGAGCCGGTAGTGTTTCTTGTATGGTCTTTCTATTCAAACAAGCTGTTTTTTTTTCGGTTAATTGGAGAGGGTGCAGACTAGCTAAAAAGTCAATTGCCGGTTAAGCATCTTCCGAATCGATTGAAAAAGCACCTCTTTTTCTTCGGTTAGTAACATATAGCTTGTAGAAAGTAGGTTTTCTTTTGTTTGCGGTGTAAGGCATCCCAAAGCGTCAGGTCCTATGCATCTTCGAAAGATTTCAGCTCCAGCGATTTTAAATGCCAAAGTTAGCTCAAAGCTCTCCGGCAACCTGTAATAGCTTAAAGCATAAAAAAAATGCTCCACTAATCCAGCTAGAAGAAGGTGGGATAAAAGTAGGCCCAGGTCGATTTCTGGTCTTCCGCAAATCATCGATTCAAAATCGGATATCCCAACACCGGTTCCTGTTCGGATCCAGCTAAATGGTAAAAAATTTCCATGAATCAGTGTTGGACCTTGGTCTAAGTAGTGATACGCAGCCTGTTTCATCGCAGAGTAAAATTTCCAGTCTGCAAGAAACTTTCGTTTCAGCCGATTGATGCTCTCATTTTTTTTGTAATCCGAAAGCGATTTTTTTTGTTTCATGGGGCTGACAAAAAGATTCCTCCAGTGATACTTACGCATCGCTTGATTCTCGAACTTCACAATCATTTTCTTTTGGTAAAAGGTGGAGTGCAGATAAGATAGAAAATCGAGGAGAGAAGTTAGTTCGTCGATAGAGAAGGGCTCTTTTTCATAGATTGCTGAGTAATCCTTTTTCCCGAGCTCGGATAAGATGAGCAAATAGTTTGTTTTGTCTACATAAAGCAGAGAGGGTACATAGCTTCTCAGTATGGAATCTTTGGAGCAAAGCGAATAAAACTCTGCTTCTTTGAGAATTCGTCCCATAGGCGCTCGACTGGACGGACAACAATCAATCCATGGCCTGGATTGTTTTAAAAGGAATGTCCTATGTGAGGTTTCTACTCTGACAATTTTATCTATTCTACGGGCCGATTCTGTTGTTAAGGATACAATCGATTCTTGAGGGTATAAAAATTGGATCGATTGTAAATAGATTTCAACTTTCGGTTGCTTTGCTTCTAAAAAGAACAGTTCTGGAAAATTTTTTTCCCAATCTTCGTAATCCTTGGGAAGCCTTTTGTTTTTTAGGTTGGAAACAAACGGAGAGAAAATCATAAATTCCTATTCCTTTCTATATATGAGAGAATCCTTCGTTATTTCCTATTCCTTGTAGTAGAAGTTCTTCTATATTTTAGGGTTAAAAAGGATTGCGCTTGCTGCCTAATCCTTATTCCTAATCCATTAGAGAGAATCACACAGCTTTCTTGGAGAGAAGAACGGAAGCATTAACCAATACTGCTGTCAATAAAAAATTGAAAAAATAATAAAGTTATACAATCAATGAAACAATTTTTGAGGTTTTAACGAAGATATGGCTTCTGAATTTTCAATATAAAAGCATACATGCTACAAAAAAAGATTTCTTTGCATTCTATCTTGTAATTGTTAATAACTTTGATTCATATTTTTTATTATGAAAGCTTATGAAAAATTTTTGGCTACAGCCATTCAACTTCGAACCTTGCCAGATGAAACCATCAATCTAGTCAACGAGCTTATTAAATCTATTGTCTCGTTACATCTTACAAATGACAAATTACAGCATTTGAATGTAGAGACTTTGGAGGAGGACAAATCTCCAAAACTTTCTTCAGATATTTTTTTAAAGGTGATTGAAAAAGCAGGAGAATCAGGAATTACTCTTGATGAGCTCTCTGATAAACTTCGTTGCCCAAAAGCTACCGTAGAGAAGATGCTTACAGAGCATTCGCAAGATATTGAGTATGTTGGAAAAGAACGGGTCGCACTGAAGAAATTCGTTCAGCCTGCAGCCCTTCCATCCTCTTTAAGAGGTCGGAGTCGGCTGACTGTAGAAAAATTTATTGAAATTGTTAAAGAAGCGCCAATACATATCGATGACTTAGCCGCTAAGTTAGGAGTCAAATCGAGTTCCTTAAGGGTCTTTTTAAGCAGACATAGAAAGGAGTTAAAAAATATCCGACTTGAAAAATCTTACTTTAAATTTGTGGAGTCTTCTAGAAGAGGGCAGGATAATATAAGAACAGAAAAAGTAATGGCGATACTGGCTGAAGCGGGAGGCAGAATTTCTAATAAAGATCTTGCCTTTAAACTTGGAAAAACCACTCGCCAAATTTCAAATTGGTGGACCTCTTTGATCCGACGAAAAGCCAAGCAGCTGGAAAAGCTCGATTATAATCCTAAAGAACATGTCTTCTTATTAAAGGCAGCAACCGAAAACTCTGAGTCATCCTAAGTATCGCTTTCAGTTTTTTGGCTAAAGTTTCCTCTTTTGGTTGAGGCCATTCGCTTAAAAGATCTGTGACGGCTCTCTTTTTTTTAATGAACGAGCCTATTCTACTGTTGGACTGGCTTCTTAATTATTTCACTAAGGGAGGAGGGATCAAAAACTGATACAGAAGGTTGGAAAGGAGAGGATACCTCTTCTTTTATTTTTTTAAGCATGGTAATGGCCTCAGGCAGTGCAAACTGTTCTCCCATCCCTTCGATAAATTGACCGGCTAGGAGCTCTTCTCGCATTTCCATAAGCCTCAGGATGGGGAGCAACTGAGGCCATAGTCCATAATAAACGTTTTCTTTTTCGAGGAGTTTTTTAAAAAAAATACCGTACCGACGCAGCAACATTCTCAGAAGCTTTTCTATTTTCTTTTCAGTTGAAAGAGCTGACTCAGTAGTTTCTGATAATCTCGGTGTAGATTTTTTTTCTATACTCAGCTTATAGGTCTCAGCAGTCCATCTTCCCCAACTTGAAGAAAGAGCGAGTCTTAAAGAAAGAGAGAGTCTTTTCTTTTTAGAAAAAAAATGTCGTAACGCACTAACACAATCCGCTCTGACCAAACCGCAGCCCACTAGTTCCCTAAGATCGCTTTCTATTTCCCATGGGGCAGCTTTACTTGCTCCTAACAATTCATCAAAGAAAAGCGCTCTTTTTTCAACGATCAGCTCATACAGTCTTTTTGCCCTAGAAGAAAGGGCTAAGGAAGGAATAGGTAGACAAGGCTGTTTTTTAAAGACACTTGCCTGTGCTCTTTCTAAGAAGGCTATTGAACAGGAAGAATGGCTAAAAGAAGCACTCTTTCTATTGCTTTTGTTTTTAATCACCCAGACAATTCTTCCTGAAAGGCTTAATTGATCCAGCCAGGAAGGATCGTAATTTTCCATTCTAGAAGGCAGAATTTCTTTTTCCCATGATTCCAGAGGCGCAAAATAGCCTTCCAGCATTTTAAGAACTGCAAAAAGTCCTTCTAGCCCGCAAGCTTTAGTGTCGGCTGTCAGCCGTTGCCACTGGTAAAGAAAACGTTGGTAAAGCTCAATAGCAACCGGTTGTATAGCATTCCTACAGTAGGTTCTAGAAAGCTTATGGAGTTGCGATAAGACCGAACGATGACACCACGTACTCTCCTTTAATCCTTTCTGAAAATGACCTCTAAAAACAACGCCTTGAGCCTCGAGGAATTGAAGCGCTGTGTCTACCTCTTCGACTGAACGATTAAGTAGAAGCGCAAGTCTTTTAGAACTCACTGGCCCTTCGTATTGAAGCCTTGCTTGCAGTAGTTTGGATAAAGCCTCTACTAGACTAATAGAAGCGTTCTCATCGGTCTTAGAGAAGTGTCTGGGGTAAAGAGCTGAAAAGCAGGCAAGCCACTGCTGAGCAAACCAAAGGTTGTATCCAGTAGAAAGATGGATACAGAAAATCTTCCCTTCTTTACGTAAGGCTTCCGCCCATTCGGTCAGTCCATTGTCTTTGCCTGGGCTCCATATTCTATCCTCATTGGTTAGAAACCCAACAGAAGAAAGAAAATCAAAAAAGACTTCTCGATCCTTTGGTTTTTGCCAATAGGAAGCCATGAACTGCTCGATGGCTTGCTGATTGGAGCTGCGTCCTGATCGTGAGTTCTTCTGGATCGTATGTTGTTTTAAAGGGAACCGATCGGCTCCTCCGCTCTTCTAGTGGGGCAGGATCCAGGTAGGTATAAGGGGCTGAGGAGAGTAAAGCGACTGCCGGAAAAGAAGGGTTGGTGGACTCTCTATGTGTCAGGAGGAGGGCTCCTTTCTCAATGGAAGCTAAAAGTTGTTCAAGCCCTCTACAGTCCAGAACCTCTTCCAAGCAATAGGCAAGGGTTTGTTCTACAAGAGGATGCTTAGGGATCGATCGGTTCCCAATGATATTCTCAAGGCAGGCCGTTGCTTCTGGAAAAATAAGCGAAAGGAGGTTTTCAGCTTCCATCTTTTGGACTAAAGGAGAAGAGAATTTGCCAGCTCTTATTTTGGGGATAGCCAGAGCGGTTGTGGCCGTCCATCGCCATCTGATTCCAAAAAAAGGCGCATCGATCAAAGCTTGAATAAGTAGTTCGCGAACAGAATGAGAAGAAAGAAAATGCATCAGATCTTTGAGAGGAAAACTGTGAACGGTCGTTAAGGATAACACTAATCCCTCTTCGGAAGCAGCAGCTTGTAGTTCAAAATTAAATTTTCTACAGAACCTTTTGCGCAAGGCTAGCCCCCATGCCCGATTCAATCTTAACCCTAAGGGAGAATGAATAACCAGCTGTGTGCCTTCGGTAGGATCAAAAAATCTTTCTAAAACAATATTATCAGCACTCGGGATGGTGCCAAGAGTAAGGTTGGTCAGAAGAAAAAATCGAGCAAGCTCTTCAGCAGCTTCTTTAGAAATCTCAATAAGCTCTTCAAAATGTTTTGAGAGTGCTGTCGCTGTAGTTTGGTTCTGAAAAGATTGGAGGAACTCGGCTGCTTCTTTTCTTATCGTATCAATAGTCTGGTTTAGCAAAGGACTCCTCGCCGGCGCTTCGCCAAGCCAAAAAGGAATCGTAGGATTCGATCCGGCAGCATCTTCGACCAGGACTTTCCCCCGTTTTACCTTTTTGATTTTCCATGGATGATTTCCAAGAAGGAAGATGTCACCAATTAAGCTTTCTAAGGCGAAATCTTCGTTGACAGTTCCGATCCTTGTTTCGTCAGTCTCCAAAGCGACAATATAGTCTCCTGAATCCGGGATCGTACCTCCCGAAGTTAAGGCTCTTAGTTTTGCCCCTTTTTTGGCTCTTAGCCATCCGTTGGAATCAAAAAAAAGGAGGGCGCGTTGGCTCCCTCTTAAAGGATGAAACCCGTCACAGAGCAATTGCGTAAGTTCATGAAACTTTTCAAAAGATAGGTTTCTGTAGGGATAAGCTTTTGAAAAGAGTGCATAGAGTTGTTTTTCCTCCCAAGGTTCAGCAGCCACTTCAGCTACTATCTGTTGCATCAGAACGTCAAGAGGAGCTTCCGGAAGGTGGATAGATTCAATTTTACCCTGTTTTAAAGCATACAGAAGGGCAACACACTCGACTAGATCATGGATGTCCAATGGGAAAAGATGACCATGAGCCAGCCGTTCGTTTTGAGGATTATGATTCGACCGGCCAATTCTTTGAATAAAAGAGGAAACCGATCGAGGAGAGCCCATCTGGCATACTCCTTCCACTGTTCCAATGTCAATACCAAGTTCAAGAGAGGACGTAGCGACCAGAACGTTGAGCTTGCCTTCCTTAAACTTTTTTTCTATGGCTTTTCGGGTCTCTTTAGAAAGACTGCCGTGATGGGTCCCAATCTTTTCTGGATCCATTAAAAGACCAAGATGATGAGCCATTTTTTCGGCTAATCTTCGAGTGTTAACGAATACAAGGGTAGTGTGGTAGTGATTGGTTAATTGGATAATCCGGCGATAAATTTTATCCCAGCCTTCCTGCGGCATGACATGCCCAAGAGGAAGAAAAGGAAGTTCGAGCCTAGCGTCTAATTTTGAGGGTATTCCTAGATCAATAATGTGGCAGGGAGCAGAAGGGGATAGAAAATGGCCCAGTGTTTCCATAGGGCGCATGGTGGCGGATAATCCGATTCGCTGGATTGGTCTTTTGCAGACATGCTCTAGCCGTTCTAAAGAAAGAGAAAGATGAGCCCCTCGATTGTTGTCTGCAATCCAATGGAGTTCGTCCACAATGACCGTTCGAACTGTTTGCAGGATTTTTCTCCCTGAACTACTAGTAAGCAGTAAATAGAACGATTCAGGTGTAGTAACTAGTATGTGTGGGGGATGAAGGCATTGTTTTGTTCTTTCATAGGCGGAACAATCGCCCGTTCTAACAGATATAGTTAATGGAGTCAGGCGTGGCTCTCCAGATTTCGTAAAATGAGGGATTTCAGACAAGGGTTTTCTTAAATTTGTTTCTATGTCGTTTCCAAGAGCCCTTAAGGGAGAAATGTAAAGGAGGTAGACGCTTTCAAAAGGCGTAGAGAAAATGGTGTTTTTCCAAATCTCATCAATAACTACAAGGAATGCTGCTAAAGTTTTTCCTGAGCCAGTTGGGGAAGATGCGACAACATTTTTCCCTTCTCGAACAATAGGCCAAAGCGCTTTTTGAACCGGCGTGGGAACACCGTAAGTATGTTCAAACCATCGTTTGACCTGAGGTAAAAAAGTATGCAGACAATTTTCCATGATTGCTCAACATAACGTTTTTTTAGCTTCCTTAAAAAAGCTTTTAGTTTCTTGGAAAATCGGATTTTCTGAATTTAAAAAATATTCTTTTTCTAAATTAAATTATAAATTGAATATTTTTTTTTTATGCGGGTAAAGTCGCTTCCATTTTTCATTCTCCTCTTTTTTTCTACCGCCACTTTTTCTCTAGCAGGTCCCTTTACCAAAGAAGAAAAGCTCATTCTTAAAACCGAACCTCCTTTTTCTGCCATTATGGCGCATCCTGAGGCTTATATTGGGACTCGATTGTTTGTCGGAGGAGTCATTGCTCAAGTCCAAAACCTACCTGATCGATCTTTGATGGAGGTTATCCACAAACCCCTGTCCAAGAGCTTTAAGGTGCCTCTTGCAACGGACTTGAGCTATGGAAGGTTTTTAGTCTCCACAAGAAAGTTTCTTGACCCTTCCATCTATACGAAAGGGAAAAGTGTAACGGTAATAGGAAGACTAAGCCGGGTACAGCCAGGAATCATTGGAAAAAGACCCTATAAATACCCAGTAATTTCTGCTTCGCATATCCATCTGTGGTCTGATACTTACTAAATCTATCGATTTTTTTAATATTCTGAATTAATAGGAATGAGGATAAATTTTAAAGACTCTTAATCCCCTTAGTGATCCTAAGATATATTCTCAAAAATATTTCAATGGTTTTACTGGGTATCTTTCTTTATTAGAAACTGATCTTCTTTTACAATCTGCTAGTAGTAATGAAAAATGATGAGAAAAAAGATCCATCAAAAAAGGAATCTGGAAAAACCGGCTTTTATGTTTTTCTGATTCTTTTGTTACTGTCTCTTCTTTATTTTGGTTTGCTGTTTTTCTCAGCCGTCAACCAATCTAGTCCATATGAAAGGATGTTTCATAGGTAAGAATCAATAGCGATATTTTTCTCCAGTTGACGGTAAGAAAAAAAAAAAACCGAAAGGATTATTCCTAAGAAGAAATTGTTGTGTTTCATCTGCAAGATGGAGATAATTGCATTGGAAAAACTTACATAGGTGAAAATCGCTTGGTTTAGTCCTTTACCTCCGCAAAAATCTGGGATTGCTGATTTTAGTCGTAATGTTCTGACTTATTTAAAGAAATTTTCCAAACTCATCCTATATGTTGAAGATTATTGGCCAACGGAATCCTTGGCTAGGGATTGTCAGGTTGTTCGGTATGTTGAAAAGTCTCGGATCAGTTGGAGACTGTTGGAGCAAGTGGAAGCCTGTGATCTAGTCTTCTTTAACATGAGTAATGATTTTCGCTTTCATTCTTATGCTTACGAGTTGTTGTTGAGATATCCTGGGATAGTGATTCTGCACGATTACGTGCTGCAGTTCTTTTACGCTGGTTATTATTTAATCGAAAAAAGAAATTTTTCAGGCTACCTAGAAAAATTCAAAGAATTATACGCTTTGGATTTGCTCACAACACACCCAGTGGCAGATGGACGTACGGTCATCTTGAATTTTTTAAAAAAAATTTATGTGGATCATTCTATCCTTTGGTATCCAATGAATGAAGAGGTCATTTCAAAGGCTTCTGCACTGATCGTCCATTCTGATTTTGCGCTTCAGAACATTAAAAAGAAGTTCTTGTCAAAACCGGTCGTTAAGATTGATCTTCCTTATACGTTGCCTGAGGAGACTTTGGTTTCTTTGCCGTCTAACCCGTATAGCTTTTCGGTGCCAAAGGATAGACCTAAACTCATCGCAGCTACTTTCGGCTATGTGCTACCTAACAAAGCCTATGAACTGGTGTTCAAGGTATTGCAATCTAATCCCATGCTGCAAAACCATATGGAATACTGGATCGTTGGAGGGACGTTCTTTTGGTATAATATTCACAGCCTTGCGAAAAAATATAAGCTGCAAGCCATTGTGAAGATCTTTGGATATCAGGAGCCTGAAAAAGTGCAGGAGATTCTTTCATGCGTGGATCTCTGCATTGCCTTAAGGGATCCGACAATGGGAGAAACGTCTAGTTCGCTGCTTAATCAAATGCTTTTGTCTAAGCCAGCGGTAGTTCTAAATGTAGGTTGGTATGCAGAACTGCCCAATAGCTGCGTTTTCAAGCTTAATCCGGAGTCTGCTGAAAAAGAGTTGGAAGAAATCTTGAAAATGTCTCTTTTTAACCGATCTGAACTTATAAAAATGGGCAATAGGGCAAAGGAATATGTTTTAGCTCATCATACGCCAATGCATTATGCTCAAAAGCTGATGGAAGTGGGGCGACAGTTCAATGAATTGATTAATAAAAAAATTGATTGAATGACTAATCATCATTTCCGTGTCTGCCTTGCTGAGTTCGTTATATTATCTGCTGTGAAGTTTGGGTTATGGGAATAAAACTATTATAGAGGCCTGATAACTTTCTGCTTCTTGCAGGACTTAAGGATACGCATTCTTATTAGCCTTGTCAGGCAACGCATGGGTTGGCTGCCTACTAGGAAAGATAGCATGGTCGTATCCTTTACTAAAAGGAATACAAGACTGCTTCTATCCCTTCCATCTTATCTTGCTCTTTTACAGGCTTCACATTACGCGATCAAGCATGGCCCCTTTTTAAAGAGGACGGCTGCAAACAAAGTAGGTAATTCCTCTGCTGATCTTCTGATATAATTGTAAACTTCATACTCTGTTTGGCTATAATTACAGACAGGTTAGCTTCTTTTTTCTAAATCCTCTTTTTGCTATTCAGACCCGATCCTTGCGTTGCCTACTTCAATATGCTCTACATTGCCTTTTGTCTTTACTGAATCTCATGATGTTTTTTTTCGTTGTACAGCTTCTGCCTGCCTTTTTTATAGAAGCAGACCTTGTTGACTTATTCTGCTTTTGCCCTGTCTGGGCTGTTATCATCCATTTTTTAAGAGGTAGGGGATTTTCTTGCAGCGAGCTATAAGCGCCTAAAACGCTAATTTCTTAATTTTCCAGAGTTTAGGCTCGGACTGTTGGAATTTCTTTCCATCTGCTTGTGTATCTAGGGGTTTTTCTTTCTGCTCGCAGCCGCCAATTTTCGCTGAACAGTTCCGTTCCTACCCTCAGGGCTGGCTTGCTTCTACCCATGGACCAATCATCCAAAAGTTGGGAAAGAGTGCGTAATTTTTCTTTTTTTTCCTCTTTGCTTGACCAGAAAGCGAGCTGACGATTTCCTTTTGGTTGAAGATCGAAAAGAAGCACGCCTGATTTTGTATAGGTTCTGTTGGGTTTATAAATGGACTGGAGAAGACTTTCTCCTTTGTCCAACAGAGTGATCGTATCTTCCACTGGCTCTATAAACCGAAGAGTTGCTGAGGTCACTTGCCCAGGAAAAGACCCATGCCTGACGAATACTGTCATGCTTCCAGCGGCTAGACCGAAGCGTCTGAGCTTCCCTCCGGCTTCATTCACAAAATTAGCCGTAGCCGCTTGTAGCTCGTCCAGTCGAAAAAGAGCTTTTCCAAAAGTCTGCGATGAAAGGATCTGCTTTGGAGGTTTGGCGTTTTCTTCGAAATCAAAACAGCTTACCCCTCTTAGTTCCCATACCGTTCGTTCTAGCATCACGGAGAATAGTTTTCTTATATGGAAAGGATCCGCATTCCTCAGGTCAAGACCACTGTGGATCTTAAGTTCTTTTAGTCTTGCAGCTAGCTTGTGGCCTATCCCCAGACATCTTCTACTGCTATGGTGCTCAACGCTGCAGTTATTTGATCCTCGTTAGCAAGGAAATTGACTCCTCGCAGATTATCCGCTTTTTTCGCAATTTTTGAAGCGACTTTCGCTAGCGTTTTCGTAGGCCCAATGCCTATGGTTACGGGAATGCCAGTCCATCTCCAGATTTTTTTTCTTAATTCGCTTGCATACTCATAGGGTGAGGGGCTATCCGTTAGATCCACCCAAGCCTCGTCGATACTGTACACTTCTACCAAAGGAGCGGAGGCTTCAACAAGCTCCATGACCCTGCTGCTGATGTCCCCATAGAGAGTGTAGTTGCTCGAAAGAGCTATCAGCTTATGGGATTGAAAAAACTCTTTCCACTGGAAAAAAGGAGCTCCCATCGGAACCCCCAGGGCTTTAGCTTCTTTGGATCTGGAGACAACACAACCGTCGTTATTTGAAAGCACCACCACCGGTTTGCCTTCCAAAAAAGGATTAAACAGCCGTTCGCAGGATACATAAAAGTTATCGCAGTCGATGAGGCCGAACCTTTTTTGTTTGTTCATGCTAACAAACCTTGTGAATGACGGCGGTCACCACTCCCCAAATCACTAGCTCTATTTCCTCTTTTATTTCTATAGAAAAGCTTTGCTTTCTTGATGGTGTGGCACCGACAGTAGCCAAGCTCTACCTCCTTCTATCCGCAGCTTCTTAACTGCTAGCTCTCCATTGATAGCCGCTATCACAATCGATCCGTTTTTCGGCGTTTCAGCCCTGTCGACTACTAGAATGTCGCCGTTTCGAATCCCTTCTCCTTCCATTGAGTATCCGCTGGCTCTAACAAAAAAAGTGGACGAGGGCCGTTTAACCAGAAGTTCGTCTAGACTCAGACTTTTTTCTAGATAATCGTCACCCGGATTGGGAAAGCCGGCAGCAACCAGACTACCATAAAGAGGATATTCCCAAGGCTTTTCTTCTTTTTTTAGTCTGTAAAACTCAGAGATTTTTCCTTCCGATGAGAAAACCAAGGCTGGTTGACTCTCAGTCGGTAGTCCTTCAGGAGGATAAGAAGAAAGCGTGGCAGTGAGGAAAGTCTCAAGCGGTTCGTCACAAAGCGCGTTTCTTTCTCTTTCTAGATAGCGATCTTCAAGCTTTTCTTTCATAAGGAATAAAAAAATATAAAACGAACTTCTTAAACGAAGAAGAGAAAAGCGACGAATTTCAAGCTTCCTGTAAAGGAATTACAGGGGAGCAGGATGCTGTTCGTTTGATTAGACCGATAGGGTTCCTAACACTTAAGTTGGCTAATTAGTAATCTGGAATTGTTAATCAGGCTATTGGAAAAAAATCTTACCATACACAATTCAACCTTAAGAGATACCAAAGTAATGAATAGTGAGTGATATGGATGCAATTTCAAAAATATGATGACAAGAATATTGTTCAAGTTGATCCTCAGGAAGGACTACTTGATTGAAAAATCAAGACAGCTTTTGCTGACTGTAGACCTTAGAAACCAGAATAATAAAAGAAAAAGATATCCTTGAATTGAATGGAGCTGTTGGATTTTGAGTTCGAAATGATGTAAAACAAAACTTAAACATTGGCCATAGGAAAGATCAGTAAGAGTCTTGCAGTCCAAGCAATGGGAGTCGATATAGGTTACCACTGTCGTAGGTCTTGAGAAACTACAGGAATAGTGCGACTAATGCGGGTGGTGTGTTAGTGAAATGCAAGAGCTAAACAAATTAATAAATGCTAAATACCGCGAAAAGTGTTTTTTTCTATAAAGCATTCTTAGAGCAGGGATGATTAAAACACCCATAGACCACCTAATTAAGTTCATGGTTTTTATTCTACCGTGAATGGTTGCAGGCTGGGTTTGTGTCATTTGCACTTTTATTCTGCAATGGACTTGAAGTGTTATAAGCCATTAGTGCTTAGTAATGAAACGTTTTTTTTCATAATTTCTTAGGCAGGGTTTGAATAGGGGGTAGGAAAGGATAGTTATTTGTCTTATAAACCACATTGACGTTAAAAGCGCCCTACATCCTAGTTCTCCTTGTCAATGTTCTTTGCATCTAGACACTTTCAAAAGATACCTTGATTTGTCTTTTGGCTTCGCTTTTAGCCCTGATTATTTATTTGTTTGGTTGACAGGGAAAAATAACTAAGTCGTCTCAAATGCCTTTCGGCTTTGTTTCGAGTTCTGACAATTAATGAGAGTCAAGACAAGAAAAAGAATGTCTTTACTTGTCCCAATTGCCTTTACTTCGTTGCTAGTTATGGCATTTGAAGATCCTTGGGCTGAGGAAAACTCTAGTACAAGAATGCTTGAGTTTTATAACAAAGCTCAAGTGCCTTTTTTATTGTTGGATCAAAGGGCTCTAGGGGTGCCGAATATTCTTTCCGTAGCCGAGTCCCTAGGAGATGGAAGTAGCCTTTCAGATTATGGCACACTGCATTATGAAAGAACCCCCGGAGAGGGTAGGGGAATTCCTCCCTAGAAATAAGATAGTCTATTAACAAGCTTTTTCTTGGCTAAGTGCCGGGACTACTTAGTGTAAGTCACTTCGGGAAATTCGAGCAAACGCTCCATGCGCTGCTCATTCTGTCATCCTAGGGTATGGAAGGATACCGGGATACACATGTACTTGAATCAAATAGCTTCATTTTAGGGTAAGCCTTCAATGAGGCAACATTTCTCGGGGAGCACCCATCCAGTAATGTCTTTATTCGGTTGTCCAAGTCTCTGCAGCAAGTACCAAACGACCCAGTCTCAATTGCCTTTCGGCTTCATCTCTAAATCTGACCCACTAAAGGATGCAATCGTTAGTCTTGCTATTGATGGAAGGTCTCAATTGCCTTTCGGCTTCATCTCTAAATCTGACTGAAAATAAGCGTAAACAATGCAATTAATTGTAGATGGATGTCTCAATTGCCTTTCGGCTTCATCTCTAAATCTGACAATTTCCACTGTGTTATCTAAGCGAATTCCTTTCCCTTCGTCTCAATTGCCTTTCGGCTTCATCTCTAAATCTGACTGGAATGTTACTGGAAAAAATCCAGAGGAAGTCATCAGAAGGTCTCAATTGCCTTTCGGCTTCATCTCTAAATCTGACTCGTGTTGTGTAATTTAATGGAGGAAAAAGTTTCTGTTTTCTCAATTGCCTTTCGGCTTCATCTCTAAATCTGACAGGGTTTGGGAAAAGTAATGAAGCTGAACGATTAGATGGTCTCAATTGCCTTTCGGCTTCATCTCTAAATCTGACTTGGAGAAATTATAAGAACAATCGAAAAATTTGGGACAGGGGTCTCAATTGCCTTTCGGCTTCATCTCTAAATCTGACCCAGAGAAAGAGCATGATTTAGCAAGGTTACTGGAATATCGTCTCAATTGCCTTTCGGCTTCATCTCTAAATCTGACTTGCCCCCGATTAATTGGGTCTATATCCCGATTCAAGGTCTCAATTGCCTTTCGGCTTCATCTCTAAATCTGACAAGAAAAACCCTAAACCTTGGAGGTTTTATGAAGATAACTGTCTCAATTGCCTTTCGGCTTCATCTCTAAATCTGACAGGGTTTGGGAAAAGTAATGAAGCTGAACGATTAGATGGTCTCAATTGCCTTTCGGCTTCATCTCTAAATCTGACTTGGAGAAATTATAAGAACAATCGAAAAATTTGGGACAGGGGTCTCAATTGCCTTTCGGCTTCATCTCTAAATCTGACCCAGAGAAAGAGCATGATTTAGCAAGGTTACTGGAATATCGTCTCAATTGCCTTTCGGCTTCATCTCTAAATCTGACGATAGAAACACCTGATCAAGCTGGTCTTGTTGAAGATATTGTCTCAATTGCCTTTCGGCTTCATCTCTAAATCTGACACCATGCAGGCTATTGCTAATCACTTAAGCGCTATCACTATGTCTCAATTGCCTTTCGGCTTCATCTCTAAATCTGACTTGGGCAAGATTATCTATTTGTCACTTCCAAATTAGTGGTCTCAATTGCCTTTCGGCTTCATCTCTAAATCTGACTAAGGAAAATTGCTTCGGTAAATATTTCTGTGAAAAATGTCTCAATTGCCTTTCGGCTTCATCTCTAAATCTGACTGCGATATTCTAATATATTGATTATGAACATAATATAGCCCATTCCGATATTGATGCATGATTTATTTTGGCACACTTTATGCTTCAAATTTAATAAAAAATGGTCAAAAATAATAAATTATTCAACATAAATAGTTATTATTAGGTATTGGCAACGCTATTTTACAGGGACATGAGCCAATACCTAAATTGGAAATTTTTTCAAAAAAACTACCGTCATTATTTTTGCAAATGCTCTTAACTATATTAAGAAATTTTATAATTTGCAATATATTTTATACTAAAAAGCAGATCACTTTTTCAGAGCATACCATGGTCCCAGCTGTTTTTATTTCTTTTGCCATTTTAGCATCAATTTTGTAGGATACAATTCTGTCTTCTTTAGGATCGATTTCCAAAAGAAGTTTTTCCCATAGTTCTTCTAGCTCTGATTCTTCTAAATAACATTCAAATACGCTAAACTGCACTCTTACTCCATAGTCTTCACAAATTTTTGCTATCTTATGTAGTCTTCGATCATCGCAAATATCATATGCAATTACAGTGAGCATTTTTTTTTCTCCGGGTGGATTTTTTCGGCTAGGAAAAGGGGTAAAAGCTTCATACCACCAGTAGGATGGATCTTCGTTCTGTTTTTCAGTATTTGATTTATTATCATCTTGCATACTTAATTCATTAAAAATGGCTCAAATTTTTCTGGATTTTCCAACGCAGCTTTGAATGAACAAACAGAGGCATCAAGCTGAACTCTTAAGGTTGTTCGGCATCCAGCAAATTCAGATAGGAACTGTCTTTCGAGTCTAGTTTCATATTGAGTAAGAAACTTTCTTCTTCCCAATTCATTTAAGTAACAGCCACCATTTTTCTTTTCGAAATGCTCATGATTAAGGATTTTATGGCTAAAGAGATCCAATGCCAATGCTTCCACAATTACAGGTCTGAATGGTTCAATAAGATCTAAGGCAAGTGACCATCTTTCATTTTCTGGAGCATGCAGGAATCCTAAAGCTGGATCCAATCCATGAAGATGAATTAGGGCAGTCATTTCATTATAAAGAAGAGTCGCTCCAAATGAAATACATGCATTCACAGGATTGAGAGGAGGACGAGTGGATCTTCGCTCAAAAGGAAATTCTTTTGGCAAAAATGAAGCCCAAGTTTGAAAATAACGTGCTGTAGAGGCTCCTTCATATCCTCTGACTTCGTCAACAGTGGCTGCTGAGGATACATTGAAAAGGATTTGGTTAAGCCATTGAAGATCATTTTCTATATTAATATTTCTATTTAAGCTTAGCCTTTGTAGAGACCGTCTTTGGTTATAAATTTTGCCTTTGATTAGCTGTTTTGAAAAAATTAGGATTGATTTAGGATCAAGGCTATTTTGATACTGTTTTTGTCTCCATAACCCATGAGAATTCGAAGGAGGAAGGAATCCACCTAAGATTTGTCCATTAAAACTCAAAAACGAGATTGGAATATTACGGACCAATAGTTCACAAAGGGCAGGGGTGGTTATTGAGACAGTTTGATCTAGAACCAGTCTTTCCAGTTCTCTTAGGGGTATCTCTCTGATGACTTCTTCTGAACCAGTTTCTTCATTTTGACTGACGACTTGGAGCCTTTCCGAATAGAGAGAAACTTTGGTATAAGTTTGAAGTAAATAGGCAGAAGGCATAATCAATTATTATTTTTTTAAGGATTATAAAAAAAATGTTTTTCATTCGAAAAAGAAAAGACATGGATTGACGTCAACATTAATTTAATTCACAAGCTTTTTTGATTGATTAGTCTCTGTAATTTATTTTCAACTTCTTTTTTTAGTTTGGTTTGATCTTCGAAAGGAAGAAAAGCAGCAGTAATTGAATGAGAAATGATCCTAAGAATATCCATTCTTGTAAGTTGAGCGTATGATAAGTTCATTATAATGCGCTTCAAATAAGCTAAGCAGCCTAAATAAATTCACTTTATAACAGAATTTCAAAGTCATCTCTCCTATTATTCCATCCTCCACTACTCCAGATGCTTTCTGTAGGAATTTAATAGGCAGTTTCATAACCTACATTCATCCCCATGATTGCAAGGAATAAACAAAGCTTAAAAGGCAGCTTATGAAGATTATACCTATAAAACTCATCCACACATATCTTTACTGCGCAGGTAAAGGTTAGGTTCTTAATATCCACATCGGGATGACTTCTCTGGTCTATCCCATATTTCGTTAGTCCTCCTGGGTCATCAGGATCGTCTTCGCTCACTACATTCCCTTCCTTATCAAACTCACACTCAAACTGGCTAATGGCAATTACTGCCGCTAGCCATAAGTTCATGTATTGTTTGTCACTAATCTTTAGTTCTTCCACCTGTAAACTCCTCTTCCAACTTTCTCTAGATGATTTTTCAGTCGATAAAGTTCTGTATTTATGGAATGCCTATTCTTCCCAGTAAGCTGCATAAGCTTATCTATTGTGAACGATTCAGTGGGATTTTCCATAAACACGGATTTTAAAGTTCTTGTATTAGAAGATCTTTTCCTAATATGTTTTACTATCTGCTTTGATTCTGAAAGAGGATATTGTCTTTGTCTTTTTTCTATTTCATCTTTATACTTATTTTTCACCCACACAATCCCATGAGCAGCAACTTTTACAAATCCTCCATAAATAGGATGTCTTGATTTTAAAATATCTATGATTTTGTTATAAGAAGTTTCTACTTTCATGTTGCATTCTTCGATTCTATCCTTTAACCAACCTGCACTAAATGCGACTACTCTATTTGCAATAATATTCTCTTCTATGAAAGAGCAGTAAAGCTCGTTTATGTCTAGGTATTCTGCTCTTATTGCCCTGTCCCTTAGCTTTTCAATGTCTACTTGCTTATTGAAATAAGACTCAACATAATCAAGCGCTATTTTAGCTATGTTAATATCTATTTCTTTTCCGCTATATTTACTTAAATCATCAGTGTGGTAATAAGCTAAAAGGCTTCGAAGCTCTGCATAAATTCCTTTAAAATATTTTTCCCGGGATATGAAGGTTTCCCTTCCATCGGAGAAAACCCTTTAATCTGAAAATTAGCATATGGGCACATTTCAATAGCAATATGTCTATCGACAACTGTTCTTAAAAGATCTTGTGAGTTATTTAAACTTAATGCATGGCCTAGTCTTCTAGCATGGAGTTTAAAAATAGCTTGCCATATTCCTTCGGCATCGTCATTTTCTCCTGCATGTGCTGTGACAGCTATGCCGCAGCGATGGATGAGGGTAAAATCATAAGAAAAAAGTTCAGCCCTTGTTTTTTTGGATTCGAAACCTGCCAAATCTACTCCCACAACCGCACAATTCCCCCATTTTAAAGGAAAATGTTGATTGGCGGTTATAGCTAAAGAGAGATGGCGGCTTAGGGATGAAAGATTGGGGCTTTTTCTATCAGCAATAATAATAAGATTAATCTGACAGAATGCTTCTGGATTTTCTTTTTTCTTTTTATCCATTGCCTTTTGAAAATGTTCTCTTATCTCTTGCAAGATGACCCAAGCGGATCGATTATTCGTGGGATCTGCGTAATTATTGGGTGAACAACGTATTTCAGCATAGATAACACCATCTTTGCATAACTCTTCGTAAAGAAGTTGACACTGTTTTTCTAAGCATCCTGGCTCTTTAAGAAGTTTGGATCCATTAGCATCTCCTAATTTCATGTAAGCTTCTAGGCCTATTTCTTTTTTTGGTCTAGGTCAACCCTCAGGAAAATCTGGAGGAGGGGAAAATTGAGAACTGTTTTTTGATTGTTTTCTAACTTCTTCTAAAAGGATGCCATGGGTAGCAAAGCCTCCCAGATGACAGTGCAAATCTATCTTTGGCAGTTGCTTGAACCAATCTATATCTTTCTTAGGGTCTATAGGTTGGTTCAACCAATCTATGTATTTATCATTAGCAATAGCAAGGATAGAGAAAGGGAGATTTTCTTTCTTATCCCAAGCTTTTGCTTTTAATGAAAGATTTTCTAAGGTCTTTTTACATTCTTCCCATAAACTGTTTTTTTATGCGAATCGTTAAGAAGATAGTGGTAAATATTTCTTTCTTTATTTTGTATATTTTGTATAAAAGAGTCTAAGGAATATATGTTAGGATCGAGCTGACGCAGTTCTTCAAAACCAGGTTCCTCTCCAAGTTCTACGTAAAAAATCCTCTTTTCTTTCTTTGCTTGTTCGTAACTTTCTTCATCCTTTGGTTCTACTACTCCTCTGATAAGGATATGGAATATCCCTTTGGAACCAAAATTAGAAGCTGCTTTGTGAAGTACAGCTCCCATCGATTTAAAACCTCCAGCAATACAAGCATAAGGTAGTCCATGTTTGTTCAGATGATACAAATACCACCGAAAAATAGTTTCATTACAAAATTGGATTTGCTCATTAGATTTGATTTCATCAAAATTTTTGAGTTGCCATAGCCCAAAAATACAATCCTTTTTGGAGAAGTAAGAGAAAAGTTTTTCAAAATTTCCTTCAATTTTGGGACCCGTTCCTGTCAAACAGTGAATTTCATCCCAAGAAGATAGATAATCTGCTGCCTCCATTACCACAGGCCATGTTACACCTAGAGTACACAAAAAAATGTTTTTATTGGCACTCATATATCCTCCCCTTTAAAACTTTTCATTTTTTAAAGGAAGACCAACTTTTCCTCTTATTGGAAAGAATAGTTGACAGTATTTTCCCAAGCCTGCGTCTTTTAATTTTTTTCTAAGGACACTTAAACATTTCCTATAATCGTCAGGACAAGGATTCCATTCTTTGAGAAGGTGCTTTAACTGTGGATTTTCTTTTTCCCATTTTTTTAAAAAAGAAGGAAAGTACTCATTTATTTCCTTATGGCTTTCTATAGGGGGAAGCTTTTGTCTTCTTCTTTCCCAAAGGAATGCAAAGAATGACAGTTCTCTGCCATGGAGCTGAATCTTCTTTTCATTTATAATAAGCTCACCCGTTTGATAATCAAAATCCAGCTGGGGGTTAAGCTCTTTAATTTCTTTCGAATATTGATAGACAAGATCAGTAAAACGACCTGGAAATCTTCCAAGCTCTTTAGGAAAAAGCTCACGGAATTTTACAAAGGGAATGGTAGCTAATTCAATTTTAGCATCTTTTGCATAGACTTCTTGGCCAGACGGCATTCTTAGAAGCTGTTCTTTTTGTTGCGGAAAATAAAACTTTGGTTGAAGCCGTGGGTCATCGTAAGGTTCATTGACTAGTACGTGAGTTAGTCTATCGTCCTCTCTACCAAGCATAGAAACAGAGCTGTAGAGAAGAATGCCCATTGTTTTTCTTCCTCCTGCAACCGAAGCGATCAGACGGGTGTCTGGATTTTCTGTGATTTTTCTGACCTCTTCAAGAATACAATCGGCTGCTTCTTCATTATCTTTAATCGAACGAATATCTTCTAATTCTACGCACTTGCCTTGGGATAAAAGGGGAGAGGAAATAATTTTAATATCCCTTAAGATGATGAAGTTTTTATCTATAGCTTTTTCAGTAATCAACCATTCTCTAAATTCTTCCCAAATTGGCTTTGAATTTGATTTTGATCTGAGCAATTCGGAATCGATAGATTTTTTCCCGATAGTTGTTGTAATTATATCAATAAAACGAGGATATAAGGGCGGAGATTCATGAGCTAATGCCCAGATGGTTTCAGGAATAACAGCAGGAGAGGTGCCAACAACGGCCAACAAAATGATTTCTTTTTCTTTGTTCAAGAGCATTTTTAAGAAACCAAAGATTGGATTTTTTCCACCAGAAGTTGAGGCAAAACTACCGTCTCTGGTTTGATGCCTCTTTGTAATTTTCCAAGCTTGATAATCAGATTGGGAGAAGTGGAAATAACTTGAGCAATGTGGAATCTTTTCTGTGATTGATTCAAAAATTTTCCAAAGTTCATTTTCTTCTTTCCCAGTTGGAATTTTAATGATTTCATAAGAAAGATTTTTGTCAGAAAATTCTTTTTGGAGCTCATTCCAGTTATCCCCTTTTTCAATATCTTCAGTAAGGGCCATGTTAATAGTATCAGGCTTAATATAAGAAGCTAATGCTACTGGAATTTTGTTTCATATGTTTAATTGTTAGGAAAGCAATATTGTGTCGATTTATACTTACCATTCCCGAGAAAGGAAAGTTGATGCTTCATAAGAAGTTAAACTCAGATAATTGACTGTCATTTTTTATTTTGTTATAAAGATCAAGAGACACTTCTGTTCCTATAGAGTTTATATAGACTTTTTTGTTTTCTGGCCATTTTAGCGCTTCGATGAAAATAACCAGTGCAAGATATCCTTTTATTGATTTGAAAGGACGTAAAAGGATTGGAGAGGCAAATCGACCTTTAGAGTCTGGTCTAGGGTACCAATTAATATTATTTTTAATGTTTCTTTTAGAGAAATGTTGAATGATTGGAAGACCCAAGGCAGGTCGATACACTTTCCCCTCCCATTTGTTATTATTGGCAATAGCCAGTCCAGCTTCGCGGTCATTTTTAATGTATTCCTTATATTTATATGCCCTTGTCGTTTTATACCACTTCCATAAAGACACACGAGCGGAATTAGAATCAGTAAAAGTATCATTATTAAGCTTTTTAATTAGAATGTTTTCTGGGTGTTTAAAAAAACTAAGCGCTGTTTTTAGGTCGTGGGGTGGATAACTTTCTCTACTAAAGGTCAAAGCTCCAAATCCTTTTCTGGACATAAATCCAAGACCACCTAGAGACACCCAAATAGAAATTAATACATCGATACTTTCCTTTAGTTCATCTGTTTTTTGGAATGGCTCTTTTCTTCCTTTCCAGAAAATAGATAATTCAAATGCTGTATTTTTTTTGATAACTCGTCTATCTTTTTGTTGTCTTAGAGGAAAAGGAACAGAAGCACGATAAGCACGATCCGCTCCAAGATCGGTTCCATTCATTTTTTCTGAAAGTATGTTTGAGGGTGATGATAACCTAAGGATTAACTTTGAAGCTGAAGGATTGTTTGTAGTCGATCCAAAAATCATATCTTCCTGTTCGCGTACATCTTCTGAAAGGATTTTAAAGCCTCCAAGTACTCTAAACCACCAACGCAATTGGCCACGAATAGATGGGATTCTTATTTCCGCTCTTTCTTCTGGTTCTGCACCCCCACAAATGCATGGAGTAATGAATTCAATTTTGTATTTGTTCAAAATCATGGCAATTTTTCCTTTCTTTCTTTGGCCATTCTATATAACTCCTGAACGATTGGCCCCCACTTTTTTCTTTCTTTGTTAGAACCTTTTTGAGACATGTTTTTAATCTCTTCCCAAACATTTTGTTTAAATTTTATTATGCAGATGTAAAAAATCTTCTTTTCAGAGTCATTTGTCTTATTGAACTTACTAAGGAGTTTATCTTTGAACTGCTGGTCATTTGTATTTCTATGAAGGATAAAAGCTTCCTTTTCTTCTGGACTCATCCCTTTTGTAAGTTCTTCAATCTCTTTTAGTTCTGCTTTTTTCTTTTCTTCTTCTCTTTTTTTCTTTTCTTCTTCTCTTTTTTTCTTTTCTTCTTCTCTTTTTTCTTTTCTTCTTCTTCTCTTTTTGCTGCCTCTTTTTGTTTTTCTTCTTCTTTCTTTTCTTGAATTTTCTTTTCTACTTGGCTTGTACAGATTTGATACCACCCATAGCCGGCAGCCGTTTTGGCTCCAATTCCTAAAGTTTCCAAACCCTCTTGAAGCCAGCTTTCAGCTAATTTTTTTGCTTTTTCACTAGCCCTTTGAGAAGATTGGAGACAAAAAACAAAGATATGAAATGGACTTATAGCGGGGAAAAATACTGGGATAGGATCTTCTGTATCCCAAGCTTTAGAATATTCTTGGTCTTGGGCATAGTATTTTTGATGATGGCACGCAATGACGTCTAATTCTAAGTCTCCTGTTTGCTTTGGTTTTTCAGCTGTTGGATAGAATTCAGTTGGAATAGGGTAGGCGGCTAGAAAGCGGACAGTTCCTGCATAATTGGGAATGTTTTCAAGAAGTTGTTCTAAGGTATCAGAATTTCTAGTCGGGATAGAGAAAGTTTCCAATAAAATCTCTGCAGCCTTTCTTACAAGAGAGAGTTGGGAGTGACATCCATAATAAAAATCGGATGAATCTTTATGTTTTTCTTCCCAATCAGAAGAAGTCCATCCAAAGACAAGTGCAATTTCACTTAGAAGCGTGGGTTTTTCATCATCAGTAGCTTCTAGAAGCTTTTCTATTGCCATTCTTCGTGCACATCCCTTGACGGCGCTACCGGGAATATATGGGATTCCAAATCGGTCTAAGCATAATCCAGCATTTTCTAAAACTCCTCCAGCCATATTGACCATTAATCGGGATCTTAGTTGGGCATAAATAAGACTAACTTGTGGCAATTGATTACAAAATTCCCACCAAGAAAAGAGTTTCTTTTCCATCAATTGATTATTTTTAATCTTAAATGCTTTAATAAATTGGCGTTTGCGATCGTCTTTTGTTAGTTTTGGATTGAAGTATTTCTCGAGGAAAAGAGAGCGAGATTCTATTTCAGTTGAAAGGGCATTTTTTACTTCTTCAATAAGTAACAACTGAGTATTCATAAAACAACGAGTTAAAATTCCATCCGTTAATCAGATTTTTTTCTTGGCAAAGCGTTTAAGATAAGAAAGGTATTTAAGAGTTTCATAAGTGGCCTGTTGGAGTTTTGAAGATGGGCTTTTAGTAAGATCTTCCAGCATTTGTTCGGCTAAGGATTTATTATTATCCTTGGCAGTGATAATTTTTCTTTTGAGAAGGTAATGAGCTACTGCATCCATTGCGTTGCGAAGAGGTTCTCTTTCGTCCTTCTCTTCAGAAACAAAAGCAAGTGTAGCCAACAATCCATTGGCTATAATAAGTCCAGGCAGCCGATTAACGCTTTCTTTTCTAAGAGATTTTGCTTTTTCCAAAGCATGTGTAGCACGAAACAGATCGAGGTTTGAACTATTGTTCATTGCTCTCTTCTCCTTTTTTAGATAACTTTGAAAAAACTGTAGTACAATATCCAAGACCGGTCCCAGCATCTGCTCCAAATTGAAATATTTTTTTCTCAATAATTTTTTCCTGAAGAAGATCGAATGGATCCTTCTCAAGATTGTCTAGGCTTCTCAATGCACTTTTCCGGACGATGCAATAAAAGGCGGTTTCTGATGGGACATTCTCCTGATTGAATAAGGCGCCACTTTCAGCAGTTCCTGTTTTATCATCAATTTTGACATGTTGAGCAATTTCACAGGCTGATTGGGTGAAAAAGCTCATCATTCCATCACTTATGATAACGACCCGGTCTTCTATTTTTTCCCAAATAGGATCCTTAGATATCAAAGTTCTCAAGTGATTAAGCAAGTCAATATTTGATGGAAGTTCACCGGCATGTTCGAAGACATATTCCTCAAGAATTACTTTGTCTTTTTCGCCTTCTTTTATTGCCAATAAACCATCTTTTTTGAACAAAGCTTGATTATCAGATAAAGAAGGGTGGTCAAAAGGGGAATTAAGACCAGTATCTCGGGCATAACGGTTTAAAATCAGCGGACAGGTTATCCAACCAAAACAGCCCTTAGGAGATCGAATTGGGAAAAAGAGTAGCTTTGCCTCTGAAAATTGAAGAACCCCTCCCTTTGCCTCTTCGTCTGCCCCTGTTCCGAAAAGAGTTTTTCCTTCTTCGTTTCTTATATATTCCTTTTCCTCATTACTATTTACTTTCTTTACTTTCGGTTCGACCCATTCATCAGCGAAGACTCCTTTTATCGCACTGCCAGGAATAATTGGAAATGCCGTATGTCGTTCTCTTATAATGGGCAGATCGATGGCTCCAACCGATCCCCCAGATCCTATGTGTAATGGGGTACGAGTAAAAAAATAAATGATTGCTGTATCATCCATTGCTTTTTCTCCTGCTTTTAAGTTTTTAGTATAAAAGACCCCCAAGAAAATGCTTTTATTATGACATTCATGGACATGCTTCCCTTTCTGTTTCTTATAACTTCCAATCATCCCATATGCCACACAGCCCAAATCCAAAGCCTTTTTCCCCCAAGTAATCCGATCGACATCTTTTATGAAGAGCAAGGTAAAGGTTTTTGGTATCTTCTGTAGTTTTTGTTTCAAAGTAATAAACGGATCCTGCTGGAACGGCCAATAAAGTAGGACGAGGTCCTCTGTCTAGAATTTCCCAACCACCAATCACTATTGGTTTTCCTATTCGAGCGGCTACAAGAGTTGCTTTGATAGGTAAGGCTGTATCTTCTTCAGGATTGTATTTCCACTCAGGATTGTCCCTACGCTGTCTACGGAACTCACGCCTTTTTTCTTTATCCACTACCCGTAGGGCAACATTTTCTTCTTGTTTTTGAGCATTAATCCATCCTGGAAGCCATCCTTGACGAAAGACTGCCGGGCTGATTAAAACCCATTTCAGTCGAGTAGTAGACTCTATTGTTTTCAGTAGAGTAGTAGACTCTATTGTTTCGTCTGTAAGCGGCTGAAGTGTTTCTGCTTTCTTGATCCTAAAAAATCGACCTTCTCCTCCAATATTGATCGTAGTATCAACTAGAGTTTCCACTGGAACTTCCTTTTGATTTCTAGGTTTGTGGGTAGGAGGATCATTGATAACCAATCGCAATCCTATTCCTTCTCTAAGTCTTAGATGTTCTGCGGCAAAGAATTGACTTTCTTTAACAGTCTGACTTGCAGCATCAATGGCTATTCCAATTCTATATTCTGAGTCCCAAAGTGGTTCAGTTGGTTGGTAGGTGGGTTCTTTGTTTTCTAAATAGTTTGCATAGAACCCAGAAGGAACCCATTCTGGAAGCTTGTCTTTGGAAGGGCTAGTTTGAGAAACTACAGGATATTGGAGGGGAGCGGGTAGATCTGATTTTCCTAATAGATCTGATTTTTCTAATAGATCTGATTTTTCTAATAGATCTGATTTTTCAAATTTCGGATTGAATGGTTTTAAAAAGCAGAATCTTTTAATTGATGAGTTTCCTGTGGGATAATGCGATAAGGAAAGGTCTAGTGGAATTGGAAAATAAACTTTGTTGTTTGTTAAGTCAACAGGAAAAGGCCCAATAGTATGAATCCAGTTATAGGCCTCGGTCCCAATTTTCCCTTGAGGTTGACCATGGCGAGAAAATCCATTTGTTTGTGATGTGGGCGTTAGACCAGAAAGGGAAAGCAAAGCAGATCGCACAGCTGAATGAATTGTCATGGGTAGTGGCCAACGAGCGCCTCGGCCATAGCTGCTGCCAGCGGATAGAGGCCTGTTATCCCGAAAAAAACAGGTGTCAAAAGGAATAAGATCAAAAGTCGTCACAGAACATCTCCTTTCTTTTTGAAGAATGCAAAGGTATGGAGTGGACCAAGAAAATCTTTTAATCTGCTGCAGTTTTCTAAGTATTGAGTTAGAGAATCAAAAAGATCTTCTTTCAATTTTATGTCTTCTTCATTATTGGTTAAAAAGTGTTGATCGAGGGCAAAAGAAATATCGTTTTTAACGACTTGCTTTATGTCGTCATCTAGCTGGTCATCATTTTTCTTGTTTAGGCAATAAGGAGAGGTTAATTCAGAGATTCTATAGGGAAGCTTCCCAGAAATTTTTTTCTTTTTATAAAGCTCTTCGAGCTTGGTAAGAATTTGCAAAGGAAGATCTATTTCTTCTGAATCTATTTCTTCTGAATGAGTATGGGAAGGATGATCCCATTTTGATCCCCATTGAATAATTTCTCCTGAGCGTTTGAAAAGACTCACGACGAAAGCTTTTTTCCCGTAGCCTTTATTATCAGGAGAAAGCTTTGCGATTTTTTCAGCTTTTCTAGCCTCTTCAACCAAGTTTTGCAAAGGACTATGAATATGTCCAATGGCGATACCAGCCGAGATATCCGCATTTTTACCCATGGTGATGAGATGGTATTCTCGAGGTATATTAATTTTTCTTTTCCATCCTTCCCATTCCCCATTTAAACTAACAAAACCCCATTGATTTTTGGGTGCAGGCAGTGCTCCTTTAAACAATTTATCATCAACAAGCGAAGGATCTCCTCGAAACGCTTTTCTTAAAGCATAGGCACAGCTTAAGGCATATTCTGCAGGAAGCATAGCTAAGACATCATCACCACCTGCATAAATTAGCTGTCCGTAATATGCTGTTACTATGTAAGGAGCAAGATAAACAGAGAAATTTTCAAGGGCGGTACTTAATTCAATATGATAACTTGGGAATAAAGGCCTTTTGACATCTAAGATCTCCTTTAAATCATTATTCTTCTCGAAATACTCTTTGGCTTCCTTGGAAAGCTGAAATTTAAAAGCCGGGGCGTTAGCTCCACTAAGCCACTTTCCCATCGAATCCCCATCCATAGCTAAAATAGCAATGTAAGGAGTAGGCTCAGACTGCAGACGGCTTTGAATCTCTTTGAGAGACCCAAGTAGATTTTTTTCTAAATGCAAAGAAGCTTCGTTTTTCGTTTTGTTTTCTTTGATTTCGCGTTTCAGTTCAGAAATAAAAAAGAGGCGAGGACTTTCTTCTATAAGAAACTTTTTTGCCTGTTCTTTATCTTTTTTATTAAAAGCTTCTTGAATTAACTCATAGAAAGAATCTATTTTAGCTTTAGTATCATTATCGGTGCATTTCTCTAGCTCTTCTTTGCCCCAATAGTAGGCTGCGACATCGGGTACTGAATCAAAACCTTCGTGGCTAAGGTGATGTTTTTCTTTTAAATAAGCTTCATCCCAGATCCTTTTGATAATATTAATGGCTCCCAGTCTTTCATTTTCCTTGAACTTTCTGGGTAGCTTCTCATACAAAGTATCTTGCCATTTTTCATCACCAATACATTCCTCTTTACCCGAATACATGTCTTTGGGCACCCCACTGCGGCTATGCAATTTTTCTGGATCTCCAAAAAAAGAGAAATTCCGGGTATTTCTTCTTCCAGCCAGAAGAAAATCTGTGAGAGCATAATGTGCAGACCAGCAAAACCCTGGATTGTCAATAATCGGACGATTTTTAGTATCAAATTGAATCTCCCCATTCTCGTTTTTGTAGTTGCGAGGGTCTAAATCGCTTCTTGGGATACGGCGGGAAAGATCGTAAACTTTATTAAGATTATCAGCGGAATGATCTTCAAACGGTAGTTGCTTCAACAACCACATTGTTGTTTCTATATTCTTCCAAGGATAGACTTGCCAAGAAAAGTTAAGAAAGGATTGAAGCTGTTCTTTCCATCGTTCTTCAATCCTTTCGTCCCAATAAATTTCATTCTTTTTCAGATACTTGATGCATGCGTTACTAATGTTATTAAGCTCTTCTCTGATTTTTTCTTCTATGGCCTTTGTGATTATATCGGTTTTATTATAAGGAATTAGCGCAAGAAATCGGTTTGGAAGGTTTGGAGTTAAAACTTGGGAATTATAGCTAAGCTTACCTACTTCTTCCTCCCACAAATTCTTATTATCATTAAGAGTCTTGACTTTACAATAAAGCTCGTCTTTATGCAAAAAATCGAATAGAGGTTGGTCTAAAAGGGCCGGATATATAATAGAGTCAGGTCCCAAACGATCCGTGACCGCCTTGATGCCATGTGCTACCAAAAAGGAAAATAAATAGCTGCCACTCCATAAGTCTTTGGTAGTCCTTGCTTGAGCTATAAATTCTTGAACTGGACCAAGTTGGAAAAGAAGAAAAGCAGGTTGAAATTGAAACTTGATCTGATAGTCAGCTTCTCCGAGTTCAATCTCTGTACAACCTTGAAGGGCACTAGTAATAGAGCAATGCGTCCAGATTGTATGATCAGGGATTCGAGTATCGGCTGGTGAAAAGACAAGATGAGGGTCTTCTTTAGAAACAAATTTTTTCCAAAGTCGCCAATGGATAAAAAATTTGGCCCAATCCTTGCCTATTCTTTTCTCAAAGCCATCAAAAGATTGGTCCTCTACTGATTCATAATCGTAGTTTACTGGCTGATTGCTAGAAATAATCTCTTCTGCTTTTTCCGGAGTTATTGAATTTTTGAATATTAGTGTACCTTCTCCCAGTGTATGATGGTAAGGAGAATCTTTGTCTCCATGAAAAGGAGATTTTAATATAGACGGACGTGGGAAAATCAAACGATCCGCTGCTGCCGCAATGTGATCACAAACTTTATAGAAAAAGGTTTTTGCTTTTTTTACATCAAGCTCTGCATTTTGAATTAAACTATCAGCAATTTCTTGATGCTCTTTAAGGTTATAAGCCTTACACGGTGGATCATGCAGTAAAGCTAATAATTTGCGTTGCCAGAAATTCATAGGAGGATCTTATAAAAAAATTAGTTATAAAAAAGAATTGGAACGTATTGAGACGTCCGTTTTAAAAAAAAACAAAAAACATAGCCCCGCCTTAACTTTTACTTAAGGTATTTATTTTGTTTATTAAAAGCGTATAAAAAAAAATTGCAATAGGATTTTTTTTAAAATAAGGTAAGAGGATATAAAGATAGATTATAAAATATTAATTTTTTGAGCCACTAAAAAAAGATCTTCTCCATCTGCCTCGCAGATTTTTTTTGACCGAAATTCTTCGCATTGAAACAAAAGGGCTAATAGATAATCATACAGAGACTCTGCATGATATTTTTGAATAAATCCCCAAAGATAAATTTTGTGGGAATCTGCCGAGAAGGACTTTTGCTCTAAAGCTAAAAAACCACTCTTTTGTAAGCATACTTTGAGGTTATTACTATTGAATAAATGGATATGACGTGGAGGTTCCAGTCCTCTCCAATAGAAGCCAAAGAGGCAATGTGCAATTGATTGCGTGTTGGGAGTAAGGATAATAATTTTTCCTTCAGGTTTTAGAAGTTTGGAATACCTCTTTAAGCTCAGTAATTGGATCAAGGAGATGTTCAATAACATGGCTGAGCACAATCCAATCAAAGGATTCGTTAGGAAAATGGGCTTCTTTTAAACTTTGAAATATTTTTTTAAGTTGGTATTTCTTTTTTATATATTCAAGAGCTTGCCTGTCGATTTCTATTCCGCTGACTGACCAACCTTTTTTATGCATTCGATGTAAAAATCTTCCTTTGCCGCACCCAACTTCTAAAAGGGAACTAGGAGGTTGGTCCTGAAGGAAGAGATACCGCAATTTGTGTTGCTCAGTTGCTATTCCAAAAGACATTGCTAGGAAAGCACTGAACATCCTAAAGAAAACTTTGAAAACTAGAGAAAAAGGAGAACGGAAAACAAGCTGAGGCTTATGAATATGGTAGTGGGTGTAGAGTTTTGGTATGTCTATTGGCAGAGGCAGAGGACTAATCCAAAGGAGATTGCATGAAGGATCGCTGCATTGGAGGATGTCCCATTTTCCAGGAATATAAAAAAGTTGTCTTCAAGTTGAGAATACAACACTTTGCCTTGAGAACCACAAAGATAACATTCCTTTTTGTTAATCCAATTAATAATATCTCCAGAATAATGGCTTTCCATACAATAGGCTAAAATTCTGGATTTTGCTCTTTCTGGAAAGCCTGAGGATGTATGGAGACATTCCAAATAGTGGATCTATAGACTTAGGCTAGATTTTTTATGCATAAAAAACTAAGACTTATGCCATGTGATTTTCTTTTGGTTGTCTAAATTAATAAGCCATATAGAGGGATGAAAAGCTTGTTGTATATTAGGCGAATCCCAAAACAGTCGATCATCAATGATAATATGCGGTCTTGGTGAACGGATGAACAAAAGTGCTTGAGCACTACCTATCAAAGGATGTGGAAAGTTTAATAGTATTTTTTATGTTTTAACAACAGGAGAATTTTTAATTTAGTCTATTGGCTTGTGAGAAACTTTTGAGTTTAAAGGCTTGATACAACAACCCCTTGATTTCCTAAAAGGCAAAAGAGTACAATGGTGAAATTTCTATAGAAACTTGCCAAAGGTTCTTCTTATGCGTATTACAGAAAAGAAAGAACCATTCTTAAAGCTGCAGTAAGATAAGCTCACAAACTTCATTCCTCTTCATCATCATTGTCCCAAGATCCCTCGTCATCATCTAGACTTGAGGATAAGTCGAAGGGGTCCTCTCTATCGTGCCAGGAGTAGGATTTATACAGGTGATAGGGTTGACTGTTAAACCGAGGAGTAGTGAATCGTTGTCTATAGTAATGACTATCATTATCATCATCAAATTGCGAGCCAAGAGAAAAATAGTCCGCAGAGGAAGAAGAAGCTTTGTGTTCTTTAAAGTATCCAGAACTGCTTCTGGTATTGATCCAAGTGGAAGATTTTGTTGAATCAGAAGGGGAATTATAGAAATACGAATTTCCAGTTGTAAAGCCATTGGTAAAGGTTGGTCCAGGCAGTGTATTAAAGAAGTAGGAGTTTCCAGTTGTAAAGCCATTAGTAAAGGTTGGTCCAGGCAGTGTATTAAAGAAGTAGGAGTTTCCAGTTGTAAAGCCATTGGTAAAGGTTGGTCCAGGTGAGGAAGAGAAAAAATTAGTGGTATTGTTAGTTGTTCCATTTATAAAAAATTGGGCCTTGAGAGGATTTAAGAGTAGAGATAAAAAGAGAATGCACCATGATAAGGAAAAAGAAATTATTTTCATATAAGTACCTTACTCATAAAAAAGATTAACCTTTTCTTTTTAGACATTCTTGCATGTCTTTTTTTTAATTTTTCTTTAAATGAACACTGCTCTGTTCTGTTTAGAAGAAATTTTCCAAAATTTTATCTCTTATTTTTCTATCCTGTTCAGTTGCTTGTATTCTCCAAAAGATAAGACTAAATTATCAACTACAGCATTTGACTGCATCATTCCAGCCTTTATCTTTGCCGCAATCTGTAAGTCCTTGGAATTCTCATGTTGCCATGTTCTTGGAGAATGTTCATATTTAATTTAGTCTTAATAATGGTCCTCCCTAAAGTTTTCTTTTCTGCCTTTAATGGATAATAGGCAGGTTCCTGAATATAAATATCTTCATGATAAGCCTTTCTTTGCATAGGCGCATAAGAATCTTTATTTATCAGCAGCGCATATTTTTTTCCTTTGGGTGAAATCCTCATTGACAAAAGATACTATTTTTTTCGTCAATATATTCTTTTAATATAGGTTTTGGATATTTCTTGTTTATTTTTTCATTCAGAATCTTATCGTGTGGTGCTTCGAATAGTAAAAGATGATACTGATCCTTAATTTGGATAGGTCTAAAATAAACAGCGCTTGCTTGTCTAGGATTAGCTGAACCTAGGGGAGAACCATTTTTTTTTTGCAGAATATTTTTTTCTAAATTTATCTTTTAAGATTGTTTGAGCCGTTTCTAAAAGACTTTTGCACGTTGGAAATGGTTTGTGACAAAATCCCCAACAAAAACCATCATATGTATTCAAAATCTCTTGATACTCTTTAAGATTTTGGGGTGGTTTTTTTGCTTTGTGGTAAACTTTCTGGATGAAAGGAACCGGCGCAACGCGTTGACCGAAAACCAATTGAACCAAAAAGAAGAAAAGCTTCGAGTGCCTTCTGAAATTTGTTATACAAATCCTTCGGAAGATTCTTTCTCCATAAAATTTCGATTTGAGCTTGGGTTCCAGGAGGAATATCTGCATATTGTCGATTGGAAGCTTTGACAAAAACAAAATACCAAAATACCCCAGTTATGCCAGTTATTTTTATCTATCTTTAGCGTCTTGTGTTCAGGAAGAGTAGTTATGTGAAGAAGAAAAGAACTGCTCAAAGACTCCTTCTTTGTGACTCCTCCAAAACTTCTCTTTCTTCTGTTTTAGTTCCACCAAGAACCCGAAATCACCATCTAAGTTTTCCTCGAATAGAAGAAGATCTCAATTCTGGTTGACTCTGATTGGCTCCTGCACAAAAACAACGAGTAATAAATGTGATTTCGTGCTTTTCTTTATTCATGGTTGATTGAATTTTGTTGCCAGATATTTCAATCCCTTGATCACTTTAGAATTTTTGTTGTTTTTTCTTTTTGATATAAATCGGGATTAATTTCTATAAGATACTTAAAAAGAGATATTTGACAAATCTCATCTTTTAGTTTTTCATCATTTAAAACCCCTTCCTCTTCATATGAAAATGGTTTGATTTTTCCTCTATGTTCGTCTTCTTTCAGCTTAGAAAGTTTGTCAAGCCATTTAGGATCAGGCTTTATGCTTTTTCTTTTATTGACTTGTAGTATTGACTGTTTGATCCGATCATTCTCGTTGCAATCAAATTTTCCGTAATCGGCGGCTGTTTTTGCTCCAATGTCAAAGCATTGCAATCTTTCTGCAAGCCATAATTTTGCCGTCGATAAAAGATCTGCTCCCTCTTCAATTACTCTTCTATGTTCAATTGGAAGAAGAACGAAAGCAAAATACAGTCCTGGAGCAATAGCTGGGAAAAACACTGGGTTTGGAGCTTCGTCATCGGTAGCATTATCTATTTGCCCTTTATAGTAATTCTCATGGTGACAGCAAATCACATCCAATTCGATATTAATTTTGATTTCTGCTTTGTCCACTTTGAGCAAAGATAGATCGAAAGGATAAGCGGGTAGAAAAGAAACAACACCTTTAAAATTATTTAAGTTTTCCTACAGTCGTTCTTTTTTTAGGATGATTAATTTGATTAATAAGATATGAGCAGCTTCCTCTCTTATATCAATCCATTGGCTATTACTACCAAAAGCTAAATCCGAATTTTCTTCCTTCCAATCTTCACTAGACCATCCAAAGATTTTTCAATCTGAAGAAGCAGCTCTTTTTTCTTCTCCTTATCTTTGCTGTTAAGAAGATTCTGTATTGCCATTCTTTTTGCGCACCCCCATTGACTGCGCTACTAGGGATATAAGGGATTCCGAATCGGTCCAAGCATAACCCGGCATTTTCTAAAACTCCCCAGGCCATATTAACCATTAATCGAGATCTTAGTTGACCGAAAAGAACATTGTTATTTAGAAAATTATTGTCAGCATTAGAAAAAAAACTTTGGAACCAGGAGAATAGTTTTTGATAGTGACAATTAATTGGGCTTTCAGGAAAGGACTTGAGTATTTATAATTTATTCTCTATATCCGCTATTTTTTCGCTATTTTTCCTTATGGTTCTGGTTCAATAGATGTTTTTTTTTTTTCCTTTTCTAGTGATTGAATCAGGCTTTGTACTTTTATGGAGGAATTTCCACTAAACGACTCGAGCTAAAGAAAAAAGCCGATATTCCTTAATTTTAAAATCCAAAAAAGGAAATTTATCCAAAAGAAGACTTAAGGAGTCGCACTGTTTGACTTCTTCTCCAAGGGTTTTTCTTAAGTCTTTGGTCAGCCAGATTGGCATATGACAGGTTTCTTCTTTATAAGTTCTAAATTTTTTTTGAAAACAAAACGTTTGATGAAGCTGCTAGATTGAAGTGATACAGTCTTAGCTATAATTTGAAGATTAAGTGAATGTCCACTCAATAATTCCTTTTGCATGTCCTGTAGGGTAGGACTAAGTAATAATCTGCCAAATTTCAATTGCCTACTCAAAGAGTGTACTAGGAGTGTGTTTTGATGAAGTTTATGGAAAAGGTACATCAAAAAAGAAGTCACCTCGATCATCATGTTATCAAGGAAAAAAAAGATCCCTTTTCAGGGTCTTTTCTGATCGAATCGATTCCCTTACTCTTTTAATAGTAAAAATAGTTTTTTCCCAATCTGATGATCCATATAGCCTTCAATGCATCCAATCGTAGAGATTCTATAGAATAGGAAAATAGGATCAAAATCCTATTTTAGCTTTCTTTCTGAAACCATCCTTTACTAGTAGCTTGTTTTTTCTCCTCATAAAACAATCATGATTGGATTTGGACTACAGCAATAAGTTCTAACGGCACTTATAGTCTTTTTGATATTTCTTTTAACAGGCTCATCAAAGCTTGATAGATGTCTTCTGGTAATTTGCGAAACTCCTCTACCTCCTTTAAGTCAATCTTCTGGAAGCTATAACCGTTCTTGCCATTGTGGTGAAAATTCATTTCTCCTCTGCCAAGTATTAACCAATCCATAGAAATATCTAATTTTTCGCATAACAGTGCAGCATGTTTTAAAGAAATACTTTTTCCCTGTTGCCATCGACATATGGTGCATTCGTGTATTCCTAGTTCTTTAGCTAAAGCGAGCTGTTTATTACATAATCGAGCACTTAATGCTTCTTTGATTCTCTTTCCCCTATTTGGATCATGATTCTTGTATGTTTTCATGCATTATGAAAACATTTTGATTATACACAAGTATTTGATATTTAAAAAGTTATAATAATATCATCATATTATTTATCCATCGTCTTTAATTTTTGTTATAAAATCAGTCTGCTCCTGTTAATTACATGGAAAGAGAAGGCAAATTTTTATTTTTGCGATTTGCCTTCTCTTCCAGTTAAGAATAATCAATCTCCACAATCATTATAATGATTTATGTGTTGATATGAATCTCATCCCAATAATCATTATAAATCACGCTATTGGTTCTGGCTCTCCTTTTACCACTTTCCAATCCCCCGTTGAGGTATAAATCACGGTGCACTTTTCAAATGCGAATGAAGTAGGAACATGGACAACTGCAGCCTGATTGGCTACCTGTTCCCAATTGGCAAGTACATTGCTTCCATATTCACCGATGCTTATGTAGAACCGCAATTTTGGGGTCAATATTCTTGTTTCTTGAGGTTCAGGAGACCAAGTCATGCCCATAAACCCTGAGGTTGTCTTTACCCCAAAAGATTGGTTGCAAAACCAATCATTGTCTTGATTCTTGACTTTATCAAATCTGTTAGACACAATGGAAATCGTATTGGTTGGAGATACTTTTGGCAATTTTGTCAACGTCGGTCCTTCATTAGGAGGTACAGTTGAATAATTTGCTTCCCAAATTTCCCCAATGTTAGCGTCTTCCACAATATTTGATACAATCTTGACTCCGAGACCAACCGCATTATTACTCGCTCCTGCTCCTATAACGTATTGAACCGGGATTTCAAAATAATTATGACCATTTGCATTATTTCTAATCCTCAATCTCACATTGGAATTAGCAAATACGCGTTGATCATTGACAAGTTCCTGTGGAGGAGCAAGAAAGCACCAAAAATTCTGTGCATCCGCTCCATTGTTTACTACATATATTCTATATATATCCATGCTTATTCTCCTTTTAATAGTTTTTTATTAATACACTGAATCTAATTAGTTCATATAAGTATTTTGTAGAACTATGGATTATAAAATCAACTTCTATTGATTGCATAATGTGCAATTATAAAAAAATCCATTGCACTATGAGCAAGATGATGTTTGTGTCTAATTAAAAATAACAACCTGCTAAATGCACATTATAAAATGGCTACAACGGTCTCATATATTATGAAGGTGCTTGAAAATAAGGACATTGTCTTCTAGCCAGAAGAATACATGCATTTTTTATCTATTTTTTTATTATGTTTTATAGAATGAACTCTTAGAAAGGCAATTTAGGAAAAGAAAGATAGAACCATTCCACAGAATCATCAACATCGCATTTTTAGTTGATTCCAATAAGATGAAAAACTATTGCTTCTAGAAATCATTAAAAGAAAAATCGAATATGCATCAGAAAGCAAAGACAAACGGAGAGAAGTTATTTTACATGTGGCAAGCAAGATCATTATTCACTGAAAATGATCTAGCTGGTGATTGTGTTCCCATACTTTTTCTTATTAGAATGTGAAAACTAATTTTTAAAAAATCCCATTCCTTATTGAAACCATTTTTTTAATAAACATCTAAAGAAGAGTAGACTTTTAATTGATTTTAAAGGGACTAATTTTCTTCCATTCGAAAGCAAGTGGATCAAGAGTCAAGAGGGATTATCGGATTATCATTAAAGGAGGTGGAAGAAGAAGGGATTTTAAAACCTAAAAAAAATCTTCGGATTTAGTGCCTATTTATGGAGAACATTTGATTGCACCGCTAAATAGAAAAAAATGGATCTATTTCATGAGGAAGTGATGTCTTTTCAATCATATGGGTTGGACTTTTACACAAGATATTAGCTCTTTAGATCTATTTTTAAAAAAGCTTTTGAGACAACTGTCTTAGGTTTATGTCCAATTAGAATGAGGGTTCTATATTTCATTGGTATTCCCTGAGAAGTCATTGTTTCTGACAGTTTCTGTTTAAACAAAGACAAAATTCGCTGTCTTTTCTCTTCGGTAATTCCTGCTAAAAAATTACCAAAATCGCTTGCTTCCAAAAATTCGATAACTTCTTTTGGAGATTTTACATAATTGGTTTTCTCCTCTACCATTAATGAGTCGATAATAAAGCCACTTTTGATGACTAAAGATTGGAGTTCTTCCTTACTTATATGATAAGGCACAACAAGGTCTTTGGATGCTGTCGGACCAAGCACTGCTTGAATTGATTCACTAAGAATTTTGAAATTTTTAGAATGTTGTTCCTTATCTCCAGTGCATAAGCCTAATCTACCCCCAGGCTTAAGAATCCGAAAAATTTCTTCTAATGCCCGCTTTTTATCCAATATCCAGTGGAAAACATAATTGAGATAAACGACATCATAAAAATTGGAGGGAAGACTGGATAAATCATCAGAACCTCCAATCCTAAAGGAAAGATTTTTATCCTTTTTTTGGTTTGCTAGGTCAATTCGGTACGGTGAGGGGTCTATCCCAAGCACCCACCCTTTTGGCTTAACAAACTGAGCTGTATATGCGGTTAATTCGCCCGAACCACATCCAATATCTAATACTTTCTCTCCGGCTTTAATCTTTAATAAATGGATCAATTTTTTACCCTGCCGGAATTGTGGTCGGCTTAGCCGCTGGTAAGATAAAGCAAGAGCAGGGGAATCACGAGAAACATCAACTGTAGCACCAAAGAAATCTGAAGTTAGGTTGCTTAAAGAAATAAATACGATAATAAGAAAAAATACATGTTTTTGCACCGAGGCGATATTTTATCCTTTCAACTATTAATAAACTCTTAAAGAGTTTACTGAAATAAAGAAATCAAAAAAAGGTTTATTCTTCGCTTCTTTTCCCTTTTTAACAAGTTTCTTTGAGAAAAGTCATAACTACTGGATTGTTGAATCTATCAAGTTCTATCCACATCTTTTTCTTATCCAGAGTTAAAATATATTTTCATGCCATAGTCTCTTACCTCCCAAAAGGAACCCAGCGACTGTTTCCCACGTAGTCATTGGTGCGATGTGGCTGGAGCTAATTACATAAGGCACCGCATTTCATCCATGATAGAAAAATGTGTTCTTCCAAAGCTGTTGATTTTCTTCAAGTTTTAATCTCTAAATGAATTGGAGAAAGCCTGCATAAGCGTTGTCTGCAGATTCAGGATTGTTGCCTATCAGTTGGTGGCTCATCGGTTCTAAAGGCTCAGCGTACTTGGAAGAACCTGGATTCTAGACTATTTCAATCTAGTTTGGAATGAAGGCTAGAAACCCTTATTGTAAATTCCTTTTAAATAAGTACTGGTTCCAATCTGTTCATCGAGTTCATCTTTAAGATTAAGATACAGTCATAAGTGCCAAAATCGGAAAAAAAATCAATCGAATAATCTTTCTGAGAGCAGAAGAATAAAGAAAAACAAAATTTTCTTTATTTTGTAGAAATGAGCGAGTTGATTAATTTAAAGACAAAAAATCTTGTAAAACAATATGGGCAATCGTTGAATAGAATTATTGTCCAAAAACATGGTGAATCATGAATGAAATCTATTCTTATTGTAATTACAATGGGAAAAGAGGCTTTCCCGCGAATAAATTCTTTACTCCATATGACACAAGTTTTAGCCCAACAAAAGGATACAAAAGTTGAATTACTTCTCTTAGGTCCTGGGGTTGAGCTACTTCGTGCCAATCAGAAATCTTCGCCAATATTTTCAGAAGCCTTTAGTCAGCTTCGTCAGATTGGAGTCGATATTGCTGCCTGTGCAGTTTCTTTAGAAGCCTTTGGAGTTCCTGTCGAACAAATGCTCCCTGCAAGAGTTGTAAAAGGCGCTGTGGAGATCAATGAGCGAATAGATCAAGGAGTTAGGATTCTAACTTTTTAAGGATACGGAGGCTCTCAAAGAACACCTTTAGGAATATGAAAATAAACAGAGAGCTTTTTCTTTTTCCATCTTCAATCCTCTGTTTAGGGTAGTGCTAAAGAGAGAATAATTAAAAATTAGGACTTCACTAAATGACTGGAAAAGAAATGGCACTATCAGTCTTCTTGAATAGATATCTCGATAAGTCCTTAATCAAGAGCCAGAGAAAAACTTAAGTGCTTTGGACAATACCTCGATGCGTATCCCTGCTATTTCGAGAGTGGAATAGGTTTGCCAATTGTTAGACCTATAAAGCATGAGATCTATCGGGTTTAGGCCCTTTGGAAACTTATTACCAAAATCAATTCCGGATTAAATAGCCTTAAGCCGAAGCTTCTGCTCCTGTTATCCAATCAATATTTTAAGACCATTGATGTGGGGTTGTGGCGTTAGCCGATGAGATTAAGTTGGAAAATCTGGATGCGGCTTTAGCCGTTCAGAAAGTTAAATAGTAGTAATAGTAGATTCTGGAAAAGTCGAAATGTTCTGGTTCAGTATATGATGAAGCCTTTAGCATTATTCTATTCCCATCTTTACAGAAGTTGATAGAAAGAGAACAAATTGAAAATATCTTTGGTGGTTATTGAGTATGAAGCTTTATACCGATTCGAACTGAATATAGCAGAATTATAAGAAACAAAAGAAAAAGCAAGGATTGGATAGTTATTCTGTGATGGCTTCAGATTTGACAATCTGCATAAAATTAGATTAAGAGTGCATTATACATGGCTACCAATAATTTTCGAAATTCTAATAAATTCTCATAAATAGATGGAGAAGGTATGCCTGGACCCTTGCCTGAAGGAATAGTACGATATTCTTCACCGTATAAATTTTTAGACACAATTTTGCGGTTGAAAAGCGCATTAATGACAGAAGGTTTTCGGCTTTTTGCTACGTATGATCATAGTCAAGCTGCAAAAGAGGTGGGTTTAGAGCTGCCACCGACTGCTGTGATTGTCTTTGGAAATCCTTTAGCAGGAACAGAATTAATGCTCCAGTCTTCTACTCTTGCCATCGATTTGCCTAGTAAACTTCTTATTCGGCAGAACCTTGATAAAACCGTTGATGTCTTTTTTCATCGCCTGTCTCATCTTTGTCAATATCATCAACTAACAAACTTGATTTCTAAGGCTGAAGCCTTTGACCAACAGATTATTGCGCTAATCCAAAATATGTGAATATGTGAACTATGTTTATCTTTGTCTGAATCCATATTTTGTTTAGAGATTTCAATGATTTCATAGTCTTTATGATGAATCTTAGACAAGATGTCATGCTTATTGGAATAAGTCGAAGTGTGAATTCAAGAAGTATCCATTTCTCTTGCTCAATATTCTGTAGTGGAATAAACTAAAAAAACAGTGTTTCAATCTTTTTGATGGAATCTTTTCTCTATACTACTATTATTCCCATCCATTTCTAAAAAGCCAAACTTTCTTGTCTAGCATCAAAAACTCACATACCACACACCGTAATGTCTATTCTCCTCAGGAAAGATTTTTTTATCTTGAGAACACCTAAATCTTTTATTAGTAGGATCACAGGCTGATCCACCTAGTCCTCTAACAAATATCTCAAACGACTACGAATAAAATCTAGAAGCCCTGTTAAGTTCGCTAAAAGTTGCTTTGATCCTCTTTTGCCCTCAACAAAACCTTCTTCATGGAGCTGATTCGAAAGCTCATAGTCCAGGAAGTTATAAATAAAGGCTTGAATAAATTCATTGTAATGAATAGGAAGAGTAGCTTTTTTGTCTTCAGGTTTTAATCGTAAGATTAAACGCATGGATTAAAAATAGGATTTACTATTTTTGTTTTTAAAAGAAAAATATCTTTTCCTAAGAAAATTTTTAATCCCTTTAATTATCAACAGGTTAAAAAAATATTTTTATAAAACCAATTTTTTTCTTTACGAGTGGATGGTAGAGGATTAAAAATGTCATTACATTAAATACTTCTTATGACAACATGAGACTATTCTTTTGTCCTTTATTCATATGGATTTTCGGATGGATCTTTGGGTTATCTTCTCCTTCTTTTGCTGACTGTGGGCATGTGTGCAATAAAAATGCAGGACGTTTTAAGTGTCCTGTAATGGAAAAAGAAGGGTATTCGGTGCATATGGATCTTTATACGCAACAATCCATTTATCAGGGCCAAACCTTTTGTGATAATATGCCTGATCCGGGTCAAGCCACTATTGTTGTTGACTTAATCAGTGATAAGGCAAGAGCGGCTTCTGTGGCTGTGAAGCTCTTTTCGGACAATGACAAGCTGCTGAAGTCATTGGCATTTCGGTCGTATCCGAATGGTACCATTTCCTTGCCTGTTTATTTAGAGAAAGGCAGGTACAGGTTGGAAGTGATTCTAAAGGATAAGCCAAACAATCAGCTTACTTTTGATTTTCCCATTACGGTAGCAATAAAACCTTGGAATTATTATCTTGTGGAAAGCAAAATGGGTATTTTGCTTTGGGCTACGAGTTTAGCCATGATTTTGAGTTTCTCCTTATTTCGTCTGGATCGGGCTGTAAGGCGTTAGATTCTGGAGGTTAGGGGATTCGAACCCCTGACCTTCTCATTGCGAACGAGACGCTCTACCAACTGAGCTAAACCCCCCTTTCTATATATTCAATACAATTTATTCATTAGAGAAAAATGCAAGCAAAATAGAATCACTAAGGAGAAGCAACCTGATTCTTATTTTTCCTCTTTTGGTCGAAGGAGTGGGAAAAGAATGACATCCCGGATTGATTCTTGGCCGGTGAAGAGCATGGTCAATCGATCGATCCCCATTCCGATTCCTCCCGCCGGAGGCATACCGTACTCTAAGGCTAGAAGAAATTCTTCATCAATTTTTTGTTTTTCTTCTCCTACCTGTTTTTCAAGCCGTTCTCTTTGCACAATCGGATCGTTTAGTTCGCTATAACCCGGCGCCAGTTCCTGACCGTTGACGATCAGCTCAAAAACATCAACGAACTCTGGCTTCACCTTATTTTGTCTGGCTAGTGGCACTAGATCTGCAGGCAGTTCTGTAACAAAAAGTGGACCGATTGTTCGAGCTTCGACTAGCTTTTCAAAAAGATGTTTAGCAATATCACTTTCAGTATATTCTTCTTTGACTTCGATCTCAAACTCCTCAGCGACCTTTCTTTTTTCTGCCTCATCCAAAGTAAACCAGTCTTTGCCAATGGCTTCGCTAAGCACCTCTCTGAACGGTTTTTGTGGCCACGGAGGGGTCAGATCAACGATTTTATTTTCCCCTAAGTGCTTGGAGGCAGGAAACTGCAAGGTACCAAAGACGCGTTGAGCCACGTGAACAATTAGCTCTTCGAGCAGTTGTGCCATCGAGCGGTAGTCTCCATACGCACAATAAGCCTCTAGCATCGTAAACTCCGGATTATGTTTTCTAGAAATGCCCTCGTTCCGAAAATTCCGGTTTAGTTCGAATACTTTTTCGAATCCTCCGACCAGCAGTCTTTTCAGATAAAGCTCAGGGGCGATTCTTAAATAAAGAGGAATTCCAAGGGCTTCGTGAAAAGTTTTGAATGGATTGGCTGCTGCCCCTCCGGCTACTGTTTGCATCATCGGGGTTTCGACTTCTATAAAGCCTTTTTGGTGAAGGAAATGACGGATTTCTTTAATGATCTGGCTACGATTAAAGAACACTTTTTTGACTTCAGGATTCATTATTAAATCCAGATATCTTTGTCGGTATCTGGCTTCAACATCATGCAGCCCATGCCACTTAGAAGGAAGAGGGCGTAGCGACTTTGCAAGCAGCTGCCAGCTTTTCACTCTGACGGTCTTTTCTTTTGTTTTTGTAAGAAAACACTCTCCTGCTACTCCAATGATATCTCCGAGGTCCAAATGTTTTAGCTGCTGGAATGCTTCTTGGCCAACCGATTGCGGATTAGCATAAATCTGCATTTTTGCGCTTTGATCCTGTATATGAGCAAAAAAGCTTTTCCCCATATCCCTGATGGAGAGAATGCGGCCTGCGATCCGAACGGACAGGTTCTCGACGAAACTAGTAATAATTGTTTCAATCGGTTGGGTATCGGGATAGGGCCCTCCGAATGGATCGATGGCTTGGGATTTCCAGTAGTTCAGTTTTTCCTTCCGCAGTCTCAGAAGTTCTGATTCTTGAGTTAAAGACATAATGGTTAGTTCCTCTCTGCTGAAAAGTTCTTCTACAATCTATTCTCCTCTGTATATGCACCGTGTTCTGGCTGTTTCCTGAACGGTGATTTCATACAGTCCAGGCAGTTTATCCTGAAGCTTTTTCCAAAACCACCCAGCCATATTTTCTATAGTTGGATTTTGGAGTCCTTCAATATCATTCAAATAACTGTGATCGAGCTGTTCGATCAAAGGAATAACAGCCTCGGAAATTTTGGCATGATCATAAAGTATGCCTCGGGTAGGGTCGACTTCTCCTCGTACGGCCACAGTGAGCTTAAAGCTATGGCCATGGATCTTACGACATTTATGGCCTTCGGGAAAAGAAGGTAAAGCCTGAGCGGCTTCAAAATCAAAGTCTTTAGATAGTATTACTTGCATGCAAATTTATGCTTGGTTCATTTTGGACAAATGCGCAAACAATCAATAAAATAGAAAGTAATCGATTTTTAAAAGCTTTTTGTGCAAAGTGTATCTATAAACGGGTGGAGTTCAAAAAGAAACGTCTATGGAATATACAGTTCTTGGCAAAACAGGTTACAAAGTTTCAAGGCTAGGACTTGGAACCGCTGAAATTGGCTTTGAGCATATGCAAACGGCAGCCGTTTCTGAGTTGCTGCTCTTTGCTTTAGATCATGGTATCAATCTCATCGATACGGCTCGGGGCTATGAACAGTCTGAAGAGCTGATTGGCAAAACGGTTGCTCATCGAAGAAGAGATTTTATCCTTGTCACGAAGTGCGGCTATGGCGAGGTGGAAGGCAAAGAGTTTTTACCCCCTTGGTCTAAAGAAAAGATTGCGGCTTCAGTGGATCAATCTCTCAAAAAACTGCGAACCGATCATATTGACATTATGCTTCTGCATACTTGCTCAAAAGAAATTTTAGCGAAAGGCGAAGCTCTAGAAGCTTTACTCGTAGCCAAAGAAAAGGGGAAAATACGGTTTATTGGTTATTCTGGAGACAATGAGGAGGCCATCTATGCTTTGAGTCTTCCTGAAATTGATGTATTAGAGATGAGTTTGAATGTGACCGATCAGAAGAATCTCGAAAAAGTTTTACCGGAAGCCAAAGCTAAAAATGTGGGTGTTTTAGCAAAAAGACCCTTGGCCAATTGCCCCTGGAAAGATCCTACGGAATTGAGTCCTTCCTATGCAAGGGAGTATGGGGCTGAATACAGGAAAAGGTTTGAGCAAATGCGGCTAAAACCGGAAGATTTTGGCGTAGAAAAAAAGGATTGGCCCAAGTTTTTCTTGCGTTTTGTACTTTCTTTTCCCGAAGTGCATTCGGTTATCGTTGGCACGACAAAGCTAGAGCATCTCTTTAAGAATATCGAAACCTTACAAGAAGGTCCCCTGGAGGCGTCTGTACTCCAAAAAGTAAAAGAGGCTTTTCGGAAAGCCGAACAGAATTCAGCAAGCCCTTGGCTTGCACAAGGATAAGAAAAGAGAAGAGACAGCGGCATCTTTTTATGGTCTCGGCACGACTGATGATCAAGGTGGTAGCCAACGCAAAAAAAACTGAGGTCGTTGGCAAGCATGGAGAATTGATTAAAATCAAGCTTTCAGCTCCACCCGTGGAGGGAAAAGCCAATGAACTGCTTCTTACTTTTCTTTCTGACCGGTTGGAAGTCCCCAAAGGATTGTTGCGTATTGAAAAAGGAGAAAAAAACAGGCTTAAAACAATCGTCATTGAGGAATGGTTAAGGAAAGATAGCCCGCAAGATTTTCTCCTGAAAGCAAAGGTTAAGTAACAGGAAGAAGAACGATGAGCTTTTTTTTTAGAGGCTTTCTTCTAAGCCAAAAGAGAATTTCCTACTGCTTCTTTTTTCTTCTCTTTTTAGTCTTTCCTTTTTCTTTAGTTTCCGCTCCACTAAAATTTACGCCTGAGCTAAAGGACTGCCAGCTTTTTATAGAAGATGAAGAAGGGGTGCATCCAAAATACCCCTTCGTGATCAATGCGTATACGATCATTCCTTCAGATGCTCTGCTACGAGTGATTTACGTAAAGCCGCAGATGGATCTTCTCTCCGGTAACCCTCAAACAGCTGAAGGAGAAGGTGGAGAAAAAGGAGGATTAGCTGCAGCCGCTTCTCGGTCCACCCCGGCCTTAGAATCAGAAGGAGCATTCCATACGGATAGTCCGGAAGAAAAAGAAATGAAAATGATCCATCAGACAGTATGGAAGACGGGACTAGCGTTTTGCCAGGCTTTTGATTTTCTTGATGCGGATGATTTAAGAATTATCTTTCAAGAAAAAGACAAAAAGTCTTTTAAGGATGAACCGATTAGCTTTCCAGAAGGCATGATTCTTGCCCAGATCGATTCGAAGGTCTTTGTGGTAGCGCTAGAAGTGGGGGGGAAAGGCTACGAATACGGAATGAAATCTGGGGATCAGATCTTGGCGATCAACGATATAGGGATTAATGGCGGTCTTTCTGATTTTTTGTCTATCTATAGGAAAGAGAAATTTGGGCTTACTGGAGCTAAAAATTCGATCCGTTTTCTTGTGGCTAGACAAGGAGAAAGCAACCCGGTGGTTGTGTCGATACCACTGCCTCCATCGCTCCAAGGAAGTATTTTGGATGAACCTTTTGTGACTGAGCCAGTTAAAAAAAGAAAGTGATATATTTTTTATTTTAAAAAATTAATATTTTTTTTCCTACCAGATAGAACTTTTAAAAATTGCATTATTGACACTCTTAAGAATTCATGGCATAAAATCCGTGCACATTCTAGAAGAGGAGAAAACATGCGAAAAAGAGAACATATCTTTTTGTAATTAAACTTTGGCAGTCATTTTTCCATGTTTATCGGTAGATTTTTATCCGTTGTCGTTTTTGTAGGCGTTGTTGTATCGGCAGTTTTTGGACTTCTTATTGTCAAACAAAAAAATCAGTTCAAGGCTGAGTATGCACGCACCTCCGAAGAGTTGAAAAAAACGAGCGAACAGCTAGAAGAATCGAAAGTCTTGCTAGAGAGGACTTCGAAACATTTAGAGGAGGTAAAGGCTGAACTGGCCCAGGAAAGAGAAAGGGCTCAAAAGCTTGATAACGATCTTAAAGAAACCCAAAGTCAACTAGCCGATCTCCAACAGAAATCGGAGAGCAGTTCTTCGTTAGCCAATCAGCATAAATCCGAATTGGATGCGTTGACAGCTAAGCTTGAAGAAGAAAAGAAAGCCAATCAGGAAGCCTCAGAAAAAATAGAAAACTTAGTCAAGGAAAAACTTGCTTTGGAAGATAGCATAGCTCGGCTGACCAATGAATTAAACAAGTTCAAGCAAGCCTCTCCTGCGGTTGCTCGAGCTGTCTCCATGAGAACTGGTATTCGTGGGAAGGTGGTTTCTGTCAACCGGAACTGGAATTTCGTCGTATTGAATATTGGAGAAAAAGATGGATTAGTTGAAAATGGAGAGCTTGAAGTCTTCCGCAACAAACAATTTCTTGGAAAGATAAAGATTGTCTCGACAGAACCTTCCACAGCTGTTGCTGATATTGTGATGGATTCACTAAAAGGAAACATTCAGCCCGGAGATGATGTTTTAAATTAGAAAAAAAGAAAAAATATTTTTGATTTCTTTATTAAAAAAGACAAAACTGGTTTGCTATGAAAGCGAAAATGTTGAATTTACTTTGGGTCTTGTCCCTTTGTGTGATGATGAGCGTTGTGGGAGGCTGTGCATCCACTTCAAATTCCACTACCCCACAAGCCAGCCAGGATTCTTCTAAATCCAAAAAGAAGAAGAAGCAGAACCAGGAAAATGTTACTTCCATGCCTTGGAATACTCCTCCTTCATGGCAACAAAATGGACAGGCGGGCTCGTATATGGGAGGAATGCCAGGGGCAGGATTCTGAAGAGTTTGAGGGAGGGCTAATCAAGAAGTTATTACACTCCGCGTGCTTCCGGATGCCATATGTATTTATGGATCTGAAGCCCCAGTCTAACATTTAGTCTATCGGCTAAAATCCATTCGGAGAGGATCCTTGGCTCTAGTTCGCCAAAGACAGGAGAAAAAGTGATTGCTCTGACTTTAGTGAGTCGTTCTTTTTCTTCGTTTAGTTTGGTCTTTGCCCATTGGTAATCTTCGTTATTCCCAATGACAAACTTCAGTTCGTCTCTTTCGCCAAGCCAATCGAGATTGGCTAGTAAGTTCTTTTCGCTTTCTCCACTTGATGGGCATTTCAAATCAACGATCCGATGGACCCTTGGGTCTACATGGCGGATGGACAAAGAGCCGCTAGTTTCCAAAAGCACCTGATAGCCTAGATCGCAGAGCAAGCGGAGCAGATGCAGAGTATTTTTTTGAAGGAGTGGTTCTCCCCGGTCACTTCTACAAGTGGAATGTTAAATTTTTGAATCTGATTAATGATAGCCTCGATAGGCAGAAGTTTGCCTTCTGAAAAAGCATACGTTGTGTCGCACCACCGGCACCTCAAATTACATCCGGTTAGTCTTATAAAAGCACAAGGGTAGCCAGCAAAAGTACTTTCTCCCTGAATGCTTAAAAACAGCTCGTTTACCACAAGTTTTAGCTTCAAAACCTCTTCCCTCGGAAGCAACGTAATGCCATCCATCCAGAAAAAAATAAATCCAGAAGCAATTTTAGCAACACAAAAGCCTGTAAGAAAAAGCGACTAATCGAGGGAAATCCTATGAGAAAGCACCTGAGGATCAGCTGCCACCCCTTCGCTTAAAAGGGCTCTTGCTTCGGGCACCTTCCCTGGGATATTCCATAATAGCACCCCCATGAGTTTCGAGGAATCATGATAATAAAGCACCCCCTTGGAACTGTCCGCGTTCCAAAAAGAGATGACAGGAAGGTTCCCATCGGCTATGCCCACACTTTCGTAAGAAAAATTGAAAAAATCAGAATAGAAGGAAGGAATATGCTCATAAACAAGAGGGTTTCCAGCCATGGCTTTGCCGGCACATTCTCCCATTTTTCTTGCATTATCTTCATGTTCTACCCTCAGTCGCTTCCCAAGGGGTGGGCAATAAAAATTCGCCACATCCCCGGCGGCATACACCCCTTCGCAGCTCGTTTGTAGATATTCGTTAACAACAATCCCGTTTTCTACTTTGATGCCCGCCTCCTTGGCTAATTCGACATTGGGGATAATCCCAAGGCCTGCGACAACACAATCAAAGACGAGTTCTTGGCCTGTGGAACTGACAATGATTTCTTTGTCCCCCTCTTTCCTATAGTCTTTAACGGATTGATTAGGGTAGAGGCGCACTCCCTTTTGTTCAAAAAAGGCGTTGAGCCGAAGGGAAAGTTCTAAGGGAAATATCCGGCGGCCTATGCCTTCTTCCAAAAAGATCATGCTGACTTTTTTCCCAAGCTCGCACAAACAGGAAGCAATTTCAGTTCCGATAAATCCACCGCCAATGATCCCAAAATGTTCTGCCCTTTCTGTTATTTCCCTCAGTTTGTAATAATCAGCAAGATTACGGTAATAGATAATGGATTGATCCTTAAAAGGCAGCGTTCTTGGCCTTCCCCCCGTTGCTATAAGAAGCTTTTCAAAACTATAAGTCTTTTCTTTATCCGTATACAGCCTGCGATTGGAAAGATCAAGAGCAAGGGCTGTTTCTCCAAGAAAAAGGTCTGCTTTTTTTGACTCGGTTCGACACCATATCCTTTGGACCGGCCTTCCTTTCCACAACCCCTTGGAAAGAGGAGGGCGGAGATAGGGTGGATATGGCTCCTCAGAGATAATACCGATCGCTTTATTCTCGTCGATGGAACGAATGGCACGAACTGCAGCATCCGCTGTCATCCCCCCGCCAACAATTAGGTATGGATAATGAGCTATCATGGCAATATTGTGAAAAGAAATATAGAAAAGATCAAAACATAATTTTTTCTGCTTAAGAAGAAGCTAGATCGACTCGAGGATTTCAAAAGAACGGATCCAACAACAGGAGCCCAAATAGTTTTTAGCTTCCTGGATGAGCGACTCAAAAAACTGAGGATCTTCTTGGTTAAAAAGGGCAAAGAGAGAGCTACCACTGCCGCTCATCAGGCAAAGTTCTGGATGGAATCTATTGATGAGCCAGCTTTTGAGCGTTCCTAGCCAAAGATATTTTGAAAAGACGACTTGTTCGAGGTCATTGAGGGGTTGATCAATCGTTGCTGGGTCTGGGGGATGCACGGCGCCTTGGTCCAGCAGTTCTCTATATTTCTTATATGCCCAAGGAGTTTGTACCGGAAAGCCTGGATAAAAAAGGATCCCTTTGCGCGGATAATGAATGGTCGCTGGTTGGAGCTTTTCTCCTCGGCCAGTACAAAGAGCTGGTTTTTTTAATAGAAAGAAAGGCACATCACTGCCCAGCTGGGCAGCTAATTGGAAAAGAGTATCAATAGAATCTTTTATTCCAAAGAGTTCTTTTAGGGAGGAAAGGACTGTCGCCGCATCACTGCTACCGCCTCCAAGTCCAGCACCGGGAGGAATCACTTTGGTTAGTTTTATTTTTAAGCCTGATTGTATGGAATAATGAGATAAAAAAAGCAGGGCTGCTTTGAGGGCTAGATTGTTCGCATCTTTAGGAACATCGAAATGGCCGCTAGTCTCCAATACTATGCCATCCTCTGTTCGTTCGATATAGATATTGTCTCCAATAGATATTGGAGCCATGAGGGTTCGGATCTCATGGTAGCCATCCTCTCTTTTTCCAAGAATACGTAGTCCAAGATTGATTTTTGCCGGAGCAAAGCTATTAATATAAGATAAAGTGTCCATGGAATTAAAACCAATTGTTGCTTTGGATTTATCCGATGTGTCCGAGGCTTTGAATTTGGTTCATTTGTTAAGGCCGCTGATCGATTTTTTTAAAGTAGGCAGTCAGCTTTTTATGGCTGGAGGGGCAGATGTTATCAAGAAAATTATTGATAGCGGTGCCGACGTCTTTCTTGATCTAAAATTTCATGATATTCCTAAGACTGTTTTTAGAGCAGTTTCTGAAGCTGTCAAGCTCAAAGTAAAGTTTACAACGGTTCATGTTTTAGGCGGGGAAGAAATGCTCAGGGAAGCGGTTGCGGCAGCTGCTGGAAGTGCCACAGAAGTCATTGGAGTAACTGTGTTGACGAGTGCTGAGCAAAAAACACTAGAAAGAGTTGGCATCGATCGGTCGGTTGAAGAAGAAGTGCGGTTATTGACGAGATTGGCACTGGAGGCTGGGCTCAAAGGCATAGTCTGTTCGGGCAGAGAGCTAGTGACTATTCGAAAAATGGAAAAACAGCCTGATTATATCATAGTGCCTGGGATTCGGTGGGAAAAACTGGCTGGAGATGATCAGAAACGGACCATAGATCCGAAAGAAGCTGCAGCCCTGGGAGCAACACACATTGTAGTCGGTAGATCTATACTGCAAGCTAATGATAAACTAGGGTTGGTGCGAAAATTGCTTAGTGAGCTTAAAAAGGATAAATTATAGGAAGAGCTTAATGAAGAAAAAAATAACTTTTTTGCATGAAAACAAAACCATTGGTATTGTTTGAAACATGGCAAAAAAAGTTAAAGACACTGGAATGAAGGACACCTCTATGACATTCGAAAAACTTGATTCGCTGTCGACCCTCCAAATAGTTGATCTGCTTGGGCAGTCTCTGGTCAATGATGCTTTCAGTAGGGAAGCCTTTTTTTATCTAAGAAAGCGGGTGGGGGATCTAGAAGAGACCTGTGATAAGGCAAGAGAGGCAATTGAGAAGCTAAATGAAGCTGTTGAAAAGCTTTCTTCTCCAGCCAATCGAGTAGGGACGCTTTTGGATCTTCCTAAAAGTGACGTAGGGCTTGTGGCTCAAGGAGGTTCTGAATTCTATTGTCTTATTGATCCGCGTTTAAAAGGGGAAACATTGCTTATTGGCACAAGAGTGCTTTTAAATGAAGCCTATGCTATTGTAGGCGACTTAGGTTTTGATGCTTCAGGACTGATTGTAAAGATTTTAGACGTTTTACCTGACAATCGGTTAAGGATCAGTCATGAAGGCAGTTTTGGTACGTTCATCGTCATTCGCTCTTCCCCACTGATGAAGGAGCGGTTGAAGCCAGGATTAGAAATTCGGTTAGACCCTTCTCATCGAGTGGCAATCGAAGTGGTAAAATCGACCAAGACCTCATCGAAGCTCTTAGAGAGAGTACCAGAATTGCCATGGGAGAAAGTCGGTGGACAGAAGCAGGCGATTGAAGCGATTAAGGATGCTGTGGAGCTTCCTTTCCTCTATGCTGATATTTTTGCCAAGTACAAGCACAATGTGCCTAAAGGATTTTTGTTGTACGGGCCGCCTGGATGCGGAAAGACACTTATTGGCAAAGCTACGGCGTATAATCTAACAAAAAAGCTTCGAGAAAAGACTGGGGAGGAGAAGCGAGAATATTTTATGCATATTAAAGGCCCTGAAATCCTCAACATGTGGGTCGGTGAATCGGAAAGGCAGGTTAGAGAGATTTTTGAACAGGCCAGAGAGCTAGCCAAGGAAGATTATCTTCCTTTTATTTTCATTGATGAAGCCGAATCAATCCTTGGGACTCGAAGAGCGGGAAGATTTAATAGTATACTGAATACCCTCGTTCCGATGTTTTGTGCCGAAATGGATGGGATTGAGTCGATGCGACAGGCAGTTATTATTCTTGCTTCTAACAGGGCTGATCTCATCGATCCGGCAATCTTAAGGCCTGGAAGAATTGACAGGAAGATCAAAGTTAACAGACCAGGGAAAGAAGAAGCAAAGGAAATTTTTAGGATCTATCTTACCGAAGATCTCCCTTATGACACAAGCCTTATGGAAAGGTTTGGAGGAGATCCAAAGAAAGTGATCGATTTTCTTATCGAAAAGGTAGTCGAAGAACAATACGCTCGAACGGATCGCAACCAGTTTTTGGAAGTGACTTTAAGAAGCGGCAAAAAAGAATATCTCTACAGGGGCGATCTGAATAGTGGGGCTATTATTGCTTCCATTGTAGAAAGAGCAAAGGGGATGGCCATAAAAAGAACCATTGTTGATCCTCTTCAGGGAGGGATACGCCTGGAAGATCTGCTTTGTGCCTTGGATGAAGAATACATTGAAAATGATATATTCCCTCCTTCGGATATTACGGAAGATTGGTTGAAGCTCGTGGATTATGATCCACAGAATGTTGTAAAACTATCGCCGATTATGCCTAGAAAAAAGATGGTTTCTGGAGTAGTATAGTAAAAAAAAGAAGTGAAGTTTTATGGAAAAAAAGAGGCTTGTGCCCTGGTCAGTGTATTTTGGGTTAGAAACTGAATTTGGGATTTCTGTTTTAGAGAATGCCGATATTGATGTTGTCGAAGAGTCGATTCATTTAGTCCGTTCTGCCTCTCAGCTTGGCAGTCCAAACCTTTGGGATTATACCAAAGAAGATCCTCATCAAGATGCTAGAGGATTTCGGGCAAGGGAATTGCGGCAGGATGCGGATGAAGCCAACTTTTTTTCTCAAGATCGACAAAGACCCTATAGTTTTGAAGAAATAAAGAGTGATTTTGTCCTGCGCAACGGGGCTAGACTTTATAACGATCATACCCACCCGGAATATTCCACAGCGGAATGTTCGACGCTGATCGAACTGATTGCTCAGGATAAAGCCGGAGAAAGGATATTGGAAGAATGTGCCAAGGCATCCAGTAAAAAAAGACGCCATACCGTTTGCATGTACAAAAACAATACGGATTTTGCTGGTCACAGTTACGGGTGCCATGAAAACTATTTGATCCCCCGTCTCATTCCTTGGGATAGGCTTGTCGAAGGCATGCTTCCCTTTTTGATTACCCGACAGATCTATGCGGGAGCAGGAAAACTTGGATGGGAAAGAGAAGATCATGGGATGCCAGGAGGCTATCAGATCTCACAGCGAGCCGATTTTTTCACGGAGCTTGTCGGGATTGATACAATGAATCGTCGGCCGATCATCAATACTCGGGATGAACCGCATGCCAATCCGAAGCTGTATCGAAGGTTTCATGTGATTCTTGGCGATGCGAATCTTTCAGAATTTTCAACTTGGCTCAAGGTAGGAACTACTGCCTTAGTCTTAGAAGCCTTGCAGTATGAGCGTATCCCTAAAAGATTCTTTTTGGCTGATCCGCTCTATGCACACCGTAGCATCTCGCGTGATCCGAAGTTCCGCTGGGAAATAGAACTAGCGCAGGGAGGGAGGACCACGGCCATTGAACTGCAGAGTGACTACGCAGATTGGGTTGCCCGGTATGTGGATTTAGATCATCCGGAAAAAGAAAAAGTATGGAAGGCATGGAAAGAGACCCTTCAAACTTTGGCAACCAATCCCTATGCGTTGAAAGACCGATTGGATTGGATGGCGAAGTTCTGGCTACTGCAGACATTTCGGGAGGATCAGAACCTTTCTTGGGAAGATCCTTGGCTTCAAAGTCTTGATTTGGAGTATCATCTGGTTGATCGGAGCCGAGGCTTGTTTTACGCTTTGGAGTCTGCAGGGGATATTATCCGATTAACGACTGATGAAGACATTTGTCAGGCTATACAACAGCCTCCTTCCTCGTCTCGGGCCTTTGTTCGAGGCAAATGTATCCAGAGATTTTCAAAAGATCTTATTAACGTCCAATGGGATTATATTGCCTTTCGGTTCAATGGGCAGACCTATAGACTGGATTTAGCCTCTGCTTTTCCAGGAGTGGATCTGGAGGTCTATTGCGAAGTGATCGATAATGCGAAAAGCGTGGGGGACATCGTAAAGAACTTGAATTTGAAGCCCATGGGGAATTGATTAAATTGTACAAACAATGAAAAACAACATGGAGGTAATCATGCTCATGCCTGAGCAAGGACAGAAAAACAAACAGGTTATTCCGGCTCCAGGACCAGGAGGAGGCAGTGGCCCTGGACCACAGGCTCCACAAGTAGAAAAACCGAACACA